>JAENWC010000190.1 GCA_016650235.1 Terriglobia bacterium
TAATAGACCAGGAATACGGCGACGCATTCGGGCAACGCGGGGCCTTCCCTCCTCCGACAAGCCGAGAGAATCTTGACAAGTACCTGGAGTGGAATGACTCCAGGATCTGGCAAGCTATCGATTGCGACCATGCCGGTCCTGATGGTAGTTTGATTAAGCCTAAGAATTTCGGTTGCAATCTGCTGCTTGCCGGCAAAGCGGGCATCGAACCGGTAGACCAGTATATTCGTATCAACGAGAGCGGCCACGCCCGTAGAGGTCCTCTCTGCTCCAACCTCTTTCGCGAGGACGCGTTACCGGACGCGCCGAGGGACGCCCGCGGTGGCGTTCGGTCGCTTGGTCGAACAAACGGAGTTGTGACTCCCGGCTTTCAGGCATCACTTGTTGGGCTGGAGGAATGACACGAATCACTTCGCCAGCGGCTACCCAGTCGATGACATCACCTGGGCGCGATCTTCTTCGGCACGGTGACTTGGTACTTAGATGTGACTTTGGCCATTGATTGTTTCCTGGATGCGCGTCTATCCTTACCAAGCAAGGATCAAATCCTTGTTCAACAGCCCGTCTGGCCACGGTTACTCTTTGACCAGCAAAAATGCCCTTCCACGTCTATTGGGCGTGTCGCCGGCTATTTGTGCCTCGGCTGGAAGTACTTCCCGATTATCAGATCCAGCTTCTTGCGCGTCTCCTCCGGAATCGCCTTGCGATCCGTGATCAATGCATGCGCCAGCGCCGAACCGCACTTGCAGTGGCGCGCCTCTGGCATCGCGGCGACGGCGGCGGTAACTACCTTGGCCGCGTTCCCGGCATTCCGGGTAAGGTTGGCGATAATGTCGGCCACCGTAACTGCGTCGTGGTCCGGATGCCAGCAGTCATAGTCGGTCACCATGGCGGCGGTGGCGTAACAGATCTCGGCTTCGCGCGCCAGCTTGGCCTCCTGCAGGTTGGTCATGCCGATGACGTCCATGCCCCAGCTACGGTAAACGTTGGATTCGGCTTTGGTGGAAAACGCGGGACCTTCCATGCAAAGGTACGTGCCGCCCAACTTGGCATTCACATCGCTCGACAGGCAGGCTGCGTGCAACACTTGCGCCACTTCATGGCAGACCGGATCGGCAAAGCTCACATGAGCCACCAGCCCTTCTCCAAAGAATGTGGATACCCGCCCGCGCGTGCGGTCAAAGAATTGATCCGGGATCACAAAGTCCAGCGGCCGGTGCTCTTCCTTCAAGGAACCCACCGCGCTGAGCGAGACAATGCGCTCCACGCCGAGGCTCTTGAAGCCGAAGATGTTGGCGCGGAAATTTAGTTCGGAAGGTGAGAAGCGATGCCCCCGGCCGTGGCGCGCCAGAAACGCCACTTTGCGGCCTGAGAGTTCCCCTAATATGTAGGCATCCGATGGCGGCCCCCAGGGCGTCTCGATCCGGACCTCTTCTTGCGCAGTAAACCCAGGCATGGAATAAAGTCCGCTGCCGCCGATGATGCCGATGTTGACTTTCACTCTGAATGCTCCTCTTCAATCAATTCCAGCAAAACCCCGCCCGTGGACGAGGGATGTATAAATACGTAGGTGTGGCCACCGGCGCCCTTGCGCGGCTCATGGAGCAGCCGCGCGCCGGCGGCCTTCAACCGCTCTACCGTCTCTGCAAAGTCCCGCACGCGGAGGGCGGCATGGTGCAATCCTTCGCCCCGCTTTTAGAGAAACTTTGCTATCACCGAATCCGGCTGGGATGGCTCCAGCAGTTCCAGCCGCGCCTCTCCGGCCGGTAGCATCGCCACATGAACCTTCTCGGTTTCCACAGTTTCGCGCAAGCTGACTGTCAGTCCGAGTGGATCGCGGTAAAAGGCAAGAGCTTCATCAATCGACCGGACGGCGATTCCAAGATGATCGATGCGGGCCGTTGCACCGGGCGCCACTTGAAAACTTCTCGGGACCTTTGCCGCGGCGGCGCGGATGGCCTCCAGCAGTTCACCGATGCCCCGATCTTCAGTGGCCACAGTCCGCACCACCGGCACATCGAATTCATGCAGATGAAGCGCCAGTTCATCGGCGCCGGGCAGATCGGCTTTATTGATGACAAAGATGCCTGCAATCTCCATCAGTCCCGCCTTGATCGCCTGCACATCATCGCCGAGGCCTGGGACCAGAACCACCACCGTGACACGGACCCGGCGCGCCACGTCTACCTCATCCTGCCCCACGCCGACCGTCTCGACGATCACAACATCGCGGCCGGCGGCATCAAAAAGCCTAATCAAATTCCCAACGGCCTGGGAGAGTCCGCCATGCGCCCCCCGCGTTGCCAGCGAGCGTATGAACACGCCCGCATCGCCCGAGTGCGACTGCATGCGGATACGGTCGCCGAGAATAGCGCCGCCAGAATAGGGACTGGTGGGATCCACGGCCATCACGGCGACGGTCTTGTTTTCTCTCCGCAGCGCGGCCACCAGACGGTCCACAAGCGTGCTCTTGCCGGCTCCGGGAGGCCCGGTAATGCCGATCACCAGAGCCTTGCCGGTGTGCGCGGCGAGCGATTGCAGCAGGCCGGCCGACTCCGGCGCGCGGTCCTCGATGAGAGTGGCCGCGCGAGCCAGCGCGCGGATGTCGCCATTCATGATGCGCTCGGCCAGATCCATCATCAGCTTTTCAACAGTTGGCGGGCGATCACCATGCGCTGAATCTCGCTGGTGCCTTCGCCGATGGTACACAGCTTCGCGTCGCGGTAGAACTTCTCGACGGGATAGTCTTTGATGAATCCGTAGCCGCCGTAGATCTGGACTGCCTCGTCGGCCACGCGGACCGCCATCTCGCTGGAGAACAGCTTCGCCATGGCGGACTCCTTATTCACCTTACGGCCCCCCGAGTGCATGGCGGCGGCGCGATATGTGAGCAGGCGCGCGGCTTCAATCGATGTGGCCATATCGGCCAGTTTGTGTTGAATGGCCTGGAACTCGGAAATGAAACGTCCGAACTGTTTGCGCTGCTTGCTGTACTTGAGCGCGGCGTCATAGGCGCCCTGGGCGAGGCCCACCGAGAGCGCGGCGATGGAAATGCGTCCGCCATCCAGCACGCGCAGGCTGTCCACGAATCCTTCCCCCTGCTTGCCGAGCAACCCGGATGCGGGCAGGCGGCAATCCTCGAAGATCACTTCTCCGGTGGCGCTGGCGCGCATGCCGAGCTTGTTTTCCTTCTTTCCCAAACGGAATCCCCCGGCGCTGGTATCCACAATGAATGCGGAGATTCCGTGATGGGATGCCGCGCGATCGGTAACGGCCATCGCCACGCAGACCTGTGCGTAATGCGCGTTGGTGCAAAAAGTCTTCGCCCCGTTGATGCGCCAGCTTGCGCCTTCTTTCACCGCCTTAGTCCGCGTTCCGGCGGCATCCGAGCCCGCATCGTTCTCCGTCAGTGACCAGCAGCCGATCCATTCACCGCTGGCGAGTTTGGGGATGTAGGCGCGCTTCTGCTCCGGAGTGCCTGCCAGATAGATATGGTTGGCGCACAGCGAAGTGTGCGCCGCGACGATGAGACCCACCGACGGATCCACGCGCGACAACTCTTCAATCACGATGCAATAGGAGACATAGTCCAACGCGGCGCCGCCCAGCGCCTCGGGAAACACGCAACCGAGGTAGCCGAGCCGGCCCAGTTTCTTGACAACTTCCAGCGGGAAGATCTGCCCTTCATCCCACTCGAGTACGTACGGAGCGATTTCCGCTTCCGCAAACTCGCGCACGGCCCGGCGCAACTGCAGATGGTCGTCCGAGTATTGGAAGTCCATATGCGGAGAGCTTAGACGATCTCCTCCTTGACGGCATCCCAGCGCAAGGTGCGGCCCAGACGGTAGCTATCCACGGACATGCGGCAGGCGACAGAAACGCGGAATCCGACATCGAAGGGACAGTTGGGTTCGGCGCCGGACCGCACACAGTCGAGGAAGTTCTGCATGTGCGCGTGCTTTGGCGTGGTGCTTCTACCAACCATTTCCACCTCATTGGGCAGATTCACTTTTTGCGGCGTATAGCGGATCTGCTGGCCTTTGCTGATGGTGCCATCGTCCCCGAGGACGTCTTCGGTGGAGCCCAGATGGCTGTTCCCGAAACCGGAATCCCAACTGAACAGAATCTCTTCAGGATGCTCCATGGCCACGTTCATTGTGTCGGGAACCTCGCGGCCGTCCTTCCATAGATAAAGTCCGCCGACCATGGTCACCGCTTTGGGAATCTGCAGGTTCATCACCTTGTACCAAAAGGATAACTGGTGGCACATGTTTTCGTAGACGTTGCCGCCGGAGTAATCCCAGAAAAAGCGCCAGTTGATGTAGCGGTTGGCGTCAAAGCCGCGCTCGGGCGCCTCGCCGAGAAACGATTTCCAAAGAATGTTCTCCGGCGTCATGTCAGGATAAACGGGCCGCGACCACTGCGGTTTTCCATGAGCCGTGTTGCGGTACATGTGCGCGTGAATGGCAGTCACCTTGCCCACTTTGCCCGAAGCCAGGAACCGGCTAGCGTCGGTCACCTGTCCGGAGGAGCAGGACTGATGGCCGATCTGCACCGTGCGCTTGCCGGCTTTCTTATAGGCGGCGCGCATGCGTTTGGCGTGGTCGACATTGAACGCCATGGTCTTTTCCTGATATATGTGCTTGCCCGCCTCGAGCGCGGCGATGAAGTGCCCGCAGTGCAGGTGCTGCGGGGTGGCGATGAGGACCGCATCAATGGACTTGTCCTCGAGCAGATAGCGATAGTCGAGATAGGTTTTTGCCGCCGGCGCAACCTGCTTGGCCTCTTCCAGCCGCTTGGTGTAGACATCGGCGAAGGCCACCATCTCTGCATTGGGGCACTCCATGGCCTCCCGCACAATCTGCATTCCGCGCGCGCCGGGCCCGATAATCCCGAGCCGGATGCGCTCGCCCGCGCCGATCACCGATTGCGGAGTCGCCAAAGTGCCGGCCAGACCGCCTGCCACTTTACCAATGAAATTTCGTCGTGAATCCATACAGATACCTCTTCCAGTTCGCAGCCGCGGCCGCAAACATGTCCTTTTATCTTAACAGGCCCTGCTGAACACCTATACTAGTCAGATGCATCGTCGCGTAGTTGTGACCGGAATCGGAGCTGTGAGCCCCAATGGCATTGGACGGGAAGCGTTTTGGCAGGCCACCAGGGATGGCGTGAGCGGCGTGAAGAAGATCAGTCATTTCGACAGTTCCGGGCATGTCGTGCGGATTGCCGGTGAAGTGCGCGATTTCGATACGGAGGCATACGTCGATCTCAAGGACCGGCAGCATGTCTCGCGGGTAGTGCCGCTGGCCAGGGCCGCGACGGCCGAGGCTCTACAAGACGCGGGCCTCGATCCCGCCGCCATGACGCGCGAGGAGTTGCGCGGCATCGGCGTACTGGTGGGATCAGGCGGCGGCAGTCAGGAGTTCAGCGAAGAACAGTACCGGCTTTGGTACGCGGGACTCCTGAAACAATGCAGCGTCTATGTCATTCCCAGCTCCACCATCGGAACCCTTGCCAGCGAGATCTCCATGCGGTTTGGATTCCGGGGCTTCTCTCACATGGTCTCCACAGGCTGCACATCCTCCACCGACGCCATCGGGTACGCTGTGCAAAACATCCGCATGGGCATCGTGGATACGGTGATTGCCGGCGGCGTGGACGCGCCCATCGCGCCGCTCATCGTGCGCGGCTTTCAGCTTATGCGCATTATGACGTCCAGTTGGAACGAGGAACCGGAGAAGGCATCCCGGCCCTTCTCGCGGGACAGAGACGGGTTTGTGCTCGCGGAAGGGGCCTGGTTCTTTGTCCTGGAGGAACGGCAGCGTGCCTTGGATCGGGGCGCGCGCATTTACGGCGAGATCGCGGGCTACGGATCGACGTGCGAGGCATTTCACCGCGTGCGCCTGGAGGAGACAGCGGAAGAGCCCGCGCGCGCCATGTCGATGGCCATGCGCGAAGCCGGCATCGGACCAGGGGACGTGCAGTATCTCAACTATCACGGAACATCGACGGAACTGAACGATCGAATTGAGACGCGGGCGGTGAAGATCGCTTTTGGAGACCATGCGTCGCGTCTTCCGGGCTCGGCGCTCAAGAGTCTCATCGGACATCCGCAAGGGGCCTGTGGCGCGGCGGGAATCGCCGCAACCCTGCTCGCCATGCGCGATGGGATTGCCCCGCCGACCATCAATCTGGATGATCCCGCGCCGGAGTGCGATCTGGATTACGTGGCCAACCACTCACGGCCGCTTGCCATTGAGCATGCGGTGTGCAACTGCATCGCCTTTGGCAGCAAGAACTCGGCGATCGTGCTTTCGCGCGGCCGGTAACCTCCCTCATCCCCACAACCTGCCAGTGCGGGCCTCGCGCTTCAGACCCCGCGCGATGCGCTCGCCTAAGTAGCTAGCCTAGCCTGGCGATCCTCAGAATTGTCGCATGACGCCGGGGGTGGCTCTCGCCCCAAGCATGCAATTTCTGACAAGCAGGTACTTCCGCCGTTACCGGATGGCCACCGTCACGCCAACCTGGGTGGTAGCTGCGCCTACTGTGATTTCGACCGGAACCGCTGGTCCAGGGATCACCCCGTCCGGGACGCGCAGGTTCACCTGGAAGGCGCCCGAGATCAGCCCCGGCGCCGATCCGGCATATTCCACCACCGCATCCTGGCCGCCGATCTTGGCCAGCACCTGCAACAGCGGCCGTTTGAGTGTCGCCCCCGCAATGCTGCCGTCGGTGCCGGCCGGCATTGTCTGTCCCTCACCGGTCGCATAGACCACGATCACGAATCCGCGATCGGCCGGGTTGGCCGTGGAATTCACCGATCCATTCTGGTTCAGGATCGACCCCTGCCCGCTGCCGGCGGAGTTAGCCGTGAAGATGCCCGGGGAGGCATCGGCGACGTTGAGTTGCAATGCATTCGAGAGTACGCCCTTATATTCCACCTGTACACGGGAACTCAGGCGGCCCGAGACAGCGTAAGGAACCACGGCGCTGGACTGTGTCGAGGAGACATAGACGAGCGGTGATTCAATCCCATCAAACAGGATGCGGGTATCCGCCAGCTTGGTTTCCACCGTCCCATTCGATTTCAACTGCAGTGTGGATATCGTGGTTGGCCCGATGCCCACTCCGCCCAGAGTCACGATCATTCCGGGCACCGCCGCGGCCGGCAGGAAGCTGGCTGCGTTGACAAAGGCCGTGAGAGAAGGCGCGGTTACCGCAACCAAAGTAAAGCTCACGGAAATATTGCGCGGACTATTGGAGGCTCCCGTGGAAGCCACCGACACGGTGCCATTGTAGTTGCCGGGGGCCAGGTTCGCCGGGGATACATTGACTGTGAAGCTGGCCGGTGTTGTCCCCGATGCGGAGGTCACCGACAACCATCCGGTCCCCTGCGAGGTTGTAACCGAGACCACATAGCTGAGTGGGTCTCCGGATGAGGTGACTTGAATCTGCTCACCCGCGGGCGCGCTCCCGCTGGCGTTGGCGTTGAAGGTGAGACTGCTCCTGCTGACATTGAGCTCCGGCCGAGCCCGCGTCACGTTCAGCGTCACCGGCACAATCCGCGGACTGTTAGTAGCATTAGCGGCGGTCACTGAGATGGACCCCGCGTAGGTGCCCGCTTCCAGCCCGGCCGCGTTGGCGCGCACACTGACAGCGGCCGGCGTGAGCCCCGCACTCGGGGTTACGCTGAGCCAGGTCCCGCCGCTCAAAGTGGTGGCTGCCGTGGCGTTGAAGGAGAGGATGGTTCCGGAACTGGACACATTCAAAGTCTTGGGCGCAATTGGATCCGCCCCAATCACCTGGTCAAACACTAGAGGAGCCGGACCGACAATCAACTCGGACGCGGTACTCACCGTGAAGCTGACCGGGATGTGCTGTGGACTGTTGAGGACACCCGCTGCCGTGATGGTAACGATCCCGGTAAATGTGCCCTCCGACAGCCCCAGTGGATTCACGCCTACCGATAGCAGTGTTCCCGTGGGTCCGGATGCCGGCGCAATCACGAGCCAGTTGGAGGCGGTAGTCGTCGTGGTGGCCGCGGAGAAATTGAACGCGGCGCCGGTGCTGGCGATCAGGAAGTTCTGGCTCACCGGTGGCGTCCCTCCGGCTGCAAACGAATAAGTGAGCGGCCCTGACGGCACGTTCAACAGGGAGGTTGCACTCACCAGAAGTGTGACAGGAACCGGGACGGCCACCGAGTTGGCCTCCGTGGATGTAATGTTCACTGTTCCGGTGTACAGTCCTGGAGACAGGCCAGCCGGGTTAGCGGTGACCGCGACTTCGCTCGATGCGGCTCCGGTTGCCGGCGTGACCGCCAACCAGGCGCCGCCGCCGGACACACTGACCGAGGTGTTGTAATTGACCGTGAGTCCGGTGCTGGCAATGGAGAGTGTCTTGGAAGCCGGGTTCGAGCCTCCGGTCTGGAAAACAAACGAAAGCTGGTTCGGCGTCACGCGCAAAGCCGATGTTGGTGTCACCACCAAGGTGACCGGAATCGCGAATGGACTGTTCCCGGCGGTTCCGGTAACCGTCACCGCGCCGGTATAGGTTCCAGGTAATAGGGAACCTGGATTGACTCCTATGGAAAGAGCTGCTGGTGTCGTGGCCGCCGAGGGTAGTGCGCTGAGCCAATCGCCCCCGCCATTAGTGGATACAGCGAGTGTGAAAGGTACTGTGTTGCCGAAATTCGACAGAACCGCAATCTGCCGTGGCACCGAAGCCCCCCCCGTTTGCGAAGTGAAATGCAAGCCGGCAGGCCCGGCCGTCAAGATAGGATCGGTGGTCACTTTTAAGGTCACCGCCACCTCTTGCGGGCTGTTGATTGCCGCCGTGGAACTAACCGAGATTTTGCCGGCGTATGTTCCTGCCGCCAAGCCGGTCGGATTAAAGCCAATGCTCAAGTTGGCCGGTGTATTTCCCGAGTTCGCACCGAGGCTCAGCCACGAACCGCCGGAAGTGGTGGTGGCAACCGCGGTAAAGTTGGCCGGGGCGCCTGTGCTGATCACCGACACGACCCGATCGGCAGGCTGAGCTGTGCCAGCCTGAAAATCCACTGCGAGAGTGGCCGGGCTCACTGTCAGACGGATCTCATCGGCAACCGTAAAAGCCACTGGAATCACCAACGGGCTATTGCCTGCCGCGGCTGCCGCGACTGTGACTGAGCCAGTGTGTAAGCCGATCGGCAGCCCCGATTGATTCACTGTCACCGTTAGGCTGGCACTCGTGTTTCCGGAAACCGGTGTCACGCTCAGCCATCCCACTGAAGCGGCCGCCGTGAAGGCCACGCCCGTCGTCGTGCTGGACAAGGCGATCTGTTGGCTGGGAGGCGGCGTGCCGCCCGCCGAAAAGCTATACGTGAGTGCTGTCGGATTCGCGACCAATAAAGGGCTGTTGCTCACGGTCAACGTGACTGGTACCATGACCGGGCTGTTGGTTGCCCCCTGTGATGCAATCGCAATGGTTCCGTTGTAGACGCCCGCTGTCAGGCCCGACGGAGCTACCACGACGGTCATCGTGTACGGCGTTGTGCCTACTATAGGATTTGCAAACAGCCAATTCACTCCGCCCAAAGACGAAGTCGTGACCGTGGTTGCCAATGCCGTACTGGCGGAAATCGCCAGATTCTGCTGGACAGGCGACCCCTGGCCTAGCTGATGATAAAACGACAGCGTGCTCGGACTCACTAAGATGGTTTGCGCGCCAGCCGGCAGGACCAGCGTAATCAGAGCGGAAACGGCTAGAAGGATCCGGGAAAGTATTGAGAAAGACATACACAAGCCTCCATTGTGAGCGGTTCGTGATGGAACACGGCGTTTGGGGCTTCGATCATGCTTGCCCCGAAATGTCATCTAGAGCACGCAACGGGCCACTTCCGCCTCCCCCGCCTTTTTCGCCAACTCAAACGAAATAATGCCTCCATGCGACGCTCCATTTTCCGCGCTTTCCGGCCAGCGATATTCTTGTTGTGTGTTTATTACCCACTCCGGTCCAACGTTTGGACTCCAACCGGAGCGGGGCGAGTTTTTCAAACGCGCCAGGTTCGAATTCCGAAGCCGAGGCGAACGATGCCGTCCGCGAACTACCCGGCCGTGCGGCGAGGGCCGAGACTTTCTTCGTATCTTTCGCTGACGACTGAACCTCCTGTTCCAGCGCCGTAAGAGAGTTGTTCAGTTCAGTCCGATGCGTACCCATCTGCTGCATCATGCCACCCATCTTGGTGTGCATCTCGGCGCTCATCGTCCGCATTTGCGCGTTGTGATGCTGCTCATTTGGCCGAAGCTGCGCCTCATCTCCGCCACCGCGGCCTGGGCGAACTCGACGTTGACGGAACTGGCTCCCATCGCTTGCTTGTGCAACCTCTTGGCAAAGGTAGCCAAGTTCTGATGGTAGGCCATCGCCGGCACATGGTGTGGCTCGTTGGCCATCGCCATCATCAGGTGATCGCCCGGCATACCTTTTTCATGTTCTCCTGTTTTGATACGACATCGGTCAATCTCTCTCCAGCTCCAGCGCACGAGAAAGGCTGAACCGCCCTTGGCGGAATGCTCCAACGCGGCTACCGCCAAATGCTCAAACAGGCGGCCACGTGCTCTGGGAAGCCCTCCGGCAGGTAACGATATATGGTCACGTGACTATATATGGTCAGGGCAGGAAGCTCCTCTAAAAGCGCATAGAGCCAGGAATCAGACTGCGTAGGCTCCTCGGAACGCTTAGCCTTGGCGTCGATTCTGGCAAGCGGTCTCCTGTTATTACCTCTATATCCTGAATGTTTCTGGCAGAATATTAATTGGCGCGCCCTGCATCGCGACCAA
>JAENWC010000191.1 GCA_016650235.1 Terriglobia bacterium
ACGAGCAAAGGGCCCGATGGCGCATTTCTCGACGGGTGCCCGTGGGACGCCATCGAGATGGTCCCTATCGAATCGGTGGAAGGTTGGATCGGCCAGAAAATGGCGATCTAAATTAGAGCGTATTCCCGGTGTTCAACCGCGGCGCGTCTTATTAGGCAGGCGGCCAGCCGGGGGAGGCTCCTTGAGTCTTTCAAGAATCCACTGACGAAGTACCGTGGTTTCCTTGACACCCTTGGATCGCGCGATTTTCTTAAGATGCCGAGCCGCGGGAGGCTGTAGGTTGATGCGCACGGACGTGCCCTTTGCCTGCACAAAGACCGGCTCTCCCGCCACTTCCAGATCCTGTTCGAAGTCTGTCAGATCGTTGGCATCCCAAAACTTAGCCAACTCTTCAATGGAATCGGTATTCGGCATCCGTTGCCTTTTTATCGTCTTTTCCATCGGTTGTACCGCTCTTTCTCTTTCCGCGTCATTGGCCGGGCAGTAACAGGGAAACCTCTACCGTTAGGAAACTGGATGACTACGCAGAAGAGATGCCGCCCTGATGAGGTTTCCCCTAGCACATAACAGACAGGGTTTGTTCCGTAAGACTTTGCACGCAGAACAAGTGTCTGGCCAAAACAAACCTCTTCTACCTCTTCGGGTTGAACGCCGTGACGGCCAATATGCTCGACTCGATCTTCCGGCCATATGAGCTCGTGAATCTGCACTCATGGATTCCACATTTAGCTTAGCAGCCCCCGAGGTAATGTGTGATAGTGGCCAGAGACGGACTATGCTGAGAGGAGCGCTGCGCCAATAGAACAACACCATGGCAGATGAACGGACCCAATACTCAGAAGCAAGAGCGGGGTGATGAGTAGGTGGAGGTAATGGTTGATCGTTGGACTTACATCCTGAGCAACTGGGAATCGGACTGGCTGATTTACCCCAGCAGTTGGCGGAGCTTGTTGAGCGCGGTGGTAACGGCCAACGCGCGCACGCGTGAGCGATCCCCGAACAACTGATAGCGGCGGGCTTTACTCTTTTCCTTCGAAGACAATCCAATAAAAACAGTGCCCACCGGGTTCGCTTCGGTGCCTCCGTCCGGTCCGGCGTAGCCGGTAACGGAGACTGCGTAGGTGGAGCCAGTGCGTGTTCTTGCCCCTTCGGCCATGGCGATGGCCACCGCTTCGCTAACCTCGGTGTGCCCGGCAATCAGCGCCGGGTCCACGCCGAGCAGGGCCTGCTTCATCGCATTGGTGTATGTGAGGAAGCCGCCGTTGAAGTAAGCCGAGCTTCCGGGGACGGAAGTGATGCGGCCTGCCAGCAATCCTCCGGTGCAGCTTTCGGCGACGCTGAGGGTGGCCTTTCGTTGGAGAAGGAGTTTGCCGACCGTTGTTTCCAGATCATCGCCGTTGCGGGAATAGATGCGCGGGCCGAGCAATGCCTCGATCTGCGGACCCACTGCGGCCAGCAGCGCGTGCGCCTCTTCCTGTGACGGGCAGCGGGCGCGCAGATGAATCTCGACATCGCCCGGCTTGGCCAGCACGGTGGTCACCGGGTTCGAGTAGCGCGTATAGACAGGCGCGATGAGTTGATCGAGATCGGATTCTCCGATACCCGCCACGCGGAACTGCAATGTGGCGATGTGCTGGGGCGGCAGGATAGAACGAATGCGCTGCTGGCAGTGATCGAAATACATGCCCTTCAGTTCATGCGGAGGTCCGGGCAACAGAACGACGATCTTGCCGTTGTCCAACTGGCTCCACTGACCGGGCGCGGTGCCGCGGGGATTGGCGAGGGCTTCAAAGCCCTGGATCAGGAATGCCTGCCGTCTGTTGATCTCGGCCATAGGGCGGTTCATGCGCTGAAACCGCTCGGCAATGGCATCCAGCAGCTCCTGGCGAAACTCGGTTGTGCGGCCGAGGGCCAGTGCCACGGCGTCGCGTGTGACGTCGTCCTCAGTGGGTCCAAGACCACCGGAGAGGATCACGATCTCGGCGCGGGCCAAGGCGGCGCTGAACAGCGTGGCCAGTCGCTCCCGGTCATCCCCGACAATCATCTTGGCCACCACTTCCACGCCGAGCTGATTCAACTGATCGGTGAGCCACAGGGAATTGGTGTCGACGCGCTGCGGGGTCAGCATCTCTGAGCCGACGGCGATGATCTCGGCGTTCATGGGCGGCCTAATCATCTTTTTTTCCCGCATGGACTAGACCCAGACCACGTGAGTCTCGCCAGGGCCGTGCACGCCGCGCACGAGAATCTGCTCGATGTCGGCGGTGCGGCTGGGTCCAGTGATGAACACCATCGAACTGGACCTCTGCGATGGGACCGGAAGCACGGTCAGCAATTCATCCAGCCCGGTCAACAGCCGGTCCCGCGGCACTACCGCAAGATGAACCGGAGGCAGCAGCGAGATCATACGAGCCTCCTCCGGTGAGGACAACAACACGAGCGTGCCGGTGTCGGCAAGCGCGTAATCAGCGCTGGTGATTCCCACATCACACCCAGCACAAGCATCACGCAAGGCCACGCGGTCAATGATTCCGGTCAGCACACCCGGAATCGTGTGAATACCGCATGCGGCGAGGAACGGCGCGTTGGAGGCGATGGCGGTCCGGTTTTGGAGAAGAGTCCCGGCGTATTGGCGGGCTTCCTCCTTCGAGCCGGCCACGAGCGTCTTTCCGTTGAGAGCCTCCAGCGCCTTGCAAAACTGCTCAAGGCGCGCATCCATTGAGACCTCCGGAATCTTGATCCAAGGGGTAGGCGGCGCTTCCACTGCCTGGCCGGCGCTGCGTCCCAGCGCGGTTCTGACCTTATGCAGAATATGATCGCGCGACATCAGGCCTGCCTCCGCCGCTCACGCCATTGCTGGCGGAACGATCGTGCTGCCGGCGGTGGCAGATCACGCTGGCTCAGCCAGCGGGCCAGTGGTCCTATGCGCAGGGGCAGGGCGACGGACTGAATCCAGGCGCCGCCGGAGGCTTCCGGCAGAATGGCGGGGGCCGCCATGCCGGCCATCTCATAAAGCTTCGGATGCCTCATAAAGAAGGCCCAAATGCGGAAGGCCCATCGCTCCAGCTTGCCAGATCCCTCCCGCTGCTTGGCCTTCACCACGTCGTTACGCAGTTCGAGCAGAATCTTCGGAATCTCGATCTTCACCGGACAGACTTCGCCGCAAGCCCCGCAAAGGCTGGATGCCGACGGCAGCCATGGATCCTCGGTCACGCCATGGAACAGAGGACTGAGGATTGCGCCGATGGGTCCGGAATAGACCCACGGATAGTTGTGGCCGCCAATCTTGCGGTATACCGGGCAGTGGTTCAAACACGCCCCGCAGCGGATGCAGTAGAGCGCTTGCCGCTTGTCCCGGTCGGCCAATACGCGGGTGCGTCCGTTGTCGACAAGCACCAGGTAGAACTGCTCGGGCCCGTCAATTTCACCGGCGCGGCGTGGTCCGGCCAGAAACGAGGTATACACGGTGAGCGGCTGTCCGGTAGCGCTGCGTCCCAGAATCTTCAGGAAGATGGCCAGGTCCTGCGCCCTTGGAATCAGTTTTTCCAGGCCCGCCACCGCGATCTGAATGCGGGGCGCCGAACTGGATAGACGCGCGTTGCCTTCGTTCTCCACCACTACCACCGCGCCGGAATCGGCGATGAGGAAATTGGCCCCGGTGATGCCGATGTCGGCCGTAAGAAACTTCTCGCGCAGCTTGGCCCGGGCGATCATGGTCTGCTTCTCGATCACCACTTCACGCGCAACGCCAAGTCTCTCCGTAAAGATGTCGGCCACCTGATACCGGGTCATGTGCAGCGCCGGCGCGACAATGTGGTACGGACGCTGGTGCGCCAGTTGGAGAATGTATTCGCCCAGATCGGTCTCCACCACATCGAGCCGATGATGCTCGAGCCGCTCATTGAGGTCGATCTCTTCGGTGGTCATCGACTTGGATTTCACCAGCCGCAGCGCGTTGTTATCCTTGGCCAGCTTGAGAATGAAGTCGGCCGCCTCGGTGGCATCGCGGGCCCAGATCACTTTGCCGCCGTTGTGGACCAGGTTCTGTTCGAGCTGCTCGAGGTAATGGTCGAGATTCTCAATCGTATGGCGCTTGATGCGATTGGCCTGTTCGCGCCAGGCTTCGAAATCAGCGGCTAGCGGATTGTCCAGCGCCGTCCGCCGCTTGTGCATCAGACGCGCGGTGGCATCGTAAATGGCCAGTTGCAGATTCGCATTGGCCAGCGTGTCGTGTATCTTCTGCTCAGGGATTGGGTTCATGACTAGCGGCTGGCGAGAACTTCGGAAAGATGGAGGGCGCGCACAGGGCTACCGGCGCGCGAGAGCGCTCCCTGGAGTTGCATCAGGCAACTGGAATCGATGGAGACGACATACTCCGCGCCGGTCCGGTGTATGGACTCGATCTTGGTGCGCGCCATTGCGCCCGACACCTCATCGAACTTTACTGAGAACGTGCCGCCAAAGCCGCAACACTCCTCGGCTGCGTCCATCTCCTTCAACGTGAGCCCGCTCACCGCGCTCAACAATTGCCGCGGTCCGGACTTGATTTTCAATTCGCGCAGAGCATGGCAGGAGTCGTGGTAGGTGACCGTGTGCGGGAAGCGCGCCCCGACATCTTCGACGCCGGCCACTTCCGTCAGGAAACGAGAGAACTCATAGACGCGAGACTCGATCCTGCGCGCGCGCGCCAGCAGTGCTGGATCCGCCTCCATGATCCCGGCGAAGTGATGCGTGATCATCGCCGTGCAGGATCCCGAAGGTACCACAATGCATTCGGCGTCCTCGAAGACATCGAGAAAGTGCGCGGCCACTTCCCGTGCCTGGTCCCAGAATCCGGAGTTGAAGGCGGGCTGCCCGCAGCAGGTCTGTGCCTCAGGGAAGTCCAATTGATAGCCGAGACGCTCCAATACATCGGCCATCGCCATTCCGGCGCGAGGGAAAAGCTGATCCACTACACAGGTGACAAAAAGGGAGACCCGCTTGGGCATGAAGACAGAATTGTAGCACTGCCGGGTAGGATTGGCCTCTGGCCTGTCGTTGCCCTCGTTGCCCGGTCCCTTACGGCTACTTGCTGATCAATTCCACCAGGTAGTCGGAAGCCTCCTTCGACTTCATGTGCGAGAGCTCCCGGACCAACTGCTTTTTCAGTTCCGCATCCGGCTCTTTGCGCGCCAGTTCCACCAGCCGGCCCGCGTTCCTGGAAGAGCTAAGGGCGCGAATCACCTCCGCTTTGGTATCACGGTCTGAACTGGTTCCATACAACTTCCACAGTTCTTCAGCGCCCCCGGCGCCCACCAGCATGTGCAGGGCGTCGCGCCGCAAGCTCTTGTTGGAATCCGTGGTGGCCACGGCAAGCAGACGGTCCTTGTCCTTGCCGCGCGCGTAGCCGTGCAGCACGTTGCGCTTGATGGCGGCGTCATCGGAAGAGGCGTAAATCTCAGATAAAGTCTGGAGAATGGCTTTGTCCTTATCCGCCGCCTCACCCAGGTAAAGGACTGCCTTGCGCTGCAGGTCCGGGTTTGTGTTTCCTTGCGCCAGCCGGACCAGGATCTTCTGTGTCGCCCCGGGACTCGATTTGGACGGCGGCATCTGCGCCAGCACGAACAACGCTTTTTCCTTCAACTGCGGCGAAGAAGCCGACGACAGGATTTTTTCGAGCAACGGCAAGGCGCGATCCGGATCCGTGTGCACCAGACTATTGAGCGCATACAGTTTCAATTCTTCATCCGATTCCTGCTCCGGCGTTACCGTCTGCCCGGAGGATTGCCGCACCTCCTGATCCAGCACCTTGGCATCGTTCAGCCAGCGGCTCCCGGGATGGCTCTTCTGCAACTGGTCCAGCGTGGCCAGCGCTTCTTCACGCCGGCCCAGTTTCCGCAGCGCATAGGCCCGCCAATAGAGTGCGCCCTCGGTGCGTGTACCCTTGAACTTACTAACCTCCGTAAAGGACTCCGCTGCCCTGTCCCATTCACGTTCATCCAACGCGGATATGCCGCGGCGGTAGTGCGATTCCTCCCGGCCACCCTCCGTCTTAAGCCGCGCGTGGTCCATGGCTTCGCGGGTCTTTTTCAGCACTTGCTTATCGATTGCCTCTTTCTGCTTGCTGTCCAGTTGCGCCAGCATCGCCATTTTCGAGGTGAGCCCTTCCTGGATAGCTGCCGTAACCTTTGTCAATGCCGCGTCCATTTCCGCGAGCTGGGCGGGATCCGGCTGCGCCATCAGGAGCGCCGGACAAGTGAGAATGAGAGTGTAGGTGAGTTTCATAGATTGTCTTCCTTAGATTGAAGCTTGTGCCGGAATTGCGATTCCAGGATGCGAACCCGGAACAATAGTTGTTGCTGCTCGATCCGCTTGCGCAGATGGAGGATTACCTGCGGGCCGGACGTGTCCGATGCGTGGGATAACTCCACAAGAAGCCGCTCCAGATCCTCGAGCGTGTCCTCCACTTGCCCCATGCCGGAAAGCGCGGCCGTCTGGCGGTAGAGCCGGTTCTGCTGCAACAGTTCAGAGGCGCGGCGGCGTCCCGCGGAAAGTTCCATCGCATCGTTTCCGTTTGCATTCGCGAGTTCGGCCAGCACGAAGCGAGACTGCTCCAGATGGTCCCCGATGGCCGCATCGCGGATTCGTTCGCCAACGGAGGGGTCTGCCACCCGCGTTGCAGCCGGCCCCGGAGCCGTGTGCCGTCCCAATTGGAATGCCAGCACCAGCATGGCTGCTATTGCTGCGCCCGCGCCTAGCCACGGGAATGCGCGCCGCTTACGCGACAAGCCGATTTGTGGAGCCAGCGCTTCCCAGACTTGCGTTGGATAATCCGCCGGGCGCAGTGGAACGGGCCACTCCCTCACCCGGTCCAACGTGGCGGACAACTGCTTCATCTGTTCCTGGCATTCCAGGCAGCGGCCAAGATGGCCGTCTGCGCCAGCCTCTCCGTAGTAGAGAAGCGTCAGTTCGTCCTGGTCATAGTGGCGCATAGTGGCTCCAGATGGCGGCGTAGTTTTTGGACGGGGCGAAAGACGGTGTTTTTGGCCGCCGTCTCGGACAGGTTCAGCGAACCGGCAATCTCCTGAATGCCGCAGCCCTGATAGTGGCGCAAAACGAAGGCGGCGCGTTCCTGTGGGCTCAGCGTGCCCAAGGCATCCGCTATCCCCAAACGCAGCTCGCTGGAATAAGTCAACCGGTCGGGAGCCGGCTCGGCCGATGTCAGTCCCGGCATTTCCCCCGTTGCCTCCGCATGCCGCTGCCGGAGGCGCAGAAAATCCAGTGCGCAGTTGGCTGTAATCCGGTAGAGCCAGGTTCCAAAACCGCTCCGTGACTCAAAACGATGCATCTGCCGGAACGCTTTTAAGAAGCTCTCCTGCACGATGTCTTCGGCGTCTTGTTCGGATCCAGTCATTCGATAAGCGAGGCGGAACACACCCCGGCTGTAGCGCTCCACCAGATAGCGGTACGCGTGGTGATCACCGGATTGCACTCGTGCGACGAGGTCCTGGTCGCTAGCCTCCATCCACCCTTTAGACTACGCTGGCGCCAGGCGGTTAGGCGCATTCCGGCCGCAAAATTGATTTGCCTTGACAGCTATCCCAAAGTTGTTGACACGCACCTCGCATCCGGTTATTATCGGGCGAGATTATCGCCTTTTCTTAGCTCAATGCGGAATGGAACCTCATCCGGACCATCGTGCCCAAACGCCTCTACTAAAGATTTTTTCCCCTAAGACGATAGACAGGCAAAGGATAAAGCTTCTTGCGGATAAGCATCTGGGATTTCATTAAGGAAGCATTCTGGGATGTGTTCGAGGAAATGGCCGCGGAGGTGCTCGGTCTCGGCATCACATTGGGACTGTTCCTCGCCGCCTTTCTGGTGTTCGGCGTGCCCATCTACCTTATTCTCAAAAAGTTGGGATATCGCCGCGGGGCCTCCAGCCAGCCAACGACATTCTGGGAGGATGTGCGGGAGGCTGTCCACTTTAAGCCATCTCAGCCAGATCCCGCAACGCTGGAACGGTTACGCCAGTTGGACGCGGTAGAGAGCGGGGTCAGTACTTTTTATCGGTACTTCCTATACGTGGTCTTCGTTCTTGTGACCGGTTTCATCATCTTTTTCTTCTGGAGCATCCGCAACGATGTGAACCGCGACTTCATGTATTTCTACTTCGGCATCCTGTATCTTGTTTTTCTGGGATGGGCCGCGGGCCAGTTCTACGAGCTGAGAAGGAGGACCAACCGGCGGAAGCGCCGCCAGACGGCACAGGCGCAATCTGACAATACGCCGGCTGCCTTTGAGTTCTCGTTCAGCACGGGGGACAATCCAATGGCGGAGTCCACATCTGCTTCGGGCCAGACGGCACAGGCGCAATCTGACAATACGCCGGATGCCTTTGAGTTCTCGTTCAGCGGGGGACGCAATCCAATGGCGGAGGCCACGCCTGGTTCGGGCGCGCCATCCCCGGGGGGCGACAGTCAACCTCAACCAGGCATGAGCACCACTCAGTTGGTGATTGTCGGCGTGGTCGTAGCGCTGCTGCTGACGGGTGTCTTCTGCACGCTTTTTATGTTGCGGTTGAATGCCGGCTAAAGTGCTAAAGTTCACGAAGCGGCCGAACAGTCCAGACTACTTGTATTGCGGATTGTAGGCCCCGCGAGTGGAGAATCCACCTAACTCGGGCCGCATGGGCGAATGGCGTGGATAGCTGTCGAAGATTTCGCTGCCACTCATCCGTGGATCCTTTTGCGCTGTGAGGGTGCGCTCCAGGTCCGCACGAAGCCTCTGGCGCGTGGCGGCCTGCTCAGGCAAGGCGGCCAGGTTGCGCAGGCAGCCCGGGTCGCGCGTAACATCGTAGAGCTGTTCTTCCGGGTGCTTGCCGAAACCGTGTTCGAACAACGGAGCCACCGCGAAGTCTGTCCGGTGCTCCATCATGTAACTCTTGGACGGCCCGTTGTCGATGTCGGCGTAGCCTTGCGGGTCACCGGCGGGCCAGCGCTCCGGCTTGAAGTTCCTAATATAAAGGTGCTGGTGCGTGCGGATCGCTCGGGCCGGGTATCCCAGATTGTCCCGCCGCGCGTGCGAGTGCCGTTCGCGTCCGCCAAAAATCCTGTCGCGCGAGGGGTCCACCTGACCGGAGCCGGACGAGTCGAGTATCGAAAACAGGCTGCGTCCGGTGATGGCGCTGGACGGCTTCAGCCCCGCGGCTTCCAGGTATGTGGGAGCAAAGTCGATGAAACTGACCAGATCGTCCACTTTCCGCCCACCCTTGACGCGCGCGGGCCAGGCGATGGCCAGCGGCTGGTGCCAGCCATAGTCATACATGCTCGCTTTGGAGCCCGGAAACGACATTCCGTTATCGCTGGTGACCACGACGAGGGTGTTGTCCAGCTCGCCCGCCTTTTCGACTTGATCGAGGATGCGCCCCAGGTGGCGGTCAAAGTGCTCGATCTCCTGGTAGTAGTCGAGTATGTCGGATCGAATCTCCGCCGTGTCGGGCAGGAAAGGCGGAACCACTACATCCGCCAGTTTCTTTCCAGATGCCGCCCCAATCCCCTGCTTGTAGACGCGGTGCGGTTCATGGCAGCCGTACCAGAAGCAGAACGGTTTGTCCTTCGGCCGCGCCTGCAGGAAGTCCGCGAAGTTAGCGGCGTAGTCGTTGCCGTTGACACCCTGTGGAACATTCTTGTCTTTACGCGCGTCAAAGGATGGACCGGCCGGGTTATGCGGCCATCCGGGCGCCTCCCAATTGCAGGGGCCTGCGCCTTTGCCGGTGAGTCCGGGGTGATAGCCCGCCGCGGCCAATAGATCTGGATAAACCTGGAACTTCTTCGGAAACAGACTGGCGTGCGTGCCGGCTTCCTCGAGTTGCCAGATGTAACGTCCCGTCAGAAGTGCCGCGCGCGTGGGGGAACATTGCGGGGCAGGGCAGAAGGCGTTCTTGAAAAGAACCCCGCGCTCGGCCACCCGGTCGAAGTGAGGAGTCTTGACCACGCGGTCGCCCATCGCGCCGGTATGCGGGAACGACTGATCGTCGGCAATGGCGAACAGGATGTTCGGGCGGCGGCTCGATTGAGACCGAAGAATCGCAGGCGCGGCGGCAGCGGCAAGAAACTTCCGTCGAGTGGTAGGTGGCGCAGGCATGAAACAATTCTCCGCTATTTTCAAGGCCGGGTTTGCCGCTGGCGTGACCGGCAAAGCCTCGGAGCTAGGTTAGCTTGGCCTTGAGCGCCTGCTTCTCGATAGCGGTGAGAGTGGTGAACGGCGGCCGGCACGCGCTTTCCTTCAGTCCACGCAGAGTCATAGCGAACTTCGAGGCAGGGATGTTGGCATATCCAGCCATGGCGCGTGCGGCGGCATCGTAGCTCGTCTGAGCCGCCTGCCGGTCTCCGCCTTTGCGGTGCGCCTCAAATATGGCGAGCGTCTCGCTTAGGAAATAGCTGCCGCTGCCGGTGATGGTGCCAGCCCCACCCGCGGCAAGATTGGCCGCGATATTGGCGGTGACTCCGGTGTAGTAGTGGAGCTTGGGAAACTGGCCCATCAGAGCCAGCATCGCATCGGTCTTGCTGAAAGAGTCCTTCACTCCCACCAGATGCTCGTGCGAGGAGAGCCGCGCCAGCAGCTCGGCGCTGATCGGCGCACCGCTCAACTGAGGAATGTTGTAAAGATACACGGGAACGCGCGCGGCACGCAGCACTGGTTCATAGAAGGCAGTCAGCCCGTCGAGCGATGGATTCTTGAAGTAAAAAGGCGGCAGCACCAGCGCCGAGCCGGCCCCGGCGCGCGCGGCGTGGTCCAGCAGTTCCAGCGTCTCGGGCAAATTCGGAGTCGCCACCTGAGCCATGATGGATAACTTGCCCTTGTGCCTGATCGCGCTCTCCAGAATCTGCTTTCGCTCCCGCACGGAGAAGGAGGAGAACTCACCGGTAGTGCCGAGCACCAAAACTCCGTCCGCCCCGCCCTGCTGCAGATGGGCCAGATAGTCGCGATTCATGGTGTCATCGAATTGAGCGCGCCCGTCCAGCATGGTGAGGCCGGCGATCAGCAGCCGGGGGCCGTCCGCGGGAAGTTTATTCGCGGCAGTTGCAGCCGCCGCAGGCAAGGAGGAAAGGACAAACTGACGTCGTGTAGAACGCATGGGGCAATTGTATCCCTGAAAGAGAATGGCTGCACGGCAATTGGCCGGGTCCCGCTTTTCCATGGCCAAAATTTGACACAAGGGCGGTCAATTTGGTCTATTAGAAAAGGAAGCCCCACCTCAGTTCCTCAGTAGCTCAATGGTAGAGCATTCGGCTGTTAACCGAAGGGTTGTAGGTTCGAGTCCTACCTGAGGAGCCAAACTATTTCTCTCCGAACGTCCAGTCCCCGGTAGTTAACGCCAGCGCCCTCCGCACGTTCACGCCTTCCTCGCGCAGTATCCCCAATTCCGCCATACATTTCCGAACGATCCTGTTCTCCCCTTCACGCCTCGGAGAGTCGTTGTGGATGCTGAGGTGAGTACTCTCCGGCACCCCTCCGCCTGAATTCTCCGTTTCTCCGGAGAGTGCCGCCACGCGGTTAACGCGTTTGGCATCTCGGTTTACACTTTTCGAACTCCCTGCGTATGTTTACAGCGAAGGGTGCTTCGCACTCTTCAGCAAGCAATCGACAGCGGAACGACCGCAAGGCGGACTTTCGTTGTGGTGCCAATCCACAGCGAGGTGAATCGTCTTGGGCATCCCGACAGAAGATCTAAAATCCATCGCCAGTATCCTTGCGACCGGCTACCTCCGCCATCGCGACAAACTTCGGCGCACGGCTTCTTCACTTGACTGTTCCGAAACTTCGAGCCGTCATGGACACGAGGTTAACGGCCATGAGAATGGAGAACGAAGTGGAGACCGCAATGCGGAAACAGATTGACGAACTGAGCAGGATGCCAGTCGGCCAACTCCGCCAGAAGTACCTTGAGGTGTTCGGCGAGGAGTCCCGGTCGAATCACAAGCAGTTCCTGTTTCGGAGGGTCGCCTGGCGCATTCAGGCAATAGCCGAGGGCGGCCTTTCCGAGCGTGCGCGCCGCCGCGCGCTGGAAATCGCCAACGACGCCGATCTTCGCATCCGGGCACCGAAGACGAAGTTCGGGCCAGACGTCATCCTCGACCCAAAGCTCAGCGTCACCCGGAAGGTTGCCGGTGCGCTCGACCCGCGCTTGCCGCCGCCGGGGACTTATCTGGAACGCGAGTACAAGGGCCGCAGAATCATCGCGAAGATCCTCGTAGACGGGTTCGAGTTCGATGGAGAGATC
>JAENWC010000192.1 GCA_016650235.1 Terriglobia bacterium
ACAGCCAGCTACTCCTACGATCTTCCGTTCGGAAAGGGAAAGCTTCGCGGCGGATGGATCACCTCCGGAATATGGAGTTTCCAGACCGGCCGCCCCTTCACCGTCGCCCTGCTGCCGGACAACGACAACAGCGGCACAGGCCGCTCAGTCCTCGGCTTTGGCGCTGGCGACCGTCCTCATGCCTTGCGCAACGCCAATCTCAGCAACCCCGCGCCGGAACGCTGGTTCGACACATCCGCTTTCGCCTTGCCCGCCAAGGGAACTTTTGGCAATGCCGGCCGCAACATCCTCAATGGCGACGGCCAGCAGAGCATCAATGTTTCCATCCTCAAGAATCTCGCTCTCCACGAGAGCTTGACCCTACAGTTCCGGGCCGAAGCGTTCAACCTGTTCAATCACACCAATTTCGATCTTCCAGATCTTTATTTCGGCTCGCCCACCTTCGGCGCCATCGGGTCCGCACAGAGTCCGCGCCACATTCAATTCGGCGCGAAATTTCTTTTCTGAGGAACACGCCAAAAGGAACTGCCCGCCGCAACCGCGAGCGGCTTCTTTCAGACTCTACCGGGATGACCTCATCCCACCGCAATAGAACAGAGCGTCAGCGGTATAATCTCCTGAGACTGTTGTCGGTAGCACATGATCGGCCGGACCATCCGCCAATACCGCATCACTGGGCAACTCGGCTCGGGCGGGATGGGTGTGGTCTACAAGGCCGAGGACACCAATCTCGACCGCACCGTTGCGCTGAAGTTTTTGGCGGCCCATCTTCTCGAGAGTGAGGAGCACAAGCAGCGCTTCCTTCGCGAGGCCAAGGCGGCCGCCTCCCTCGATCACCCCAACATCTGCACGATCTACGAAATCGGCGAAACCGGCGGGCGCGTCTTCCTCGCCATAGGCTACATCGACGGTCCAGAGGTGCGAGCCAGGATCAAAGAGCGTCCGCTCAAGCTCGACGAAGCGCTGGACATCGCCATCCAGGCGGCGGAGGGCTTGCGGGCGGCTCATCAGAAGGGTGTCGTTCATCGGGACGTGAAGAGTTCCAACCTGATGCTGACCTCGGCGGGACAAGTGAAGATCATGGACTTCGGCTTGGCGCAGCTCACGGGAGGCACACGGCTCACCAGGACGGACACAGTCCTGGGCACTCCTGCGTACATGTCGCCGGAACAGGCACAGCGGCGGGCGACCGATCAGCGCACCGACATCTGGTCTCTGGGTGTCGTTCTATACGAGATGGTGACCGGGAGTTTGCCGTTTGCAGGAGAGCGGGAACCGGCCGTGATCTATTCGATCATCCACGAACCTCACGAGCCGTTGACAGCGATTCGGGCCGGAGTGCCGCTGGAGCTGGATCGTATCGTTGGCAAGGCGCTGGCAAAGAAACCCGAAGAGCGTTATCAACACGTGGACGACATGCTGGTGGATCTGCGCGCGCTGAGAGGAGGTGTTGGCGCCGTGCGGCCATCGTTGCAGCGCCGCTGGCTCCTGGCGGCATTGATCCCGGTGCTGCTAATCGCTGGTTTCCTCGCGTGGCGAGCGAGCCGCGCTCCGGAGACTGCGGAGCTGCCTCGGGCCGTCGCGCTCACAACGTTTCCCGGTGCGGAACTCTATCCCTCGTTTTCCCCCGACGGCAACCATGTGGCGTTCACATGGAACGGACCCAAGCAGGACAACACCGACATCTACGTCCAACAGATCGGCGCCGGCACTCCGTTGCGGCTGACCAGCGATCCGCGCAGCGACTACAATCCGGTCTGGTCGCCCGATGGCCGTTGGATCGCTTTCCTCCGCGGTGATCCCTCAAGGCAGTTGGCGAGCAGCGGCCGCGAATTGCGATTGATCCCTCCCTTGGGCGGACCCGAACGTAAGCTGGCCAACGTGCGCGTCCAGGAGATCACCGTCAACTCCGTCTCCCTCACCTGGTGCCCTGACAACAAATGTCTGATTGTCACTGATACCACTGGCGAAGGAAAACCGGATGCCCTATATGTGATTTCACTGGAGACTGGAGAGAAGAGGCAGTTGACCAATCCGCAGCCTCCCGTTGTCGCCGATACCAACCCGGCATGGTCACCGGATGGCGAGTCATTGCTCTTCCTTCGTAGAAGTACCTGGGCCTTTGGAGAGCTACACGTGCTTCCGATACGAAGAGATGTAACCGCCGCCGGGGAAGCCAGACGCATCGCGCTCGCGCCTCTCAAGCCTGACTACGCAACGTGGCTGCCGGATGGCAAAGAGGTTCTCCTTTCGGCAGGGGCGATTTCGGGGGGGGCCAGTCTTTACCGGCTGTCCCTGGATGGCGGCAGCCAGCCTGCGCGACTGCCATTCGTAGGGGAGGATGGCGTGATGCCAGTGGTCTCCAGCTCCCAACCCGGCAGACCGGCGCGGCTGGCTTATGTACGCAGCTTCACGGACGAGAATATCTGGCGCGTCGTTACTTCCGCTCCCGGTGCGCCTGCTTCATCTCCGCCGGCCGTCGCTATAGCCTCGACCAAATCTGAAGTCCACTGCCAATTTTCTCCGGACGGGCGCCGCGTTGCGTTCACCTCCACTCGCTCCGGAGCCTGGGAGATCTGGGTTTCGGACCCCGACGGCTCCAACGCCGTCCAACTCACGTTTCTCCAGGCTCCGACCGGGACTGGGGTTCCCCGCTGGTCTCCCGACGGTCAATGGATTACCTTCGCTTCCGATGTTGAGGGGCAGTTTGACATCTTTGTGATTCCGGTTGCTGGCGGCAAGCCTCGCAACCTCACTAAGCATCCAGCCATTGAGCACGTCCCCAGTTTCTCCCGGGATGGCAAATGGATCTACTTCAGTTCAAACCGGACCCGGCAATTTCAGGTCTGGAAGATGGCCGCTGCGGGCGGAGATGCCGTGCAGGTTACCAAGGAGGGGGGCTGGGTTTCTTTCGAGTCGCTGGACGGAGCCTGGCTTTACTACACCCCGGCCGCGGCAGTCGGCGCGTCGCTGCCGTTGTGGCGCGTTCCCGCCTCCGGCGGGCAGCCTGTCAAGGTGCTCGATGGCGTTCTAAACTCCTCTTTCGCGTTGATGCAACGAGGCATCCATTACGCTGACGAGATATCCGGCCAAGCCCGGCTTCAGTTCTACGACTTTGCCAGTCATGGATCTACAACCGTGGCTCGGAATCTCGGCGATGGCGCCATGTTTGGTGGCTTTACCGCTGCTCCAGATGGCCGCACTATTCTCTATGCCAAGCGGGACTCCGCAGTCAACGACTTGATGCTGGTGGAAAACTTCCGGTGACATTATCATCATCATCGGCGAAATCGGGCGCGCAAACGAGGTCTACTTTGACGAGCTGGCTTCGAATGCGCCTGCCGCGCTCACGTCGACGGCGAGCATCTCTCGCAGCGATCGTGCCACGGCTCCACCTGGCGCGCGGGATTGAAGAAATAGCCGTGCGAATCGGCGCCAGGTCGCCCAATTAATTGGAAGCGATCCGGGATCGGCCTTCCAAACTGACCCACTACGGCAGCCCGTGATCGTAACTTAAAAATCGAGCTTCAAGGCGAGCTGGAAGGTCCGCGCCGGCGCCGCTGTCCCCGTGATTACACCAAATGCGGTGCTTGTCGGCGTTGTATTTGGGTTATTCAGAATCGTATGGTTGAGCGCGTTGAACGCTTCGGCGCGGAATTGCAGCCTCACACTTTCCCGGAGCTGGAAGTTCTTGATGGCCGAAATGTCCCAACGGTTCTGGCTATCGCCACGGACTCCGCTGAACCGGAGAGGGAACGTGCGCAGGTTGAACGCAAGCTGCTGGTTGGCGGTGCGATTGAAACCTGCCGCGGTGTTGAACCAGCGGTCCGCATTGCGTTGATCGGAGGGGAGTGCGATGTTCTCGATGTCTCCATTGAAGATGGCATTGCCGAAGCCGAGCGCCTGTCCGGACTGAAAAATGATGACTGCATTCAACTGCCAGCCGCCCGCTACCACATCCAGCGCGGCAGGCATGCTTGCGCCGTATTTTCGCTTCTTTCCGAAGGGGAGTTCGTAAATGCCGCTCACCGCGATCCGGTGCGGCCGGTCCAAATCCGAAATGGACTCGTAGGGCATGACGTCCACCGAATTGAGGAACGAGATTGCCTCCATGGCTTTAGACCACGTATAGGCCATCTGGAAGGTGTATCCGCGCGAATAACGTTTTTCAGCGCGGAATTGCAACGAATGATACCAGCTATAACCGATCGGCTCCTCAACGGTGATCCCGCCGAATTGTGCATAGGGCCGCAATAGATTGGCGCGGGAAATGTTGGCGCCGTAGATTGGGTTCGTGCCCCGGAATGGATTGGCGAACTGCTGGCCCAGGTAATCGATGGTGGCCTGATCCCGCGTCGGAGAGGTGCTCAAGTACTGGCCCGGAGTAGCGTTCAATTCCCGGTCTATACCCAAACGAACTCCCCGGTTTCCTACATAGCTGATCTCACCGAGGAACTCCCCGAATTGCCGCTGTGCGCCGATGGACCAGCGCTCCGAGTAGGCATGGGTTCGTGCCCGGTTGTAGAAGTCCAGGCCTTGGCCAAGGTTGGTCGACAAGCCGCCGCTCGCGCCCAGCGGGGGAATCAGCCCCGTGGGAAATGGATTCGCATTGCTGGCCACGTAGGTGAGTCCGCTGTCGAGCGAGGCTTGAATCGGCGTGCTCTGAGAGAACCCAGTTTGAATGGCGTCTGATTTGTTCACGCCGATGGAGTCATAGAACATGCCGAAGCCGGCTCGGACCACGGTCTTGGGATCGACCATCCAGGACAAACCGATTCGCGGCATGAGGTTATTGCTCTCGCCGGTGAAAATATTGCGAGGCACTCCGCCCGAGTTGGCAAACAGAAGGCCGCCCTTCACCTGGAACGCGCTCGGGGCCAACTCGGGAATCGGGCTGCGTGCATAGTTGATCTTGGCTTGCGCCTCGACCGGGCTGGCCAAGGTGTAATCGAATCCGCCATTGAGGCGGTCGTAGCGCTCCGTCACGGGCCATTCCTTTTCATAACGGAGGCCCATGTTCAAAGTAAGTGTGCGGGTGAGCTTGAAATCATCGTGGATATAGAGTCCGAGGAAGCTATCTTGAATGGCGTAGCTGGCCGAACGGTCCATGGATCCGCCCGGTATGCCCAGCAACATCGATGCGAGTTCTTGCCCGACTAGCGCGGCTGGGGAATTATCAAGGGGACCCCTTGTATATGTATTCGGGAAGGAAAAATCAGGCGCGGCCTGCCTTGGAAAACGGTTCCCGAATGCCCGGTAGAGCCGCGAATCCACACCGAACTTCAGGTTATGCGTGCCTTGTAGGCGTGTGAAGTTCGCGGCCAGGCTGTGAGTGATGCTGGAGTTGGTTCCATCGCCCGATTCCCACGGCGGAATCGTCGAATATGCGCCCAATGCAGTTCGCGGAACAACCGCCAGCGCGCGATCCGTGAGGTTCACCAAAGCGGGCGAAAATCCCAGCGAGGCCAAGTCGTAACCTTGCGTCACGCGGCGCTCCGGGAACTCCTGGTTCGTAAAGCCGTAGCGAATATTCAAGAGCAACTGCGGGTTGATCACCAGCACGTCGTCCAACGCAACTCCTCGATTGATGCGATTGAGAATGATGCCGTTGATCCGGTTGTCGAAATGATCGTTCTTGTCCTCTTCCCAGAAATCGTAGTGAACCCGGACGAAGACTCTGTGATTCTCGCTGAAGGCGTGGTCGACTCGTGCAATGTGTACGTAGTAGTCTTCCAATGATCGCACCGCGCCGTTGAAGTAGTTGTTCCGCCCATCGCTGGTGCCGGGCAGATTGGCGGCCGGATAGAGGTTCACAATCGAGGTCCCCACTTTGTCCAGGCGGTTGGCGGGTATTATGTTGCCGGCAAATGGAGTCCGGCTGAAACGTCCATTGGGCGCGGTCACCGTAGTCAATGGATCGTAAATCTGGTAGGTGGAGTTGAGCCGCAGTAGTTGAGAAAAGTCCCCTCGCCTTTGCTCAGGCAACGGCACAGTCCCCGTAAATTGACCCGGAACAATCCACTTGTTCGCTTCCCAGGCGTAGAACCAAAACGTCTTGTTCTTGCCGTTGTAGACCTTTGGGATGTAGACCGGGCCCCCGGCCGATGCGCCGTAGCGATTGTCCTGATACACGGGAGGCGTTGTTTTGGTCTTGTTGTTGAAAAAATTATATGCATCAAAGGCCCGGTTGCGCACGAACCAGTGCCCTTCCCCGTGCAAACTGTTCGTGCCGCTGCGCGTGCTCACGTTGACCACCGAGCCGATCGTGTGGCCGGTGCTGGCGTCGTAGGTGGCCGTTTGCATTTTGAACTCCTGTATCGCGGTCTGCGGCGGGGAAAATGCCACTCGCGCCCGCGCAGTCCCGTCCGCAAACGTGTTGGACACGCCGTCGATCTGGAATTCATTGTTGTAGGTCCCATTGCCATCGGTGGAGATCTGAGAATTGCCGTTATTGAACGCCGGCTTGCGGTCTCTCAGATTGGTCCCGTTCATCACGCCGGGCGTCAGCAGCGCCAGCTCAAAGGCGTTGCCCGCCAGTGTAGGCAGTTCCAGAATGCGCCGCTCGTCGATCACCTGGCCGAGCGAGGGGCTCGTCGTATCTAAAAGCGGTGTCGTGGCCAAGACCTCTATTGATTCGGTTACCTGTCCCACTTCCAGAGCGATGACCAACTCCGTGGTTTCTCCCACGCGGATCTGCACACCTTCCTGAACGAAACGCTTGAAGCCGGTCAATTCAGCGCTCACCGCATAGGTGCCGGGCAGTAAATATGGCAGCGTATAACGGCCTGCCTCATTCGTTTGCGCG
>JAENWC010000193.1 GCA_016650235.1 Terriglobia bacterium
CATAATGTCTGCGCAGGTTCTCCACGTCGATCACCTCGAAGCCGGCGCCCTCGGCGGCGTGAACCACCTCCTCCAGTTGCACGATCTGGCCTCCCGGAAAAACCCGGCGGGCGATGAACATAGTTTGCGCATCGCTGTGGATGGATGCTGGCCTGGTGATTCCGTGATTCAGGAACAACCCTTCCGGCGCCAGTAAACTGTAGACTTTCCGGAAATAGTCCCCCAATCGAGCGCCGCCCACGTGCTCGAACATCCCGATAGAGGCGATTTTGTCGAACTCGCCCACAACATCGCGGTAATCACCCTCACAGACCGAGGCGACAGAGGACAAACTCCGCTCTCGAATCCGCTCCTGCGCGTATTCGGTTTGGTGGTGGCTCAACGTGCGGCCCAGCGCCTGGGCTGCGTACTTATCGGCGGCCTTGAGAATCAGAGCGCCCCAACCGCACCCGATATCCAGAAACCGCTCACCCGGCTGCAGTTTGAGCTTCCGGCAGATTTGATCGAGCTTGCGATCCTGCGCCTGGTCCAGCGAGTCACCAGGATCTTGAAAGTAGGCGCAGGAATAAACGAGATTCGCGTCCAGGAACTGCTGGTAAAAACCGTTGGAACGATCGTAGTGAAACCGGATATTGCGCGCCGCCGCGGCTCGGCTCTGCCACCGCTGTGCGACTTGCCACGGCGCCCACCGGCAGATGGCGTCCAACAACTGGCGCTGCCAGCCATCGTGTGTGCGGGCGAGATGGTAGCGGACAGCTTCGACCAGATCGCCCTTCACGTCTATGAGGCCGCACACAAAAGCGACCGCGGCCGAGTATGGGTCCATCCGTAGAAAGTGGTCGGTACCTGCCTGGAGACTAACAACTTCGAACCCTCCGCTGCCCACCCCCGGCACGGACAGCAAACCTTCGCGCAACAGACGTTCGGATTGTCTCATCTCAGGCTTTGCAGTGCATTTGTCGGGCCAACTCCGGCGGAGGCTTTGGAATTCGACGTGCAACACTCTATTGGAGAACTTCCAAGGAGGTCGTTGTATGACTCGACAAGAAGGACATTCCGAAGCAAACCCCCAGCCAGCTTGCCTCACCCGTGATTATTGGATCGCCGGCCTCTCCCTGGCAGCCGGAACTGCCGTCGGCGCCACAGTCATGTATCTATGCGATCCGGACCGCGGCAAGGCGCGCCGGACGCGCATGCAGGAACAAGCGGCCGGAGCGGTCAAACGTCAAGGCCGTAAACTGGCTGGAAAAGTCGAGGATATTGTTCACCGCGCGAAGGGTAACCTAGCCCAAGCCAAGGCGTCGCTTTACGGGCAGCAAGCCGTCGATGACGCGGTTCTTTACGACCGCGTGCGCAGCCGCATCGGGCATGTTTCCAGACACGCCCACACCATCGAAACTACTGTGCTGGACGGCGTGGTGACGCTGAGCGGAACGGTTCCGCGGAGCAACGGTCGCCAACTGGCTGAGGAGGTTCAGAGCGTGCCCGGCGTGCGCGAGGTTCACGACCACATGGTGGAGCTCGCGGTCTGACCGCAGGTGCCCTGTGAACATTCCTGTGTGCCGCTGCTGCTAGCCTCGCGCCGAGAGGTCGATCTCGAAGCGGTTGCTACAGCGGTATGCTACGTGCTCTGGCAGAACCCGCAGGGGGAAAAGGAGGGTCCAATGCTGCCATTTCGACGTGTTCTGTTTCCGGTGGACTTCTCGGAGGCCTGCCAAACCATCACTCCGCACGTGAAGGACATGGTCCGGCACTGGTCGGCTGAGCTCATTCTCGTGCACGCATTTGAGCTGCCGCCCCTCTATTACTACGGCGAGCTCGGCTATGCATCCGGGGTGAACCCGATCGTGATTCCGGAAGCCGAGCTTCGCACGATGCAAAAGAGGCGGATCCGTGAATTCGATGCACAGCACTTCTCCGGGCTCAATGCGCGGAGGATTGTCGAGAAAGGGGATCCGGCGGCGGTGATTCAAGAAACCGCTACGCAGGAACGGATCGATCTGGTGATGATGCCTACGCGTGGGCATGGCACATTCCGGCGGCTGCTGTTGGGCTCAGTCACCAGCAAGGTGCTGCATGACGTGAATTGTGCCGTTTGGACCGACGCCCATGCCACTCTGCCCGAGCACACTCCGCGAGTTCCTTACCAGTCAATCCTGTGTGCGCTGGATCTCTCCGATGAGGCGCCGGCCGTGCTGAAGGCAGCCGCCTCGATCGCTAGTTCGTATGGCGCGAAGCTGCATATTATTCATTCCATCGAACGGGTGCCTGGTGTCTATGACGTCGACTTCGAACCCTACCGGAAGAAACTGGTGGATGCGGCGCGCGATAGGTTGCAGGAGATCAAGCGTGACCTCGGCGTCGCTGCCGCGATAACGGTGCTGAGCGAGGGGATCGACCTGGAGTTGCGCCGGGAGGCAGGCGAGCGCAAAGGCGACCTCCTGGTCCTCGGGCGTGGACACGTGCAGGGAATGTTCCGGAATCTGCGTTCCCGGTTGTACAGCATCATTCGGGAGTCGCCTTGCCCTGTCTTGAGTATCTGACGGCCTGCGCTGTGTGCTATTGCGCTCCTGTGCGTGGTTTCACCCGCGCCCAGGACCTCACAACTCCAAGCCGCTACTTTCAAAAGTGTTTTTTGGAACACGCGCAAGCCGGACTAACTTGCCCGCGCCGCTAACCCCCGTATTCCGTCCCGCAGCGTGGCGCTAGTCTAGAAGTAACCAGGTTCGCGCCGGAGCATGCGCCCGCGGCCGCGCTCGCCTACAAACTTGCCATCTCTCACCTGCACCTTTCCACGCACGGTCACGATGGCGGGGCGGCCCTCGATTATCATGCCTTGAAAACCGCTGTAGTCGCAGTTTGTGTGATGGGTGGCGGCCGATATGGTTCCGTGATAACCGGTATCGTAGATCACAAGGTCGGCGTCGCTGCCCACGGCGATGGTTCCCTTGCGCGGAAACAGGCCGAACAGCTTGGCGGCCTGTGTACTGGCCGCATCAACGAAGCGCTGCAAGGTAAGTACGCCTGACTTGACGCCGTATGTATAGAGGAGGTTCACACGCTCCTCAATGCCAGGAATGCCGTTGGGGATTTGGGTAAAGGCATCCTTCCCCAAAAGCTTCTGTGCGGTATCAAAGGGGCAGTGGTCCGTGCCAACGGTGTCAATGAAGCCCGCCCCCAGCGCATCCCACAAGACCTTCCGATGGCGATGGTGGCGGAGGGGGGGTGACATGACATGTTTCATGCCTTCCACACCGCGGTGTTCGGCGTAGGATTTGTCGAGCAGGAGATGCGGCAGTACGGATTCGATCCAGAGGCGGACGCCGCGGGATTTGGCGGCCATTGCGGCATCGAGGGCGCGCTGGCAGGACAGGTGGACGACGTAGCCTGCACAACCGGTAATCTCGAGGAAGGTGGCAAAGCGATGTGTACCTTCGGCTTCCACCGACTCGGGCCGGCTCGGCTCATGCCATTCCGGGCCGGTCTTGCCTTGCTCGATGAGGCTCTGCTGCAGGCGTCCCACCAGTTCCGCGTTCTCACAATGCGCGGTGACAATCACACCCAGTTTGCGTGCCAGTTGCAGCGTCTGGTACAACTCGCCGTCGTCGATGCCAAAGAAATTCTTGTAGGCAAGAAACACTTTGAAGGAGGCGATGCCGTCGGCGACGATTTCACGCAACTGCGCTTCCGTCCGCGCTTCAAATTTGGTCACCGACATGTGGAAGGTGTAGTCGCATGCGCTATTGCCATCCGCTTTGGACTTCCAGAGACGGTAGCCATCGAGGGCATCATCCATCCGGGAAGGGCAGCACATTTCGATGTAGGTGGTGGTGCCGCCAATGAGCGCGGCGATGCTTCCGGTCTCATGCGTATCCTTGGCGAAGGTGGCCATGAACGGCAGATAGATGTGCACGTGGGGATCGATGAAGCCGGGGAAGACCAGCTTTCCCGTTGCGTCGATCACTTCCGCGTCGGGCGGAGCTTGCAGGTTTTGCCCGATGCGGGAGATGGTTTCGTTCTCGACGTAGATGTCACCGCGGCTGCGGGACTCCGCGTTGACGATGTCGGCGTTACGAATCAGAAGCGGCATCGATACACCTCCGTCAATGGATGTGAATCCCCATTTTCTTGCGGTACTCCAACATCGCGTCCCAGTCTTCTGTGACCTCCGGGCGCGACTTTACGAGCGCGCCCCAGGTAACCTGCTCACGGCCGGAGGGAACCTCGACCATGGCGATGCAATTTTCGACGGGGCATACGTTGTGGCAGAGGCGGCATCCCAC
>JAENWC010000194.1 GCA_016650235.1 Terriglobia bacterium
AAGGTAACCTACCAGGACGCGATGGAAGACCTTCTCCTTGAGAACCGCAAGTCGACTATTCAAATCACTGGCAGAGTTTCCCGCGACGAGAATGGCGAGATAAAAAACATGTTCGATCTGGAGTCGATTGGGGCGCTGGATCTTTCGCCCCTGGAAGTGAACGAAGTGGAGCACGAAGGCCTGCGACTGCGCTTCAAAGAGGCCGTGCGCCTGCAACCACGCCTCAACAACGACAATCCGCAGTTTGTCAGCATCGAAGACCCGAGCCTTGGGTTGGATGCCTTTGCTGGAACCGTTAGTGACCTGCTCGATGAGGTAGCCGAAGATCTTGTGGTGGTCTGGAAGCACTACGCGATGGCCCCAGACGCGAACCTGTCCCCCAAATCGCTGGAACTGAAATACCGGCTCCTCGCCGTCATGGAAGAGGTGCCGGTTGCCAGTTAGAGCAAAGCGGGATGTTGAAGCCGCACTGAAGAAAAAAGGGTTCCAGCAAGACGATGGCGACCACCATTGGTTCATCTTTTGGACGGCGGATGGAAAGAAGATGACGGTCCGCACCAAGACAAGCCACGGCAGTACGAAGGACCTTGGGGACGGCTTGCTCAAGGAAATGGCCAGGCAGGTTCGCATCTCCAAGCTTCAATTTCTCGAACTGGTCGATTGCCCCATGAGTCGAGAGCAGTACCAGGGGCTGCTTGACGAGGGCGGGCATGTTTGAGTCTGGCGGTTCCAACTACGCGAACGGCCAATCAGGCTGCTCCTCGCGCAGTGGTCAAGTATTCCTTGACAACTGAATTTCCGCGCGAAAATGCTCGGAGCGTAATGCGGCCTTTGTTTTGGCCAGAGGACCTCCGGTTCGGACCGGCGCTTTAGTGTATGGTCTGGGGTCCGGCGACGGGGCCATCCAGCTCGGCGAACTTCGCGGAAGGCGGTGCCGGGATCTCGCTGTCGGCCCCGTGTTCGCCTGGAAGCTTCTCTCCCGCGCTCGCCAGCCTCTCCTGTATTAGGCGCGTGAGGTCAGCTTGCCGGCTGAGTTGGATCTTCGTGTATCCCTCGGTGATCCGTACCGTGCTGTGGCCAGCCATCTTCGACGCCTCGATGCTTGATTGATCCGCCGGCTTCCTGGACCCAGGTGATGTAGGCCCGCCGAAGCGAATGTGGTCCGAGGCCAGGGAAGTCGCAGCCTTCGGCGGCGGCCGCCTTCTTCAAGGCTTGGCGCACTCCGGAATCCCACAGCGGGAGGCCACTGCCGTCCGTTCGGGCGAAGACCCACTTGTCCGGCTGTGCGTTGTCCGCAGTGGCCTTTACGCGGTAGCGGTCTGCCAAGTTGCCCAACGTAAGAGGCCGCTTGCTGGTCTTTGACTTGGGATCATCGATGTCGCCTCGCCAGTTGCGCTGCACAATGCGGATCACGCCATCCTTGAGGTCGATGTGCTGCCACGTCAGGCCCAGGATCTCGGAGATGCGCGCGCCGGTGGCGAGCGCGGTTTCGATGATGAGCAAGTTGGGGTCGCTCAATCGCGCCAGCACCTTGACTGTTTCGTCTTCCGTGAAAATCCGCTCCGGCCGCACGGTCCACTTCTCCCCGATCTTGACGCGCGACATTGGGTTGCGACGTCCTTCCGGCCAGTAGCCCCACTCCTCGGCTTTGGTGTAGATGCCGGACATGATTCCTCGCAATGCGGTCATGCACAACTCCACCACCAAAGTGAACTCGGCCGCCTCGGACCCGCGCACCGACGGATGGCCATGCCGGAGCCGCATTCCAAATGAGTCCGCAGGCAGTTTTGCCGGGTCGTTAACACAGCCGGATGGCGCGCGGGTCGCTGCATCCTGCTGGCTGGTATCCATCGGAGCCGGATTTGCAGCGAAGGCCCACCTGCCTAGTAACCCTTCGCTTTGTCCACCACGTGGGTCAATGGTTCCCCATGCGCGAATCGCCGTATGTTGTCTTCAATCACGCCGATTCTGCGAGCATTGGAACCCTCGGCCGCCGAGGCCACGTGGGGCGTGATGATCAGGTTCGGGAAGTTCCAGAGCGAATCGTTCTTCGGCAGCGGCTCGGGGTCGGTCACGTCCACACCGGCGCCGGCCAGTTTCTTTGAATCCAGCGCCTTGACGAGCGCCTGCTTATCGTATAGTTTGCCCCGGGAAACGGCGATGAAATAGGCGCCTTTCTTCATCAGCTCGAACTGTTTGTCCGCGATCATATGTTGGCTCTTCGGCGTAAGTGGAGCGGAAACGAACACCACGTCCGCCTTAGGCAGCACTTCGTTGAGGCGGTCCGGCGGCACCACGGCCGAAAAGTAGTTCGAGATGGGAACGTCCTGCGGGTCCACGCCGATCACCTTCATCCCGAAACCGTGGGCGCGCTGTGCGATCTGGGTTCCGATACCGCCCGCACCGATGACGAGGGCCGTCATGCCTGGCAACTCGGTCATCCCTTCCGGCAAACGGTTCCGTGCCCACTCCTGCTTGGACCGGTTCGGGATGTACTCGTATAGCCCGCGAGTCAGCGCCAGCAGCATGGCAAAGGCATGGTCGGCGATCGTCGGACCCTGCACCACCTTGCAATTGGTCAACTGCACATTACTTTGGACAAACTCCGGCCAGAACGAATAGGCCTCCACGCCGGCGCTGATGGTCTGCACCCATTTGAGCTTTCTCGCTTTTGGAAAGAGCTCCTTGCTGATCCCGCCGATGACCGCGTCGGCATTGGCCACCTCGCGCGCGAATTCCTCCGGTGACCGCGCCACCACGACATCGGCTCCCGTGCCGGCCGCGGCCCGGTATTTCGCCAGTGCGGCGTCGTTCGATACCCAGCTCTGCCGGCTCGAGGCCTCCATCAGTATCTTCTTATCCGCGGCCAATCCCATGGCTGCCACGAGCAGAATTGCAGTGAAGAGTCGTTTCATGACCTGTTTCCTTTCCGTCGTTGTTCTCGCCGCATGATACATCAAAACAGGCGGGGAGATGGAGGCTTGGCCTTCCCAAGGACCGCGGAGAACTTTGCGAGTTGGATGAGGGGCTGGACTTGGAATTGATCACCCAGCACCTGATTGACTCTCTCGCGCGCGGCTTTTCCGCCGGGATATGGTTAGAAGGTCCGCCACTCGCGCACTTCTGGCGCAGCGTAGCAAATGCAGCCAAGACGTTGCGGGAAAGAGTTTGGCTCCCCCAAGCCTACACGAAGAGAAATCTCGCTATTCGGCCGGCTGGCTATTTTCTGCGCGCCACCACCATCCAGTGCTCACGCACACCCTCGCTATAGAACGGATCGCGCCGCTCCACAATTTCAAAGCCGGCCTCCCGCGCATCAGCCTCCACGAAGTTCGGGGTGAACTCGTGGTTCTCCGAGAGTTCCTCCCGCGGGCGCGTGGGATCCTTTTTCTCGATGCCGTCAATCACCACCAAGCGGCCACCCGGCTTTAAGGCCTCGGCCATGCGCGTGAGCGATTGCTTCGGGTCCTTGAATTCGTGGTAGACATTCACGATCAGTATGGCGTCCAAAGCGCCTTTCGGCAACTTCGGATCGGCTTGCTCGCCGCGGATGACGGTCACATTGCCGATCTCGTCCTCCTCAATGCGCTTCCGAAGGCGGTCGACGGCAGGCTGCCGGATGTCCACGGCGAAAACCTTGCCGGCCTTCGGCGCCAGCCGCACTACCCAGAACCCATCTCCCGCGCCCACTTCCGCAACCTGCGCGCCTTCTTTCACACCCATTGCCGTGAACACGTCCGCTACCTTCGCATTCCGGTCGCGCTTCTGCTCCTCGGAAAGAACGCTCGCCGAAACGCTGATCCGCAGCAGACGGTCCGCGTTGCCGCGGTAGACGGCCTTCACCAGGTCCGGCGAGGCGTTCGGGCCCAGGAGCTTGTCCACCGCGCCGCAGACGGTCTGATATTCGTTCGGCAATTCCGATCCGAAAATCAGCCGGTCCAGCCGTTTCTCGTCCACCAGGAAGTCGAGCGCGCTCCGCATGGGGCTGTTCACCACGCGCGCGAACGCCGTCGAGGTTTCCAGCCACACATTGTTCAGCCGTGTCAGCGGCAGCACGTCCTGGAATCCATAGACTCCACCGAAGTGAATTACCACGAAGTTGCCGTCGGCAAAAGTGTTCGCGAAGTGGCCCAGCATGGCCGGGAACGTCTTAGGTGTATCCATGTGATGAAACAGCACAGGCATGCGGAGTTGCACCGCTTCATAGACCAGCCGCTCGACCGCGGGGTCGTTCGGGTCATACTGTGCGGGCTGAAGCTTCAGCGCCTGGGCGCCAGCCTTCTGGTAGGCCTTCAACTGGTCCACGGCGCGGCTGATGGGACGCGGAATCACGGAGCAGGCCACCAAAAGCCGCTCCGGCGCGAGCTTTGCAGCTTCCAGATAGAGGTCAGTGGGGAACAGCGGCTCGACGGCCACGATCATCGACTTCTGCACGTGGTTGCGGTCCATCTCGCCCGTCAGGTACTTCACGAGATCGGGCAGCTTGTCGCGAGCCACCTGGCGCATGCTGGCGGAATCGCGGCCGAGATGGACATGGAAGTCGATCTTACGGGCCGCGTTGCCCTGTGCGCGGGCGAGAGTCGGGCCGAGCGCCGTGAAAATAACCTGCCGCCTCGTAAGAGCTCGCATACTTCCTCCCATTTACCGCCAACCATTCTACAATGCGCCGCCATTATTATTCGCGCCCCGTCGATTCGAGCAGTGATGGAGGAGTCCCTCGCCAAACAGGGTGAATCGCTGAACAAGCAGGGGAAAGCGGCGCCGGGGCCCCCGAAGCAATTTGGTACACCGTGCCCTGGCCGGTGGAAGACGATGTGACGGAAGCGATCGGGAGTATACTGGCTAGTGACCGGGACAGCAAAATGGAAGTTCCGATTCAGAAATATAAGAGATGAGTTTTTGCAAAGATAGAACGCGGTTGGCCGGCTCGCGGATCTGTGTGGCCAGTCTTGTCGCGGCGGCCGTCCTGGCGCTGAGCGCGTGTGCCGGCGGCGATAAACCCCCTAAGCCACCGGCCACGACTGCCTCGCCGGCGTCGGCGCCGCCAACCGAGCGTGTGGTCGGGCCGCTGAGCCCGGCGGACGCCCAGGCGCTCGCGACCATGATCGACCGTGTGAAAGAATACGTGGACCTGCACAACAAGATCGAGCGATCGCTGCCGAAGCTGCCGAAGAAAGCCACGCCACAGCAGATCGACAAGAACCAGCGCGCCCTGGGAAAACTGGTGCGGGAGGCCCGGATGACGGCGAAGCCCGGCGACATCTTCACGCCGGAGGCGCGTCCGGTCATCAAACGTCTGATCGCCAGCGTCTTTGCAGGGCCTGACAGCAAACAGTTGAAGGCGTCGATTATGGATGAGAGCCAAGCCGCACCATCCGCGGCCAAGCTCTCTGTCAA
>JAENWC010000195.1 GCA_016650235.1 Terriglobia bacterium
GCCATCGCCCGCTACGGCACGCGCGACATGCGGGTCATCCGGGGCCTGCTGGGCGTGGCGCCGATCGGCGCCACGCTTCTCATGCTCGCGGCGCTGTCGCTGGCCGGCGTGCCGCCGTTCTCGATCTTCGTGAGCGAGCTGATGGTGCTACGCGCCGGGATCGGCCAGGGTCACTGGGTAGTGATCGCGATCTTCCTCACGATGGTCGTCGTCATCTTCGCCGGCCTGCTCCATCATGCCGGCGCGATGGCCTTCGGCGAGCCAACGGCGGCGGTGGGGCGGGAGCCCGAGACTTGGTCCCCGCTGCTGGGGATGATGCTGCTCGCGGCGATCATGGTGCTACTCGGTCTCACCATTCCTGAGAGCTTCGACCGGCTCCTCCAGCGCGCCACGGAGGTCATCATTGGCTGACCCTGCCCTCATGAACGCGCTGCGGGCGTGCGCGGCCGGCTCTGTCGATGCGGATACTGGCCCGCGCCCGCCGGACCTCACGGTGCGCCTCGGCCGCGCTGACGATCTCCCAGCGGCGGCCGCCGTACTCATCGGACCGCACTCGATGACGTTGGCCACGGTGGTGGCGACCGACGAGACGGAGACGCCGGACGGTGATCTGAAAGTGCGCTACGTCTTCGAACCCACCACCCCCGGCGGCCCGGATCGGTTCGTGACGCTGCTGGTTTCCGTGGATGCGGCGCGTCCGAAGGTGCCCTCCCTGACAAGGACGGTGCCGGCCGCAAACTGGCACGAGCGCGAGATGCAGGACCTGTTCGGGATCGTCCCCGCCGGGCACCCCGATCCCCGCCCGCTCGTAGTCCACGACGGGTGGCCGCAGGGCGTGTTCCCACTCCGTAAGGCCTTCGACGGGTCGCGCCGCGTCCCGGTTGAGCCAGCCGGCGAGTTCCCGCATCTGGCCGCCGAGGGCGAGGGCGTCTTCGAGATCCCCGTTGGCCCGATCCACGCCGGCATCATCGAACCGGGTCACTTCCGCTTCACATCGGTCGGCGAGACCGTGCTCCATCTCGACGCGCGCCTCTTTTACACGCATCGTGGGATGGAGAAGCGGATGGAGGGGCTCTCGCCGCTCGACGCCTTTTATGTCGCGGAGCGTATCTGCGGCGTCTGTTCGGTCGCGCACGGCCTGGGCTACTGTGAGGCGCTCGAACAGATTGCCGGGGTCGACGCCCCGCCGCGCGCCCGGCTCATCCGGGGCATCGCTCTGGAACTGGAGCGGGTGTACAACCACGTCGGCGACATCGGCAATATCTGCGCCGGCGCCGCATTCCACTACGGCACCGCCACAGGGATGCGTTTGCAGGAGCGGCTCCAGCAGATGAACGAGCGGCTCACCGGCAATCGCTTCCTGCGTGGACTCGTGGTTCCGGGCGGCGTGCACCTGGATCTGCCGGCCGACCTTCTGGGAGCCCTCGCCGGCACGCTCCAGGACACGCTGTCCGGGCTCGACGGCCTGATGGGGCGCATCGAAGCCAACCCGTCTATTGTTGATCGGCTCGACGACACCGGCATCCTCCAACACCAGGCTGCAGTGGACCTCGCGGTGGCTGGAGTGGCGGCCCGGGCCAGCGGCGTGGACCGCGATGCGCGACGGGACCATCCCCACGGCGCTTTCGCCGGCCCCGAGCCGCCCGGCCTGCAAGTCGCAACCGTCTTCGAAGGCGACGCGATGGCTCGCGTGACCGTTCGCGCGCTCGAAGCCAGAGAGTCGATCCGCCTCATCGGAGAATTCGTCCAGCGGCTCGAACGGGGGCCGTTGGAGGCGGCCCTCGCGGAGCCGCTGCCGGGCGGGCGGATCGGGATCGCGGCCATCGAGTCGCCGCGAGGCGAAGCGGTCCACTGGCTTCGCACCGATGCGGGCGGGCGCGTGGAGCGATACCACCTGCGGTCGCCGAGCTACCACAACTGGCCGGCCGTGGCGCTGGCCGCCGAGACGGCGATCGTCCCGGACTTCCCTTTAGTCAACAAGAGCTTCGAGCTCTGCTACTCGTGCACGGATCGCTGACATGCTGCAAATCCTCATCAACGCGCTTCGCACCGGGGTGGTCACAGTCCGCTACCCCGCGGCGCAGAGCGTGCCGCCGGATCGTTTTCGCGGGTCGCCCGTGCTTCGCGCCGGTAGCCACCTACCGCCTCCCTCCGTCTGTCCCGCGGGTGCGATCTCTGAACATTTCGACGCGGCAGGCCGCCGCGCCGGTCTCGATCTGGCGCGGTGCATTTTCTGCGGCCGGTGTGCCGAGGACCCATGGGCAGACGCGGTCTCCATGGGACGAGACTTCGAGCTCGCGGCGCATAGCCGCGACGACCTGCGGATCGAGGTGGTGGCCGACGACCCCGCAGTCACAGCACCGGCACCATCACGCGACCGGGACGCCGAGGCCGCCCGCATCTCGTCCGAGATACACAATGTGCTCGGCCGGTCACTGCACCTGCGTCACCTCGACGCCGGCTCCTGCAACGCCTGCGACTGGGAACTCGCTGCCCTCCTGAACCCCGTTTATGACGTTCGTCGCCTCGGCATCGACTTCGTCGCTTCCCCACGCCACGCGGATGGGGTGGTGGTGACTGGCCCGGTCACGCGCAACCTGGAGACCGCCGTCCATCGCACATTCGAGGCCATCCCCGACCCGCGCGTAGTGATCGCCGTGGGAGCCTGCGCCGCCTCCGGGGGCATTGTCGGGGAGGGATACGCCAGCGCCGGCGGCGTCGACCGAGTCCTCCCTGTCGACGTTTACATTCCCGGCTGCCCACCGCGCCCGGAGGGCATCCTGTTCGGCATCCTGGTCGCGATCGGGCGCCTCGATGCCCGACGCCGGCCCCGCGAGGGCTGATGGAGCGGCGCCGCGCTCGCGTGCGCGACGACCAACCCGTGATCCTCCGACCCAACCAACTCGCCGCGGAACCGAACACTGCGGCTGCCGCGTCGAGACGAGATGCGACGAATTCCTTTGTGCTTAGAACCGTATGAGGTGTGCGAGGCCAACGCCTGAGTGCCGACGCGGGCAGCGCTGTTGTTATGCACGCCCTACAGAAGAGCGCTCTTGTCGACGCCGGCCTTTCCTGTGATTGATCCCACCATGGAGCTAAATTTGGTCTTTCGAGTTGAGCGGCAGACTGCCGGGGCCGGCAAGCCCATTGCGCCCACGGGTGTGAGGCGGTATGCTCCGTAGAGCAAAACAGTGCTTACCAATTAACGTTGGTGGCCAGAGGAGTCACGCGAATGAAAACACAGACCGACCAACAGCCGCGGGCCGGAGAAATCGTTATGACTTGCTCCCACTTACTCGTCAATCGCCCAACATCGGGAGGAGCGCACCTGATGATGATTTCAGGCGGTCCCCGGGTGTTCTCCAACATGGACGACCGGTTCTTTTCGGCGTGGCTATATTTCTGCGACGATTGCCACACGAAAGCCTCCGCCGACGCCCGCGAAGTTGCGGGCCTGATTCATGGTCCACTGAAGTGGATTGGCGACTGTGAAGGAGCGCTGAACCGCGCGGCTGAAGGAGACAGCGGCGCCCATGAAGATCAACAGCGAAGTGGGCTTCCCGCTCCGTGTCCTGGGTGATCCGCGGCGATTGTGATGATGGTAAGAGTTTGGCTCCCCGAGACGAACACAGGTCGAAGTGTGTTGGAGAACTCGGCGCGGTCTTTCAGCAGCCGGTAAGAACGACAGCATTCGAGATTGGCAGCACGTTTTCGATCTCGGCGCACGGCTGTTAGGATCTCATCCTCAAGATGGGTCAGGTGGAATAAGCGGTCCAGGGCGAGTTCGGCTGCAAACGATGCCGCCGTCAGCAGCAGGAAGGCCGTGATTAACCTGCCCGTCATTTTCGGAAGGACCAGCACTGTACTCTTATCGGTACAGATTCATAATGGGATAGGCGCAACAGGGACTCAGATGACTACTCCAAAAACCGCCGGGAACAAAGGAAGCGGGGGTTTCCCCGGAGCGAAGAGACCGGCGCCGGGATCGAGAAAGCTGCGAATCGCGCCACAGTTTGAAGGCAGGCAGCTTCGGCGCAAAATTGATTTGGCCAGCCGCTTCCTCTGGCCGCGGCTCAGCAAGTGGCTGTAGAAACGTAATTTCGCAACCGACCAGCGCGCGTATTGTAGCAAGCGGTTTTGGTGAAAACGATCTTGGGAAAACCGCCGGTCAGGCCGGCAAACCAACGGGCGAAGGCAGCGTTCCTTGCCGCTCTGCAATCGCCTCCGAATCGATTCCCCCCTAACGGAATAGCCGGCCTTCGCCGATAAGTACAGGGAGGATAATCATGATTGCCGCTGTAACTTTGTTGTTGATGCTCAGCGCTGCAAGTGGCACTGATCCTGTGGCTGGTCCGATCACCGGGACGTGGGCATGCCAGTCAATGAACGCCGGGGCCTATACCGGCCGCTCGTGCAGACAGGAGCCTTGGCTCAAGCTCCATCCGGACAAGACCTACGACTGGGGGCGCGAGACCGGGAGTTGGGAGTATAACGGCGGCGTACTCTCGCTCTCCGGGCGATCCGGCAAAGGGCGGCTGGATACCGGCGGAAAGCTGATCTACGAATACGTTCTTCGTGGCCAGCATTACCTGTTGACGTTGTACCGGCGGCAGTAGAGTCTGGCGCTGCGAAGTTCTCAGCGGGCCCGGTCCTATGCGGCGCCGTGATGTTGTTCTCGAAATGAAGGGCGATTCCATTATGGAGACAGCATCGCGAGCCGGAAAACGGAGGTGACTGAGAGAGAATTGGCTCCCGTCAAACTTACGCACTGAGCCGGCGCGAGGGTCTTGGGACAAGTATCATTAGATTCTCGTGAGACCAGAGAAGCGCAGCCTGTCAAGCTTCACCTGACCTCGATCATCGCTTCGGTCCATTCCTTCAATCGGCGATTGCGGAAGGCGACGTCAGCGGTGACGATGTAAAGGCCAGCACCGGCGGGCTGGAGATCGGCGGTGACCTTTCCTTCGGTTCGCGGAGCGAGCACGACGCTTTTGCCGGAGCGGAGCAGCTTCCAACCGGGAGGCAGGTTCCAGGCGGCTTCGTATGTCTCCCGATTCGGCGAATGGTTGAAGATGCGTACTTCCAGGTGAACCGGCTCGCCCGGTTTCGCTTCCGTCCCATAGGGGTAGATGCGGGCCCAGGATTCATCGATTCCGAAATTGAGATCGGGCCATGGGAACAGATCGCCAAGGGCCTCGGCCCGGCGGGCGATCTCCTCGCGCATCCTTTTATACTGATCCGGCGTATAACGAAACATGGGCTCGACGTGCTGGTTGATCAGCCAGGCCGCGCGGGCTTCCCTCTCCAGCACATTCAGACAGTAGAGATATCCGGCGCCTTCGCGCAAAAAATTGCGGTTTTGCAGGCTGTAGTCGTCCATGCCGGAGGGTGTGAACGAGTCGCCGGCGAAAAAGAGAGTCTCGCCGGAGTCCTTTCGCACGCGAAGGCCTCCGTGATACAAAGTCTGGCCGGGAAAGTCGAAAAAGGTCAGCTCAAATTCGTGCCAGCGTTGGGAGCGGCCGTCCGGCTCCGGCGATTGGTTGCGGATGGGGTTGGTGGAGAGGCAGGGCATGCGAAAGGCCGCCGGGTGTTCGAGGATCTCGCGCATCCGCGCAGTGAAGTGGACAGGAGCGGAGAAGCTCCGGGCAACTTCGGCGGCATGATCGGTGTGGTCGTCGTGATAGTGCGTGATCCAGAGTCCTTCCAGTTTGGAGAAGCGGCCTTCGGAGCGGAGGGATTCCAACTTCGGGACAATCTGGCGGTAGCCTGCGTCGACCAGAAAGGCCGGGCCGTCACGGGACAGGATCAGGCGCGAGTTGGAAATGGGGACCACCCATTCCGGGAGTTTGGATTGCTCGGCCATGGGCATCCAGTCCGGCATCTGATTATCGAGCATTTTGCCGGCGCGGATGCGCAGGTTGTCGTCTCCCCAATACCAACGCAAAGCGTCGGTGGAGAAGTGGCTGCGGAGGACGGTTTGCAGACGGTGGATAAGTTTGCCGATGGCCTGCTGAGGATTTGTGATGAGCGGGCCGCGGGCGGGAATGAGAACATCGGGCCGGCGCGCGGCGATCAGCCGGAGGCTCGCGATCAGGCCGGCAGCGCGGGCGGCGTAGCCGTGGTATCCGCGAGCTTTCGCTTCAGGGACCGCGTCCTGGAGGCTATAGAGATCGTAGAGCTGGCCGTCGCCGTAGATGAGATCGCCGGTTGCGGCAAAACGGCGGCCACCCTGTTCGAACAGATACGACACGGCACCGGGAGTGTATCCGGGCGTGTCCAGGACTTCGATGCGGAGAGCGTCGAGGGTGAAAGCGTCGCCGCCCTTGACGGCGCGGCCCTTTCCGATAGGCTCTGACGGGACCTTGGTGCCGGTCTGCGCGTAGTCGTGAAAACGGGCCGCTGTGAAGCGGCTCCAGAACGCGGCCGGGTTTTCAAAAAGCTCGCGCTCCCTTTCCGGATAGATGGGTGCCGCGCCGTTGCGGATGGAGGCCGCCGCGGCCCAGGTGAGGTCCCGCCGGGCATGGGTCAGCAGAACGTGGCTGGCGCTGGTGAATTTCCCCGACGGGTCTCCGTAAATCAACACTGACTCGCCAAGACGGAACCCGTTGACCGGACCGGGAATTAGCTGCGCCGAGACTGTCACGCAGAACAGGAGGACAAAGAAGACGGGGACCTTCAGCTTCATGGTTCGCTTACGCTATCACGAATCGGTTACTTGTTTCAGCAATTGGAAGAACGACAAATCGTATTAGACAGAAAGCAGCTAATAGGACCTGTTTAACTTGTTTTATCCCACTACGCCCACTATACTGCCAATAGGAGCACATCGATGGCCATCCACCCTCTTACTCGCCGCCAGTTAGTGATAGCCGGGACCTCCGCCCTTGTAGCCGCCCCGTTCCCAGCAATGTCCGCCGCCAAGCCGCGGGTCGGCTTGGTCCAATCCACTCACGCAAAGCTCTCAAGGAGGGCCGGCCCCAACCAGGAACTTGACTACCCTCAAGTCCGCGAGATGGTCTGGAAAGCCATCGAGTACGGCCGGCCGGCTGCCGGCAGCCTCGAAGCCAAGATCAAGCCGGGCTCGTGGGTGGTGATCAAGCCGAACCTGGTGTTCCTGATGAGCCAGAGCGGCTATCGAACCGGCGACACCACCGACCTGCGCGTCATCCGCGCGGTGCTGGAATACGTCGCCGAAAAGTCAAAGGCTGCCCGCATCACGATCGCAGAAGGCGGCAGCTATCGCCGCATCAAAGATCCAATCAATGACAACGTCGTCACGCAGAATGGAGTCCGCCGCGATGCCTACAACTTCGATTGGGGCGGCAAGGAGTTCCCTGGCGCCGGCGGAAGTATCGCCGATATGCTCAAAGAGTTCTCCGCCAAGCACCCTTCGAAGAAGTTCGATTACGTGGATCTCTGCTACGACTGCGTCCGCGATCCTTCCGGCAAACCTACTCAGATCGAGGTCCCGAAGCTCAACGGCACCGGCTCCTACTCCAACGTGAGCCGCTACTTCATCACCAACACGATCCGCGACTGCGACTTCCTAATCACGGTCCCGGTGGCCAAAGTCCACGAGAATTGCGGCATCACCGCTTGCTTCAAAAGCTACGTGGGCACGGCTCCGCGCGTCATGTACGCCGTACCCGGCCAGTTCTGGAATTCCGTCCTACACAGCAGGCACTCGGTCGATACGCGCATCGACTCCTTCATCGCCGACCTCGCCGCCTTCCATCCACCCGACTACAATGTCGTTGACGCCATTCGCGGCCTGCAAACCACCGAGCACAACAACAACCAGCAGGACCAAATGCTCCGCCACAACATCGTACTGGCCGGCGAAGACACCGTCGCGGTGGACGCCGCCGTCGCCACTCTCCTAGGCTTCCGTCCCGGCGACATCGACTTCCTACACATGGGCGCCGCCCGCGGCTTGGGAACCTTCGACCTCAGCCAGGCCGACATCGCCGGGGACGAACTCGACCGCTTCGCCCATACCTGGAAGAAGCCGCGGACCTGGTACGCGCGCGGCAATCGCGAGTGGCGCGTCAGCCGCGATCCAGA
>JAENWC010000196.1 GCA_016650235.1 Terriglobia bacterium
AGTCCGTTGAACTCAACATACCTTCGGCGCTGACGATCGGTTTACAACTCGTATTTTCGTTCCTACATATTCATGTCGACGCCCTCCCACAGGTTCATGGTGTTCAATTCCTCGCGGCCGCACGCCTTCAGATAGCAGAATAGATGAGTGCGGTATGCCGCATGGAGGCACAGGACATAATCGACCAGTCACTTGCCGCGAGATCTCTTCCCTGCGGTAGGTCCGAACAAGTCAAGTTCGCTACGGAATTCTTCTTCGTCGGAAAACGCACCTACGGCCTCGGCGTAATACACCGGCAGGGCCTCCAGGCTCTTCACCACGGCGTCGAAGTCCATCGCTGCCGCCTGTTTTTCCAGGATTCCCCACAGCTCTCCCTGCTGCGCCCCAGCCTGGATCGAAGGCACCAGCCCACGCCCCGCCGCGGTCAAGTATCGCAACAGTTCGATGGTGCTGCGCTGCTTGGACGTCGGTCGGTAGTCGATCATCGTCGGCTGAACCTTGCCGCACAGGTGCACCAGAATCTGGACTTCATGCTGCAAGGAAGAGATAAGTTCCGCTTTTGTAAGTACCATTTTCGAATTTTCCTCAGTTGGCTCGACGGCCTCATACTCATGAGTTAAATGCAACCTACCTCCACCTCAGTTCAGCATTCGAACTCGCGGTGGGCAGAAGTTCGCGTGAGATAAACTTGGATCAGGACAGACCCTTGACCGTTTGAATTGAACGAGCACGGCTGATTGTTGCAGCAACCATCAGAACCGCGACAGCGGCCCTCAGTTCGCCGCGCCGGCCATTGGAACAACGATCTGATAGACGACGCCTTGCGTAAAATGCAGTCCGTAGACCTCGCCCGCCTCATCCTCGCCAAAGGCGGACAGGTCGTGTCCGAACGGCAAGGCCAGGTAGGACTCCCACTTCCCATCGCGCCAAGCTGCTTCCCAAATCTTACCCGAGCAGAAGTCCGCGTACAGGTATATACCATTCAGTTCCGGGAAGCTGGACCCGCGGTACATGTTCCCTCCCGTCACCGCGCACCCTTCCTCATGGGTGTATTCGATGATTGGCGGAGTCAGGCTCAAATCGTCGCAGCCTTCCTCATCCAGGCAGAGGCTCCCCTCCATCCTGCTCCAGCCAAAGTTCAAAATACTCTCAATGCCCGCCGGGAGAAAATTGATCTCTTCCCGCGAATTCTCCCCGACATCGCCAATGTACATATCGCCAGTGGCGCGGTCAAAGGAAAAACGCCATGGATTTCTAAGCCCCATGGCGGCAATTTCAACTTCTCTGCTGTTGTTTTCGACATCGATGCGGAGGATCTTCCCAAGGAAGCCGGTGGGATTTTGGCCGCTATGGAGCGGATCATCGCCGCCAGCCCCATCACCCACGCTGAGGTAAAGCTTGCCATCCACCGGACTGAAGGCTAAGTGGCCACCAAAATGGTTCTCGTAAAAGTGTTCCACCTGGAGGATCATCGTCTCGGAGGCGGGCTCTGCCTGGTCCGGGTCATCCCCCACCGAAAAGCGGGAAACAATAATTCCATTGTCGATCCCGGTATAGTAAAGATAGAAATACTTTTTCTCTTTGTAGTTGGGAGGGAAAGCGATGCCCAGCAGCCCGCGCTCATCGCAGCAGGATCCGGATAACCGCGTCACACGATCCCGTATGTCTAGAAATGGCTTTGCCTGTAATACGCCATGGTCGATGATGCGAACCAGCCCAGCCTGTTCCAGCACGAATAGACGGCCAGTGCCGTCTCCGGCGTGGGTGATGGAAGTTGGCCAAGCCAGCCCATCGACGACAACCTTCATTTGAATCTCGGGAAAATCGCTTGCCCCGGATAATCCGGCGGCCGTGTAGATCAGCATCAATCCAAGTGCCGCAAACTGTCTCATACCCTATGGTACAGGATACATCCGAGACGGGTGTTCAAGGCCGGTTGGCTTTTGAGTGTGTACTCTAGAAGGGAGGCCTCGTTATGGCAAGTCTGGATTGGTCGCAATGCCCCGCGGTGGAGAGCATCCCCGGCAAGGTGAGCGGCGCGTGGGTGTTCAGGGACACACGGTTGCCCGTTGCTACGGTCATCGAGAACCTGGAAGATTTGAGCGTCGAAGAAGTGATGGAACAATTCGACGTGACACGGGAGCAGATTACAGCCGTGCTTGAATTTGTGGCGCAGAGCCTTAAAGCGCCAGCACCGGCTCCGGTTTCCGTACCCGTCGATGCTCATTCTCTTTGACCACGGAGCACCACAGGGCGTTGCCCGTGCCCTTCGCGGCCACACCGTCATCACAGCTAAAGCGAGAGGTTGGGACAGGCTGACCAACGGTGCTTTGTTGAACGTGGCCGAGGAAGCCGCGGTTGATCTCCTGTTCCAGCGTGAACGCAGCGGCACCCGGCAGCTACCTGAAGTGGATATCCCGTTCGAGTAGACCGCTTCCTGGCATTGTGGATGGAGTGGAAGGGGCGGGCATCCCTAGACTCGCCTCGCCGCCTTTGTTATCCTGATATATCGATAATCAAAGGGACTCTCTGATGTCTCTCTCTCCGCTTCGAGGATTACCATGTCAGGACATTCAAAATGGGCGACCATTAAGCACAAGAAGGCCGCGCTCGATTCCAAGCGCGGCAAAGTGTTCACGCGCCTCATCAAAGAGATCATGATCGCCGCCCGCAGCGGCGGCGACCCGGATGGCAACGCGCGCCTGCGCACCGCCATCACCGCCGCCAAAGCGGTCAGCATGCCCGCCGACAACATCAAGCGCGCCGTCATGCGAGGCACCGGCGAGTTGGAAGGCGGCCAGATCGACGAAATTACTTTCGAAGGCTATGGCCCGGGCGGCGCGGCTATTCTGGTGAACGTGGCCACCGACAACCGCAATCGCACCGTCAGCGAAATCCGTCACATGTTCTCCAAGAATGGCGGCAACCTTGGTGAAGTCGGCAGCGTGGCCTGGATGTTTGAGCGAAAAAGCCAGATCGTGATCGAGGAAGACAAGGCGACGGAAGAGCAGTTGATGGAGATTGCGCTGGAAGCCAGCGCCGACGACATCCGGAACGAAGGCAACTGGATTGTCCTGTCCGACCCCGCACAACATGAAGCGGTGCTCGAGGCCATCACCAAGGCGGGCATCCCTAACCTGGAGGCCTCCATTGCCATGGTTCCCAAGAATCTGGTGAAACTGGAAGGCAAGAACGCCGCGGCCATGCTGCGCATGAGCGATGCCATGGAAGAGCACGAAGACGTGCAGAGCGTCTACTCCAACTTTGATATCGACGAGAGCGAACTGGCCTCGATGCAGGCCTGAGGCGGCCATATTCTGATGCGCGTACTCGGCATCGATTGCGGAACCGAACGGACCGGCTACGGCATCATCGACAGCGATGGACGCAGCCATACTATCGTCATCGCCGGCACCATTCGCACCAGCCCGCGTAATCCTCTCTCCGCGCGCCTGGCCATGATTGCCGCCGGGCTTCGCGAAGTCATTTCGCAACACCGCCCGGAAGAGGCCGCCGTCGAGGAGGTCTTCCACGCCGTCAATGCCAAATCCGCCCTCAAACTGGCGCACGTGCGCGGCGTTGCGCTGCTGGTGATTGCCGAAACCGGCATGAGTTGCGGCGAATATTCGCCGCTTTCCATTAAGCAGAGCGTGGTCGGGTACGGCCGCGCCGAAAAGCAGCAGGTGGAGTTCATGGTCCGGTCTTTGCTCGGCCCCGAGGCCCCCACTGGTCAGGCCGATGCCTGCGATGCGCTCGCCGTGGCCATCTGTCACGCCACGCGGAAGGGCAGGGCAGTGGCATGAGCGCAAGGGTGTTTGTTCCATTTTTGATTTTGGGTTTGGCCGCCGGCGCCGAACCCCGGATCACTTATTCCAAATCCTTTCCCGGCAGCGTCCCTGCTTTCGTCGTCATTACACTCGAACGCGGCGGCAAAGGCGTCTACAAAGAATCCGCCGATGACAGCCAGCCGCTCAAGTTCAGCCTGAAACAGACAGAGGCTGATGAGATTTTTGCGCTGGCCGAAAAGCTGGATCATTTCAAGCGGCCGCTGGAATCCGGGCTGAAGGTGGCCTTCATGGGCACCAAGGCTTTTCAGTGGCAGGACGGAGCGCCCGGGGCGGAGGTGAAGTTCAACTATTCCCTCGACGCCGATGCAAAAGCCATCACAGATTGGTTTGAGCGCATGAGCGAAACCGAGCAGCATTACATCGCTGTGGAGCGCAGCGTCAAATTCGATAAGCTGGGCGCGCACAAGGCGCTATTGCAGATGCACGCCGCTATGGAGCGTAACCGGCTTGTGGCGCTCGACCAGTTTCTTCCGCTGCTGGATCGCGTAGTAAAGAACGATTCCTATCTCAACATGGCCCGCGAGCGGGCC
>JAENWC010000197.1 GCA_016650235.1 Terriglobia bacterium
AAAGGCGGGTCTAAGAGAAAGGCTGAGGCGGCCGCCAAACCGCCCCTCAAGGTTGGACGTAAACGGAAACTTTCCGCAGCAGCCAGAAAAAGGATCGCCGCGGCGCAAAAGAAACGCTGGGCCGAGTACCGGAAGAACAAAGCCCAGGGCTAAACCCTATCGGTCGCCGGTTGATCTCGCAGAGTTGCTCCAGTGGTGGTGTGGCTCCCAGTCGAAGCGGTGGATCAGTTCTTCCACACCTCCCTCCGCCACGATTTTTCCGTCCTCAAAGAAGACCGCGCGCCCACCCAGCGCACGGGCAAGGCCGGTGTCGTGCGTCGTGATGATTTTAGCCTGCGGGAGTGCGGCCAGCAGCCGCACAAGATCTGTTTGCCCCGGCGGGTCCAGCGAGGTGGTCGGCTCATCCAGGATGAGTATGTCCGGGCGCATGGCGAGCACGCCCGCCAATGCCGCGCGGCGCTTTTCTCCCGCACTCAAATGGTAGGGCGCCTTGTCCCGGCAACCCTCCAACCCGGTGTCTTTCAGCGTGCACAGCGCGGTTTCCCGCGCCTGCAAAGGAGTGTTGCCGAGATTCAGCGGCCCATAGGCGACATCCTCGATGACGGTGGGCATGAATAGCTGCTCATCGGCTTCCTGGAACACAACGCCGATGCGCCGCCGGATCTCCCGCAGATTCCTCTTCTCCATACTCAGCCCGCACACTCTAATCTCACCTTCGCCCTGTAACAGGCCGTTCAAGTGAAGCACAAAAGTCGTCTTGCCGGAGCCATTCCGGCCTAACAGGATTACCGTTTCCCCGCCGGAAAGCTGGAAATCGATACCGCGCAAAGCAGGCGTACCGTCGGGATACCGGTAGCGCAAGTTGCGCACTTCGATTAGAGGCGCCACAAGAGTCTGCCTCCTGTAAGAACAATTACAGTCACCAAGGCGAGCAATCCATCCATCCACCCGAACCGAAAAGTGCCGTGCATTACCAGCCGTCCTGTATATCCGCGCGAGAGCATCGCACGGTGAATTCCCTCGGCTCTTTCATAGGAGGAACCGAATAGAACCGTAATGGCTCCGCCGGCGGCCTTGCGCCGCAAGCCTCCACGGCAGGCTGCCGCCAACCGCATGTTCCTGGCTTTCTCCGATAACACGAAAAGGTAGCGGTAAAGAAACTGCACCACGGTGACTACCATTGTTGGCGCTCCCAGCCGTTCCGCCCCCGCAAGCAGGGCCGGCATGGGTGTAGTGGCTACTGCAAGCATCACCGCGAAGGCGGAAAAACTGCTCTTCACCAAAAGGGAAGCGGCCCGCGCCGAGTCGCCCGAGAGCCAGCTTAACAAGGCGAACGTTCCCGCAAATGGCATCACTATCGCCGTTCTTTGCAGAAGCGGAGCCAGTGGCAATCGCGCCATCAGCGCAGCGGCCAACAACAACCCGCCATAACCGCAGGCCACCTCGGGCGTCACTGCGGGTACCGTCGCCAACCATACCAGAAAGCACAACAGCGCGACTAATTTTGCCCGCGGATCGCGGGCGTGCAGAAAACTTTCGCGGCGGCTCCATTGATCCACGGTGAGGTGCTGCACCTTACACGCTCTGCTTCCTGGTCATTAAGCGGCAAATTCCGAGGCACACCACGTAGATAATGGCCAACCCTGCTAACCCAGCCGCTATCTTCCGCAGCCATGGTTCCGATATCATCCGCAGTTCGTAATCTCGGAGGGGAGTGGCCAGCAGCGTGCGCGCCCGCCCTTCTATCCCCAGATTCCCGGCAAGCTTCTCCAACCCGTCCGGCAAGATGGATGCGGCAAGCGCGCCCACGGAAGCCAGTAGTATCGCTGTGGCGCCTAAAGCGCCGCGCACCCGGCTGTTCACTCCAGTGGAAGTGCGAACCCATCCGGCATTCATCTTCTCAAGCGATCCCACTACCGCCAACGTGATCAATCCCTCCACCAGCGCGGATACCAGAAACAACAGCAGCGACACTCCCACCACCGGCCCGGGCATCGGCACTCCTGAGGCGCGTAACTCGGCCAGCGCCAGACAAGCCGGCGCCAGTACGGATAAAACGCCACCCAGGAAAATCGCCGCGCGCCGCCATGGGCCTCTTCCCCAATAGTGGTAAGGCAGGTATCCCGCCAGGGTTCCCGCCACCGCCATGTTCATTACATTCGCACCCAAGGCCAGCACACCACCGTCCTGAAACACCAGCGCCTGAACGATGAGGATCGCCGTCATCACTACAGCCGCGGCGGCAGGCCCTAACGTGCAGGCCAGCAGCGCGCTGCCCACCAAGTGTCCGCTGGTGCCAATCCCCACGGGGAAATTGATCATCTGCGCGGCAAACACGAAGGCGCCCATAACGCCCAGCAGCGGCGCCTGTCCTTCTTCCAAACCTGCTTGCGCGCGCCGTGACAGGTAGCCCACCGAGAGTGCCGCCGATATGTCCAGTCCAGCCCACATGCCAGGGGCCAGAAATCCGTCCGGGATATGCATTGGGAATTTCAAAGTAGCACGAATTATAAAAACGTGCCACTGCTGCGTCAACGCAGTTGCCGGGTCAGCGCCGTTGGACTATCCAATCCCGCTACGCGCCGTCGACCGGTCCACAGTTACTCTGAGGGGGACGCCATATCCGAACCTAATCAATCTGTTCTTGAGAGCGAGGAAGAAACGGCTTCCTGTCATTTTGCGGAGGCGACGAAACGGCTCTTTTGTGGTTGACCTGTGGGTGCAGTTTCGGTTGTTTCGGCTGTTTTGCTTGCGCCAATCTCGCCACTGCTACTAACACCAAGGCCTCAACGTGCGTTTTTTAAGGCATCACGGAATCTATCGTCCGATGAGGGATTTTGCATCCCAGCCCGGATTGGAGCGCCGCCTCCCGCAAGCGGCTCCCATCCGAGCTCGGCAGCACAACGGAGGACTGCGCCATCCTCATCGTCCCGATGAGTTCCGGCCGGAAATCCCTTTGCCATTTACCTGATAATTGGATAGCATTTAACCACGGCAACTCTAGAACCCGGAGGTCATCATGCTTGCTCGCGATTGGAATCAACACAAAGCCTTCTATGACTACATAGTGATCGGGTCCGGTTACGGCGGCGCCATCACGGCCGCCCGCATCTCGGGCGCAAACCTGAATCCCAAGCCGAGCGTCTGCATCCTGGAGCGCGGCAAGGAGTGGCCGGTCGGTGATTTCCCCGATAAGTTCGAAAATTATGCTTCCGAGCTGCGCAGCGATCTCAATCCGCTGGGCCTCTATGATGTTCTGAACTACCCCGACATCTCCGTGATCAAGGGCTCCGGTCTGGGTGGAACCTCTCTGGTCAATGCCAACGTCGCCATTGTTCCGGACGAGCAGGCTTTTCAGCTTGACGGATGGCCGCAAGCGGTGACGCGTAGCGAACTCATGCCCTATTACGCCAAGGCAAAGCAGACGCTGGCCGCCGCTCCTCATCCTCGCGCCGCCGGATTACCCAAGGTGCAGGCCCTGGAGAGGCGCGCGCAGGACCTGGGCCTTTCCGCGCAGGCCCTCGACATCGCGGTCAACTTCGACATCGAAGGCAAGAATGAGCACGGCGTGGAGCAGCACAAGTGCACCGATTGCGGCGATTGCGTGACCGGCTGCAACGTGGGCGCCAAGAACACGCTCTACATGAACTATCTGCCCATGGCCGCCAAGGCCGGGGCGGAGATCTACACGCAGACGAAAGTGGAGTGGATTGAAAAACTGGATAGCGGCGGATGGCGCGTCCACGGCCGGCATTATCGAAGCAAGTTGAGCAACCGCAAGTTCACCATCGAGGCGAAGAACGTCATTCTCGCGGCAGGCTCTATCAACTCCACCGAGATCCTCATGCGCTCGGCGCAGTTGCACGGGCTGTCGGTCTCTCCGGCCATTGGCACGCGTTTTGGCGGCAATGGCGACTTCTTCGGCCTCTCCTATAACGGTGACCAGCAGACGCAGGTGCTCGGTTTCGGGAACCACTCCGGCAGTCCCGGCGCGGTCATTCCGCCCGGCCCCGCCATTGTCGCCGCCGTACGCTATGAGATGAACCAGCCCATGGAGAATCGCTTCACCGTGGAGGATCTGAGTTTCTCCAAGGCGTATGTGCGCGCCGCGCAGATCGCGTTTGCCGCGCTACGCGGTGAAGACACCGACGCCGGGGATGAGGACGCCGAGAGGGTGCGCATGACGCGGGATATTTTCGGGCTGGAGCCGTATCATCCCGACGGCGCCCTGAACCACACCATGCTCTATCTGTGTATGGGCATTGACAACCGGAAAGGCTATTTCCGCTGGGAGCGGCCCCTGCTCGAACGGGACGGACGCGTGAGCGTGATCTGGCCGGAGGCGGGCCGGCAGCAGGTCTTCAGTCTAATGAACGAGGAGTTGCGCCGCCATACCCGCCGCGAGGGCGGCAGTTTCCTTCCCAATCCCTTGTGGTCTTTTCTCAATCTGCGGCACCTGGTGACGGCGCATCCGCTGGGTGGATGCCCCATGGGCGAGGACTATCTGTCCGGCGCCGTGGACCAGTATGGCCGCGTCTATTCCGGCGACGGTGCCGTGCACACGGGACTGTTTGTTGCCGATGGAGCCATTGTTCCTTCGGCGCTGGCCGTGAACCCATTCCTTACCATCTCTGCGCTCGCAGAGCGCATCGCCGCCCGCATGATCCTCGCCGAGGGCGGTACCGCCTATCCCGCCCCGAAGATGAGTGCCGGGTTCGGTTCGCTCGATCCGGTGGATGCCATCTCGATGAGCGAAGTGGAACTCGACCGCATTTTCGAAAGAGCGCCGAATCAGCCCATCGGTCTCATGGTGAACGAAGGCGGCCGTCAGATGGATCTGGCTACCGAGCGCATCGTCAATGACGACTTCTGGAAAGGTTTCTTTCCCCAGGGGCACGCCCTCAACGCCATGTCGGCGATGCTCTTCACCGGATTCAAGAAGCAGTTCTCCAGAAAAGGGAATAACGTCATCGGCGTGACCGGCGATTCGGACGGCTTGATCCACGCCCGCAACGAGATGAAGTCCATCACATTGAAGCAGCAGGAAGGCGACCTGCCTCCGGGCGACTATGTGCTGCTCAAGTATGTCGATCCCCCCTGGCAGGGCTTCTACGACGTCTTCAAAGTGGTGTCAAAGGATCTGCTCATCGGACGCGTCTATCTCGGCGAGTTCCCGAATGGCGCCCGCATGTTCACCTTTCCGATGACGCGCGCGTACAGCTTTGATCAGATGACGGCCGAGGATCACAGGAAACTCTACGAGCAGGCCGCCGTCCCCACTGCCCAGGAGTTGCAGGGAGCCTGGCGCATGGACGTGATCTCAAACGCAAACCAGGCGCGCGGCATGGCCTACCTGTCCTTTGACAACAAGCCGGACGGGAGGCTCGAGAGCCGTTTTCAATTGATGGGCATGCTGGAGGGCTTGATCGCGCCCAACGCCACCACGGAGCATTTTCAACTAAACGATTTCACCCCGTTTCGCGATGAGATCCGCAAAATTGACAGTAAGCTGATGATCGGGCGCTGGGTAACCGATCTGGCCGTGGAACCCGCCGCCAGATCCCTCGGCGTGTTCCATCTGGAGAAGCAGCCGGCGCGGTTTGGCTTCTACTACCTGTTGCGGCCCGCCGAATCGGGCAAGCTCCCCACCAACACGCTGCTGAGTCCGTTGCTGGACGCGCATTTGCCCAAGGGCGTCGGGCTGACCTTTGATGAGCAGATGGTGGGATCGCGCGCCACCTTCTCCGTTCGCATGGTGATTCAGGATATTAACGAATTCATCGAAGGAAGCCAGCACGAGGCGCGCATGGAAGGTTCCGTGCGAATCACCGATTTTGACGGGCAGGCCGACGTGACGCTTACGGTGAACTCCCTGCGCAGCTACTTCAACTATCTGCGCGTGAACCCCGCCACCGGTGAGGCGGAGATGCGATACTACCTGGAATTCTCCGGCGCAACAGGCAAGCGCTACAGCCTGGAAGGCAAAAAGTTCATGCAGCGGGACAGTTCCGGCAATGAGACCTTGCAGGATTACACGACGCTCTTCACTACCGTGTACGAACTCACCCCCGGCGGCAAGCAGCAGCTATTTGAAGACGTCCTCAAGTTCCACACATTTGAAGACCTGGCCGCGGTAGGCAACCTGATGGGTTTCCTACGCAGCTTCCGCGTCACCGGGACAGAAGATCCAGGCCTGCAACTGATGGCGCAGATGAGATTCCACGCATTCACGGCGCAGTTTGTCATGCAGGAGTACGACCCACTGGCGGCTGCGGTAGGACAGGCCTCCGGCTAGTCGTCCTAGATTAGAGTGACCTACTACGAACGCCACTTTCGCAGACACGGATCGGGAATTGGATATAGCCGCCACTGGTCCAAGATGGCTCCAGGATGAACGTGTGGCTCAGTGTGACAGGCCAGAGGCCTATCCCACTGCCGTGTTTCCGGTGTGGGACACCAAGCGGCGGACCGTGGCCAGCAGGAATTCATCCTGATAGGGCTTGACCAGATACTCATTGACACCGGCTTGAAAACCGCGGTTGCGGTGCTTCGCGCCGGCGCGGGAGGTGAGCATGATGATGGGGATGTACCGGAACTCGGAGCGTATGCGGAGCCGTTCGGTTAGTTCGAAACCGTCCATGCGCGGCATCTCGACGTCCATCAGAATCGCATCGGGGTGGAAGCCGGACTGATCGAGGATTTCGAGCGCTTCGACGCCGTCCTTGGCCTGCACGGAATTCCATCCGGTGTTCTTGATGAGGTTGGCGACGACGCGGCGGACGCTGAGGGAATCGTCGACGATGAGGATGTTGAGGGCCTTGCGGGCGGGAGCGGCGCGGTGCTGCATCTTGACCGGGGTTGCCATAGTGCTGGCGATCTGGGCCGGATTGAGGATAATCACGACGCTGCCGTCGCCGAGAATGGTGGTTCCGGCTACTGCTTGAAGGCGGCGCAGGACGCTGGTCAGCGGCTGCATCGCGACTTCCCTGGCTTCCAGAATGCGGTCCACAAGGACGGCGCAAAGCCGGCCGCCGGAGCGCAGTACGACGGCGGGAATACGGCCCGGCGGATCCGGGGCAGTGTCGCGGAGTCCGAGGGTGTGGGCCAGGTCGATGACAGGGTATTGCTCCGCACCCAGGGTGAGGGTGCGCGTTTCCTTCTCGCCGTGAATCTGCGAGGCAAGCACGCGGGCGGCCTGCACCACCGATTGCAGCGGCAGGGCCATGGTTTGGCCGTGCACCTCGATCAGGAGGACCTTATTGACGGCGAGGGTCATGGGCAGGCGCAGGGTGAAAGTGACGCCTTGGCCAGGCGTACTCTCCATCGAGATGGTTCCCTTGAGGGCATCGACTCCGGCTTTGACTACGTCCAGACCAACACCGCGGCCGGAGATTTCGCTGACCTGTTCGGCGGTGCTGAAACCGGGTTGAAAAACGAGAGTCTGCAACTGGGACCAATCCAGATCGCCCGGATCACCGGCGAAACCCTGGAGGACGGCTTCACGGCGGAGCTTATCTTCGTTGAGACCGGCGCCGTCGTCGGTGAGCCGGACCACAACGTCAGCGCCTTCATAGTAGGCGTTGAGATGAATGCGTCCTGCTTCGGGTTTGCCGGCTGCGATACGGGAAGCGGGATTCTCGATGCCGTGATCCACGGCGTTGCGGAGCAGGTGTTCAAGAGGTGCGGAGAGCTCATCGAGCACCTTCTTATCGAGCTCGGTGGAAAGGCCGTCCATTGTGATTTCGGCAAGCTTGCCGGTTTTGGCGGCGGTGACGCGGACCGTACGCTCAAGGCGGTTGGCGAGAGTGGACAGGGGAACCATGCGCATGCGCATGAGCTTGTCCCGGATGTCGCGCGTGAGGCGCTCCTGCTGGGTGAGGTAGCCGTTGAAACCGCCGATCAGGTCTCGCAGTTGGGAGCCGGCGGTATTGAGATCGCTTCCGGTTTCCACCAGGTCGCGTGTGATCAGGTGCAGTTGCGTGTATCGGTCAAACTCAAGCGCGTCAAACTCTTCGCGGCCATCGGAGGCTGGGCCGGATGTGTTGCCGGCGGAGTGGACCGTGCCGTGCCGCCAATGGGTCTGGTCCAAGTCGAGTGTAAAATTGATGCGCCGCAGACGGTCCTGGCTGAGGGAGAGTTCTTCCACTTCTCTTTTCGTCATGGATAACTGACGTTCAAAGAAGGACTGCTGCACGAAGAGCTCGCCGGCCATGCGCATGAGCATGTCGAGTTGCTCGAGCGGGACGCGAACCATGCGCGCCGCATCGGCGGAGGCTTCCACCGGATCCGGGGAATTCGCGGGAAGGGGTTGCGCCTGTGCGGGCGCCTCCACGGCGGCACAGGAGAGAACAACGTCGTAGCCCGCGTAGGTGGACTCGAGAGCGTTTTGAAACTGGGCGGCATTGCCCCGCGCGGCCACCAGGTCGACCAACAGATCGTAGGCGGAATATAGAATGCGCTGCGTTTCGGCAGTGGCCTCGACAGTCTCCTCGTAGAGATGATCGAGAAGGTCCTCCATGCGGTGGGCCAACTTACTGAGGGCCGGGAGGCCGACCATGGCGGCTGCGCCCTTGATGGTATGAACGCTGCGGCGGATATCCTGCAGGAGAGGTTTGCGGCCGGGATTCTGTTCCAGTTCGCGCAGCCAGGGGCCGACGGAATGGAGATGCTCGTCGGCTTCCTGCAGGAAGCCATCGATCAGGTCGGCGGCAAAGCCGGGGTCGATGGTGGAGTCCGGGGAAGCCGGATCCGCGGGCGCGTGTGGAGAAGCTGCCACCTCGAGTGCGGCGGAGATCTGTTCCAGGCCTTCGCCGATGAGCGCGATGAGTTCAGCGTCGAGGGGGATGATGCCGTCGGCGATTTGGGCGACGAGGTCTTCGAGGCCTTCCGCGAGCTGGCCGACCTCGGGCATACCGATGACGTTGCCGGCGCCGCGGACATTGTGAGCCAGGCGGTGCAGTTCCTGGAGTGCAGCCTGGTCTGAGGCGTCGGACAGCAGGGCATCCAGACACTGCCGCATAACGGGAATGTAACCGCGAGCCTCCTCAAGAAAACTGCCGAACACTTCGATGGTGACTGGGTTAGCCATGTCTTTTCCTCAGGCCTCGATCAGTGCTCGGCGGATCCATTTCCTTTGGTCGCGGCTCGGAATCGGATTCCGCGCCTCCGCTGAAAGGAACGGTTGGAATGGTTGCTTCATGACAAGCCCTCAGACGGCGTTTGTTTCCACAGCCGGCAGCTTAAAACGGCTGACGGACTGGTTGAGCTCGGCGGCAAGATGGGTGAGTGAGCGAATCTTGTCGGCGGCCTGCTTGGCGCCTTCGGCGGTGAGTTGGGTCACCGAGGAGATGCCGGTCACGTTGCGGGATACAAACTCGGACCCTTCGGCCTGCTGTTTGGACACATCGGAAATGGAGCGCACCAGTTCCGAGATGCGCTTGGACACTTCCATGATCTGACCCAGGCGAAGCCCGGCTTCATTGGCGAGCTGAGAACCGGCCACCACCTCGCGCGTTGTGTCTTCCATTGCGGAAATGGCCTCTTTGGTGTCGCCCTGGACCGACTGTATGATGCTGGTGATGCGCTGTGTGGATTGAGCGGCTTGTTCGGCAAGCCGTTCTACTTCTTCGGCGACGACCGCGAATCCTCGTCCGGCCTCGCCGGCCATGGCCGCCTGTATGGAGGCGTTGAGCGCAAGAATGCTGGTCCGGTCGGCGATGTCGCTGATGAGCTGCGAGATTTCACCGATTTCCTGCGAGCTTTCTCCAAGGCGCTTGATGCGTTTGGAAGTCTCCTGCACCTGCCCGCGAATACTGTTCATTCCTTCAATGGTTTTGTGCACCGACAGGGAGCCTTGCTGCGCGCTGAACAGGGCCTGCTCGGCGACGACGGCGGCGGAGTTGGCCGTGGATGCCACATGTTGAATGGAGGTGGCCATTTCCCCGATGGCCTCGGAGGCTTCGACAATCTGAACCGACTGGGATTGGCTGCCTTGCGCCAGAGACTCGGCGGTCGCCTGTACCTCCTGCGCGGACTTGGTCACCTCACGCGTGGTCTCCTGCACCGAACTGATGATCTGGCGCAGCTCGGTAAGCATGTAGTTGAAGGAGTCCGCGATGGCTCCCGTCACGTCGGCGGTGACTTCGGCTTCCTTGCTGAGGTCTCCTTCCGCCACGCCGCTGACCTCTTCGAGCAGCTTCTGAATGCTCCGCTGAATCTGATCCCGTTCGTCCTTGCTTTGAATGAGGGCGAGGGTGTTGTCAAAGGTGTTGTTGACCGAGCGGGACATCTCGCCCAATTCGTCATTGGAGCTGATCTCGACACGCGCCCCATAGTTGCCGGAACGGACCTCGGTGAACGTATTGTTGATGGCGGTGACCTGGCCGGCGATCCCGCTCGAGACCAGGTAGACGGCGATCGCGGCGAGCAGGAGCACCACGCCGGCCAGCAACAACTGTTTATAGGTATCGGTCTGGAGAGTTTTCGCGCGCTTGGCCAACTGATCGGACAGCGTAGTGGCGGTCAGATCATAGAGGCGGAAGTATTGGTGCAGCGCCTCTTTGCCGCGGTCGCTGTAGGCGCGTACGTCCGTGAGGCCGGCCGAACCTTTAAGGAACTGCTCATTGGCGTAGTTACTGAAGACGTTGGCGGCATCCACCGTGGTGTTCATGACGGCCGAGATCTCGGATGCCACGCGCGGGTTGTACTTAATGGCGGTGAGGAGGTTGCGGCGCGTCTGTTCACCCGCCTGCTGTATCTGGCGCGTGAGGTAGGTGAGCTGGGCCGACTCCTCGGGAGTGGCTTTCTGCTTGGTGCTGACACCGTTGCCGAGGGCTAGCAGTTGTCCAACATACTCGCTGGACCAACCGAGCGTGTTGATGAGTGAATCCGCCAGGTAGAAAGTGCTCAGTTCGAAATCAGTACGAAGCTGGCTGCGTTCGCCCACCAACTGGACGTGGGCCAGCAGGTCCGCCATCATCTTGTTGTGTTGGTCCATGCTGTTTTTGGGTCCCTGCGCAAGAGCGCCGTCGCGAATCGCGGGCCAGCCATTCTTGATATGAGCCCAGGATTCGGCGGTCCGCCACGCGGCGCCGTACTTGCCTTCCACCGCGCCGACCGACTTGATGTTCAACTCGATCTGATCCTGCATGGCGAGGAGTTCCTCTCTGGACTGCGTGTCCCCGCCCAGCACGGCTGCGGCGGCGGCCCGGTGGTGCGGGACATTCTCAAGCAGGCTGCGGACCTGGGTGAGGTACTCGAGGCCCGCCAATTCATTTTTCGTAGCGTTGATCTGCCGGTTCTGTGACTGTACGAACAGGAAAACCAAGGCCACCACGGGGACGCCCATCAAGAAAGCAATCAAACTGAGCTTGTGCCAAATTCTGAACTTAAACATACAAAATCATCCCTCCATGATCGATCACCGGCCCGGCCTAACGGTCGCGGTCCGGCGCACTACACTAATTCCGCCAGCTCTTTACTTCCAAAGAGGCGGTCCAAATCCAAGATTCCCAGTTGCCTGTCACGATGCAGCCCGGTGGCCGACACCAGGTCTTCCAGCCGTATCCCGCCGGTTTGCCCATTGGGCACCGGGTTGCTGCACGCGAGCAGCGTCCGGTCGAGCCATGCGATGCCCGCCAGACCGTCCACCACAATTGCTGTACCACCGGCGCCATCCTTGGAACGGATGATCACCATGCGCCCGCTGGAGGTGGAGTCGAGTCCCATCAGGAGCCGCAGGTCCACCAGCGGAAGCACTTCGCCACGGAGATTGATGACTCCGGGAACGAAGGCTGGCGCCAGTGGAACGGTGGTGACGAGAGGCATCCGGCCGGCTTCCAGAACACGGCGGATGGAGATGCCGTATTGCTGGCCTCCGAGGCGCACAACAACGAAGCCATCCTTGCCGGCCACGCCACCGCCGGAACCGCGCTGCTGAATCCCCTGGTACATACTCCGCACCAATTCCAGCAAGCCTTCGTTCCTTTGCGCGCGCGTCCGGGCCGCCAGCGCCAGCTTGCGGGCAGTTTCCGGCTCGGGGGCCGGCTCCTCCCCGGCTGCTGCGAAATCGGACACCAATTCAGTGGCCGCTACCGGACTCTCCGGCTCTTCCCGCCAATCTGCTTCGGCCGTATCGAGATCCACCGGAGCGAACCCGTCTTTTACTATCCCTGGCGGGCTGGGGGCTATTGGGTCCAGGCTTGCTTCCGAAGCCTCCAGCGCCGTGGCTTCCGACAGTCGTGCCAGGGTGGATTCAATCGCAGGCACGGGGTGCATTCCCATCGATTCGGGTTGCGCCGCGGCCTGTTGTTCCGAGCAGTCGACGGTAGCCTGATCTTGGTCCTGAGCCTCCAGTGGAACTTCATCCTCATCTTCCCACTGGTTAAGAAGATCGGCCAGGAGCCCGCCCAGAGCATTATCGCCGGGAGCCGGATTTGCGGTGCATTCTAAATAATCCCCGTCGGCCATTGCCATGAATCCTTATTGGTACAGGTGCCGTTTTACGCTTGCCAGCAGATCCTTGGGCTGGTACGGTTTGGTCAAATACTCGTCAGCGCCTTGCTTGAGCCCCCAATAGCGATCGCTGTCCTGCGTCTTGCTGGTCACCAGGATCACTTTGATATCTTTGGTGCCCGGGGCTGTCTTGATTTGCCTGCAGACCTGAAAACCGTTCTTCTTCGGAAGAATCACATCCAATACGATCAAGTCGGGTCTGTGCTGTTCGGCCTGCTCCAAGGCTTGCTCCCCGTCGGCAGCCGTGAGAATCTGGCAGCCGGATCCCTCCAGGGCCAACTGCATCAGCTTCAACTCAGAGGGGCTGTCATCGACAATCAAAATGGTCCTCGGCATCTGTCGTCCTCTCTCAATTCCTGACTGGCTCCACCTTGATATACCTCTGTACCGTCCGGCTGAGTTGTTCATCCTCAAACGGTTTGGTGACATAGTCGGAGGCTCCGGCCAATTTACCTTTCACCTTGTCGAAAAATCCATCGTTACCGGAGAGCATAACGACGGGAATATGTTTTGTGTAGCCATCTTGCTTGATAAGCTTGCAAATTTGATAGCCATCCATGTGCGGCATTGTGATATCGAGCAGGATCAATCCAGGGATCTGTTCATGCAGCCGCGCCAGGGCCTGCATGCCGTCCGACGCCGTCAGCACGCGGTATCCCTTCCTTTCCAGCATGATGGTAAGAATCCTGCGCAGCGTGGTGCTGTCATCAACGGCCATGATCAAGGGGCGGCTTTCCAGCTTTTTGACCGCGATGCGCAAAGCCGTATCCGTTGGATTATGGCCGGCGGCTTTTCTGAGCCAGGGCAGGGCCTCGGCCGAACGGTTCAGGTTGAGCAGAACCCGCGCCAGATTCAGGAAGGATTCAGATCCGGTCTCGGCCGCTGCTTTCTTTTCCAGTTGTTCCGCAATCGGGAGAAGCACTTTTTCATTTACTCCCCGATTTTCCGCTACCGCCTGCAGATCATCCAAACCAAGCAGGCAGCCGCAGTGATTGCAGCGTTTCTGCGGTTGCGGGGCCTCGCTACCGCAGAGCGGGCAGCTCCATCCGCGCCGCAGCATTTCCCGGAACTCGATCACGCGCCCGGCCGGCGTAGGGGCGGCCCTGAAAACCAGATCCGGCGCTGTGGTTGATTCGTGCACATGGTTCGGAGCGGCATCCGGGGGTCTTTGCTGGGCTTGGGGCTTGCTTTGCGTGGGGTTGAGGCGATACACAGCCAGTGTATTGGCCGCCTGCTGATTTAACGGGTTGACGGAAAGAACGCGCTCCAGATAATTGTTGGCTTCCTCAGGCGAGTCTGCTAAGGCGGCGGCCCACAGCAGGGCCTGCTCGTTGTCCGGTTCGTCCTGCAGAAGCTCCAGGACTTGAGTTCTTGCCAGCGCCTTTTGGCCAAGGCGCGTTGCCGAGACGATCTCCCGCATGCGTATCCTGCTCTGTGCGGTTGCCGCTTTTTGCACGGCTGCTCCACGAAAGTTCATGATGTGCGAACCTGCCAGCGGCCCCAGCAGAACCGGAAGATGGCACTAGCACCAGCCAACCGGTAGGGCTACCTCGGCTAATTTATTGTGAGCAATGACCCTTGCCCGTATCACTACGGCAGAACCCTCATGTTCCATGCCGATGTTACTTAGAGCGTTGGAAGGGCGGGAGCGACGGCAATGTTCTGCTCACGCCAATCAGCGCCGGGGCGAGGCGGCCAGGCCCCAGAGTGCGCCGGGCAGCGACTGATTCCACTCGGCCGCTTTTCCCAGGAACACGTCGAACCCGCATCGCCAGAAGCGCAAAGGGCGCTCGACGCGCCACCAAACCCCAGAGGAACACGAGGCTTAGGTTCGCGGCGGGCAGCTCCGTTTTGCGCGTGTTCCTTAAAAGCCCCAGTAGGCCCAACTCATGCCTTGCCGCTCGGCGGTTCGGTCTACGAATGCGGTCCAGCGTACCCGCGACGGCATATCGGCGGCCTGGTAGACGCCGAACTCGCCCAGGTACAGGAGCCGGCGGTTTTTCCGGCTCCAGGCGGCGACGCGGGCGAAGTCGTCTTCCACCGCCTTCGCATCTTCCGCGCTCGCCGTCCAGTGGACGTCCTTGTGGATGCGCCCCCTCGACCACGGCGCTTGCTGGTGAGTGAACGGGTGGGTCATAGTAGTGGACTTCCACGATGGAATTCGTCTCGACTTCCGGCATTCGCAGCTGCTCGAGTGTATTGAAGCCGCCCCCGTTCGCCGTGGCGGCCAGAATCGTGCGGGACGGGTTGGCCTTACGCAACAGCGGTATCGCTTCCGCCAATAGCCGGGTCTTCCTGGCTCATCTTGCGCCCGGTAAAACGACGGAGGCCTGTTTTTCAGGCTTTGACGGTCCAATCCACCTTCTTAAAGAACTCCGGTTGGATGGTGAACGGCGCTTAGGCGCTTAGCGCGGACTTTAACATTAGTGAAGTGCGCCTTCCTGAATGACGCCGTTCAAGGCGCGCAGGAAGGCGGTCAGCGCTTTCTTCTCCCCGGCCGCCAGTCGAAGCGGGCGGATTTCGGAATCCAGGTGCGGGTTGGGCCTGCCGCCGCCGTCATAGAAATCGACCACATCTTCCAGCGTTGCAAGGCTACCGTCGTGCATGTAGGGTGCGGTGCGAGCGATCTCGCGCAGCGTTGGCGTTTTGAAATTGCCAAGGCCCGCGCCTTCGTCGGCGAGCCGGCCGTCACGCCAGGCGATGCCGGTGTTATGCAGCTTCTCGTCGGTGAAGTTCGGCCCAACATGACAGGCTGTGCAGTTGCCTTTGCCGCGAAAGATCTGAAGGCCGAGTTGCTGCTCGCGCGAGAGCGTGTTGCGGTCGCCGTTGATGTAGCGGTCGTAGGGGGCGTCGCCGGAGAGGATGGAGCGGACGAAGCTGGCGAGGGCGCGGGAGATTTCCTCGGGCGGCAGATTGACTCGGGCGGCTGCTTCCGGGAGTGTCAGATCCATTTCGTTGGGGTCCTCGATGGGTTTGAGGACCTGCGCTTCCAAAGTCGTGAGGCGGCCGTCCCAGAAGAAGAGGCGGCCGTAGCCTCGGTTGATGAGAGCCGGAGAATTGCGGTGTCCCTGGCGGCCCGCGATTCCCACTGCGACGGGACTGTCGTCGGAGAAGGCGCGATCGGGGTCATGGCAGGAGGAGCAGGAGATGGTGCCATCGCGGGAGAGACGGCGGTCGAAGAACAACCGCCGCCCTTGCTCGATGTTTTCGATAGTGAGCGGGTTGTCCTCCGGGGTTGGGAGGTAGAGGTCCAGCCCCAGAGGAATGGCGACGGTCAGTAAAAGCAGCATTACTTGATGGCGGTCAGCGTAGGGAGGAAGTTCTCCATGGCCCACACTTCTGATTTCGGCTCTCCGGCGTTGAATACGATCCGCTGGCCATCGGGATGAAGACGGAGGAGCCGCATGTTGAACATGGTCAGGTCCAACTTCTCGGGCTTGCCGCCCTCGGTGGAGATGCGCCAGAGTTCGGAGTTGCGCGCACGCGCAAAAACCAAGCCGCGACCATCTGGCTCCCAATCCAGCACCTGGCCCGAGATGTCAGGGAGGGCGATGATTTGGCGCGGCTCGCCTCCGCGGGCAGGCATCACATAAATTGCCGTAGACTTCGATTCCAGTTGCGAGACCAACAAGGCTAGTTGCGAGCCGTCCCGCGACAAGGTCCAGTAGTTGATGAATAGGCGCCCAGCCGGGAGGAGTTCCTCCTCGCGGCCCGTTTCCCTGTCACGCACGATGGCCCGGCTTGAGCGGTAGTAAAGCAACCGGCCATCTGGAGAGGGCAGAGGATGTCTGAAATCTTCGCCCGTCGCCACGATTGGGGTAAGCGTGCCAAGGGTGGCATCTATTTGAAAGATCCCCTTGCGTCCCTTGCCGTCCGTACCCCACAGAAAGAGCGCTTGGCCATCCGGGGACCATCGCAGCCCTCCGATGTACGCAAGTTCGGGCCTCAACTCCTTTTCCTGGCCGGTGTCGAGCGTGAGAACGCAGACGACTGTGGATCCTGGTGTGTTCAAAAAACTCCGCCTCGAAAAGTATGCTAAATGGCGGCCGTCCGGCGACCAATCGGGCGAACCGTTAAATCCGGTGAAGTGCTCCGAAACGCTTTTCAGCGGTTCTTGCAGCTTGCGTGTGGCCCAGTCCAGCTTGCCAATATAGACATTGATATTGCCAATCATGAGGCCGTAGAAGAGAGAACCTGACCGGGTAAACGCCATCGGAGCCATCCGGCCAATATCAGCCTTAATCAGATCCGGAGGCCGCTGTGCCTTTCCATCCATAGTGGTAAGCCATGCGCCCATGGCTCCCGTGCGATCACTGGCGAATAGGATTCCCTTTCCGTCTGGCGTCCAGACGGGAGAAGCATCGTTGGCCGGATGCTGCACCACCGTGGATTCCCGGCTGCCATCGGCGGCCAATACAAAAATGTCACGCTCAGGGGAGTCCTCCTTTGGGGGAAAATCGTAGGCGATGTAACGGCCGTTGGGAGATAAGCTCATCTTCATGGGGGCGCGCCAGTCGAACGATTTCAGAATGCGCGCGGAGCCATCCGCCACCGAGACCATCGCGATCTGGTGAGTTCGATCCTTCCTCCTCATGAGCGCCAGAATTTGTTTCCCATCCGCCGACCAATCGGCGGGCTGGATGTAATCGATGTCGCCGTCGCGATAGAGGATGCGAGGCTTGGAGACTTCCGTGCCAGCAGCCGCGGAGACAATCCGAAGCTCCCAGGATTGCTGGCTTGGGGCATTGAACCAGGCGTAGGCGACCTGCTTGCCATCTGGAGAAAACGAGGAGTACAAGGCAAACTCCTCGGACGCACTCCAAGGTCCCTTGTTCGTCAGACGGCGATTCTCGCTGGTGGTCAGATCGCGGATAGCCAGATCGCCAGTGCTCCAGTCTACAAACGAGAGATAGCGGCCATCCGGAGATGGCGCGCCCTCTGTATCCAGGGCGGGAGCCCATACTTGCCGTACCACAATGCCGGCACCCTTCGCCGCAGCGCTGCCCAGCCGCGCGCGGGCCGTCGTCACCGCTTCCTTCTGGTCCGCGAACTCGCGCACCACGCGCTCATAGATCTTGCGCGACTCGGCATCGCCGAGCTTCGCGTAACATTCCGCCATCCGCACCAGCGCCTTTGCGGCAATCACGCGATCGCTGCCTTGGGCGATCTTCTTGTATTGCTCGATCGCCCCTTTCAGGTCGCCCTTCACGGTTTCCGTTTCCATGGCTGCGCGCAGCGCAACCTCCGGCTTCATTTGCGCAGGCGCCGCCACCGGTAATGCCAACAGCGTTCCGAGCAGCGCCGTTGCAATCCGCATTCTTGTCTGTTTCATTGTTCTGCCTCCCTGCAAGCAGTGTGGAGGACGGCAGTCAATCAGCCGGTGGCAATCCGTTAGGAGTCTGTTAATTTTCATGTTTCAAATCGATAACCGAGCCCGCGCACGCCGATCAGCAGTTTCGGCTCCGACGGAACAGTCTCGATCTTCTTTCGCAAGTTGAATACATGGGTGTCGACGGCGCGATCGGTGATTGCCATGCCGTGGCCCCAGGCCGCTTCAATCAATTGATCGCGGCTAAGCACCCGGCCGCGGTTGCGGAGGAAAACGCCCAGTAGGCGGAGTTCCTGTGGCGTGATGTCCACGGGCTGGCCGGACCGGAGGAGTTGCGCGCGGTCGAAGTCCACTTCACAGTCGCCGAAACGGCAAGTCTGCTCGTTGTTCCGGGAGGTCCGGCGGAGTTGCGCGCGAATGCGGGCACGCAGTTCGCGGAGGCTGAATGGCTTGGTCACGTAATCGTCGGCGCCGGAGTCCAGGCCGAGCTCCTTTTCGGCTTCCTGGGCGCGCGCCGTCAGGAGGATGATGGGTGTGGCAACGCCCGCGCGGCGCAACTCGCTACAGACGTCGAAACCGTCCATCTTGGGCAACATCACGTCCAGCAGAATCAGATCCCACACGCCATCCCTGCCAAGCTGCAATGCTTGTTCACCATCGGTGGCCACTTCGGTTTGGTATCCTTGCCGGCGCAGGTCCTCCTGCAGGCTCAGAACGATGTCCGGCTCGTCCTCGACAATCAGAATACGCGCCACGGTTACACGCGTACCGGCAGCACAAGGCGGAAAGTGCTGCCGGTTCCTTCCTCAGACTCCAGCTCAATCGTTCCGCCATGCGCCTGGATGATGTGGGAAACCATCGCGAGACCGAGTCCGGTTCCCTTAATGCTGAGCCGGCCGGCCTTCTCTCCACGAACGAACCTGCGAAAAATCTCTGTGCGTTCATGCCGCGGGATGCCCAGGCCGCTGTCAGTAACGGAAATCGCTACGCCTGCCGGGTGACGACGCACCGCGACGTGGATGGTGCGCTGCTCCATTGAGTATTTCACAGCGTTGTCGAGCAGGTTCCACAGCGCATTGGTGAGCGAGCCGGCGTCGGCGCGCAACGGGAGCGCGGCCGGTGTTTCGACGTCGAGATCAACGGTGAAACCGCGCGGCTCAACCTCCCTCCGGAAGTCGGCTACCACCTGTGCGGCCAATTCACCCGCATCCACGGGCCGCAGGTCGTAAGGCCTCCTTCCGGCTTCCATGCGCGCAAAGTCGAGCAGCGATTCCACGAGACGGTGGAGGCGTTCCGTGTTGCGGCCCAGCGCCTCATAGAACGATCGGCGCTTCTCCAGGGGTAAGTCGTCGTCCTCTTCCAGCAACTCCGTGACATGCCGCAAGGAAGTGAGCGGGGTGCGAAATTCGTGCGAGACCGCGGAGACAAACTCGGTTTGCAGTCTGGCCACGGCGAGTTCCCGCTGGACGAGGCGCCAAATAAAATAGCTGCCGCCGGCGAGCAGCAGCAAGATGGAGGCGAGCCCCAGGGACAGCAGACGGCGGCGGCCCGCGAAATCCTGCATCTGGCGGGACGAGTCGCCGGGGCTGAGAACCAGGGTCCAGGGGAGACCGGTCTCGGAAGCAGGCAGCTTCACTGTGGCAGGTCCAGGCGCCGGCGGTGGTCCCGCGAGCACATCACCGGTTGCGGTCACCAGGCTGAGGCGATCACCTGGGCCCTGCACCCATCTCTGCAAGATCTTCGGCGCAATCGCAATCACCACTGATTCGGCGCCGGAAGTGCGCCAAAGCAGAGTCTGGCGGCCAACAACTGGAAGTTGCTCTCCCCGGTTGCGCTGCCATTCCATCCACAGCCAATCGGCGACCGTGGAAAATTCTTTGCGTCCGGCGGAAATTGGCAGGGGATGGCCCGTCCACCGTTCGAGTTGCGCGGCGGCCAACTCCCACGCGGGCTGGTCGAGCATCCACCGGCCAGCAAGAAAATCGGCCTCCAGCGCGGCTGCTTCGCGCCGCAGTTCCGGCCGATTGCCGGACTCTTCCAGAATGGAACACGCGGCGCGCCGCGCCACAAGATCCGCGGGAATCCCGTCGATGGCGACGCGGTCTATCGCGGCAAGATCGCGGTAAGCCGCGCGCGCATCGTCCCACCTTGCAGCCCGCCGGTGTACGCGCGCCAGACGCAAGAGAGCGCCGGCGCGCACAGCCGGTTTCGGCGCACGCGCTAATTCCTGGTAAGTGAGAAGCGAACTTTCGCGCGCACCTCCCTGAAACTCGGCCTTTTCGGCTTCGACGAATGGGCGCGCCTCGGCTGCCGCGAGCAAGGGCGGAACCGGAAGCCACAGAACGCGGCCAGGTGGTTGCGCCCGCACACCAAGGGGGGACACCGTAAACCGCACAACACCGCCGGGCAGGCGCTCGGCTCCGGCAAGGGACTGCTCCAGGGACCGGATAGCGGCTTGCGCCGCCGCCTGCCTGCGTTCCAGGTCGCGTTGCGTCCACAGCGACCGGTCCTGTTGCAGCAGTTGTAGACCCAGCCATACCAGCGCAACCGCCGGAGGCGCCACAACCGCCAGAAAGAGGACCGCCAGCCGGCCGGAACTGCTCCCCGTTAGCCGCCCATTGCTCATGACTTGTACTTCTATTCAAGCATTTCCCCATGGGCGGATGGAGAAGTTTCCGTCAAGACTCGGTTAAGATTGCCCCGGCCTGCGCGGGCGGCTCCGGTCAACGCGCTTCCAGAGTGACACCCCACTGTGGAGCAGCCGGCGAATTCATCGCCGGGCACCCGGAGCTTTGGCAGCGCATCGCGCCCGGCAATCCACCAGGATTGCGTGGCCTCAAGCCGGGAGCTTTTCAATTCGGATAGCCGTGACCTTGTATTCAGGAGTGCAGGTTTGGGGGTCGCGGCTTGGGCCGGTGACCGCATTGACGGCTGTTCCGGCGGAGTGAAACGTCGCGAAGGCTTGACCGCGGGGCAGGCCCTCAGTAATACGCACGGGAAGCTCCGTTTGCCCATACCGGCTGAGGACCCGAACCCGCTCCCCTTCACGCACGCCGTAGCGGTCCGCATCATCCCGAACCAAATCCAAGGTGTCCTGTGGTCTCCAAAAGACATTCGGCGTGCGCATCGTCATCGTACCCGCGTTGAATTGGTAAAGCGTGCGTCCTGTAACGAGCAAGATGGGAAAGTCCGGGGAGGTTGTCTCGGCGGTCGGCTTCCACGGAATCCGGCGCAGGGCGGCGCGCGGCCCGCACGAGAACTGGTCCACGTGCAGAATCGTAGTCCCGGGGCTGGCTTCCGAAGGACAAGGCCACTGCAAGCCTTGCTCGTCGAGGCGCGCATAGCTGATTCCGGCGCCTGCGTTCCATACAGATCGGACCTCGTTCCAGATCTGCTCCGGGCTTTGAAAAGAGAATCCTCTTTCGTGTCCCATCGCGCGCGCCAGCGCGCACACGATCTCCCAATCGGGATGCGAGCCGCCGACTGGCTCAATCACTTTCCGGACGCGCTGCACGCGTCGTTCGGCGTTCATGAACGTGCCGTCTTTTTCGAAAGAAGAAGCCGCGGGCAAAAACACGGTTCCGAATTGGTTGGCCGTCTCGTTCCAAAACATGTCCTGTACAATGACCAGTTCGAGATTTGAGAGCGCCCGGAGAGTGGCCGCGGTATTCGGGTTGGTGAGCAACACGTCATAACCAATGGCCCACAGCGCGCGTAACTCGCCGCGTTCGGCTGCGTCCATCATCTCGAGCAGATTCTTGCCGCGTGTTGCCGGCAGAGGCGCGCCCCAAGCCTGTTCGAAACGCTCGCGCGATGTGGAAATGTCCGCGTAGCCCGGGAGGTGCTCCGGCTCACAGCCCATGTGCGCGGAGCCTTGGACGTTGTTCTGGCCGCGCAGCGGGTTGACGCCCGTGCCTGGCTTGCCGAAATTGCCGGTGAGCAGCGCCAGATTCACGAGGCATATCACGCCCTCGGTCCCCTGCGCCTGTTCCGTAACACCGAGTCCGTGGATGATCATGGAAGGCTTGGCGGTCGCATACAGCCGCGCGGCCTCGCGGATCAATCCCGCTGCCACGCCGCAATGGCCAGCCATGCGTTCCGGAGGCCATTCGCGGATGAAGGTGCGGAACTGTTCCCAATCGGACGCCCGCGCCGAGATGAACTCAGCATCAAACAAGCCCTCTTCGACAATTGTGCACGCCATGGCGTTGAGCAGAGCCACATTGGTTCCGGGGCACACTGGCAAATGGATGTTCGAATAATCGGCCAGTTCGATGCGCCGCGGATCGGCGACGATCAGGCGCGCACCGTTGAGAGCAGCCTGCTTGATGCGGGCGCCCAAAATGGGATGATTCTCCGTCGGATTCGCTCCGAACACAAGAATGGTCCTGGCGGCCTCGATATCGTCGTAGGAGTTGGTCGCGGCGCCTGTGCCGAGCACGCCGCCCATCGCCGCGGCCGAGGGTGCGTGGCAGACGCGTGCGCAGCAATCCACATTGTTGGTGCCAAGCACGACACGCGCGAATTTCTGCGCCAGGTAGTTTTCCTCGTTCGTGGCGCGGGCCGAGCCGAGGACGCCAATCGCGTCCGGACCGTAGCGCTCACGGATGCGGAGGAGTGCGGCCGCCGTGTAATTCATCGCCTGGTCCCAGGAGACGGTTGTCCACTGGCCGTCCTTGCGAAGGCGCGGTTGAGTCACACGGTCCCGGGCATGCACGAAATCGAACGCATAGCGCCCCTTGACGCAAAGGTGGCCTCGACTCACAGGCACATCCATTACAGGCTTGATAGCGGTCAGGCGTCCATCCGCGGCGCCGGCGGACATCTCGCAGCCCGTGCCGCAATAGGGACAGACGGTCCGAACCCAAGAGGTAGCCGGTTTACCATCGATCACCTGCCTGTCAGCCAAAGCCCCGGTTGGACAGGTGTCGGCGCATGCTCCGCAGCTCACGCAACTGCTCTGCCCAAGCGGTACGCCTGCATCCGCCACGATGGCGGTCTCCTCGCCGCGGTTTCGCATGCTCCAAACAAACTGGCCCTGAAGTTCCGCGCAGATTCGGACGCAGCGATCGCAATAGATGCAGCGCATCATATCCACTTGAATGTAGGGGTGCGAGTCGTCGATTGCGGCTGTTCGTTCGGGTGTCCCGCCTCCCAGACCATAATGCCGAAGCCATTGATGAAAGGGATTGTCCGGCCATCGGCGGAGGGCGTCAGCGGGATAACGCCGCGCCAGCAATTCCAGAATCGCCTTGCGTCCGGCCTCCAGCTCAGGCGTGTGAGTCCGTATCTGCATGCCTTCTGAAAGGCCGGTGTGACAGGACGCTACGGGCTGCTCATGTCCAACGATTTCCACCAGACAGAGCCGGCAATTGCCCGACGGCTTCACGCGGGGGTCGTGACAAAGAGCCGGAAGGCGAATGCCCACCTTGTCCACGGCCTCCAGCACCGTGAGGCCCGCAGCCAATTCCGCTGGAGTGCCGTTAATCGTGACGCGCACACCTGCCTCCTTCCACGCGCACTGCTGACGCTTCCAGGAAACTGACGCAGAACGGACTCGCTCCGCGCTGGGCAATCGCCAGTTCCTCCTCAGCACCGTCTCCTCCGGCAATGACATGGTAGCCGAGCCAGGGGATCCGCCGAAAGCCCCATTCGGTCAAAAAGTACGACTGCGGCAGACCTGTTCCATGTCCGGCTCCGGGACTTACTCTTTCTGGTGCACTTGATGTGCCATTTGGTCCCTGAATTGCCAGGATGGCAAGGGTTGGAGGCACAACACTGTGTCCTAATCATGCAGAACATCGAAATTGCGCGCCGGCTGGAAGAGGTTGCGAATCTTCTGGAAGCACAGCGTGCGGACCCTGGTGACCACCGGGCGGTTGCCGATGCTGGATCGATTGCGTGGCGAAACAGATCCGGTAACACTGCTCCAATCGGTTTCAGGAATCGGCCGCACGCTGGCGCAACGCCTACATGAGGAATTGGGAATCGACTCGCTCGAGGATCTGGAGGCGGCCGCGAACGATGGAAGGATGAGCGGCCTCGTGGGAATCGGCAAGAAGAAACTGGCGGGCATCACCGATACGTTGGCCGCACGGTTAGGGCGGGTGCGCCAGCCAGCGTACACTCATCAGACAGACGAGCCGTCCGTAGAAGAACTGCTCGATGTCGACCGGGAGTATCGGGAAAAAGCAGCCTCTGGTGAGGCGCCCACAATCACTGCCCGGCGTTTCAATCCTGGCCGGCAGGCGTGGCTTCCGATCCTGCACACTCACCGCGGCGAGCGCAACTATACTGCGCTCCATTCAAATACCGCACGCGCTCACCAACTCGGCCGGACTCGCGATTGGGTGGTCTTGTACTACGACGGCGGGCTGGACGAGCGGCAAGCGACCGTAATCACTTCGCAGCATTGCATCCTGAGCGGAAAGCGCATTGTCCGTGGACGAGAGAGCGAGTGTGAACAGTTCTACGGTGGTGGTATCCGAGCACATATTGCCTACGGTTGGCCCGCCTGCAAGCTCTACGCGATCATGATGCATCAGGATGCCTCATGCGGGCAGATCCCTGGCATTGCTGTCTGTTGAGATTCCGCAGGGGGGACTGCGCAGGAATCCACATATTGGGTTATATCGCGCACGATATATGCCGATCTCCGGCACCCACCGAATGGCCGCAAACCTTCCGGTTATAGCCGCCGTGTACCTTTATTCCAGATACGTGTAGCCGTTCAAGCCATCTTCGTAAAAACGCAAGAGGCGGCCGGACTCTTCGTATCCCATCTTGCCTTCCCGCACGGCGCCCTCGACATCAATGCGAAACTGTTCGAGCAGCGTCTGCGAGTTGAACTGCACATAGTCGAGTACTTCCTTCACTGTGTCGCCGCGAACCACCGTATCGAGGATCACTTCGCCGGTTTCGCTCAGGCTGACGTGGACTGCGTTGGTGTCCCCAAAAAGGTTGTGCAGGTCGCCGAGTATCTCCTGGTAGGCGCCCACCAGGAAGGTTCCGATGAAGTAGGGCTCGCCGTTGAAGGTGTGCAGGGGCAGGGTGCGCTTGACGTCGCGGCGGTCGATGAACTGATCCACCTTGCCGTCGGAATCGCAGGAGATGTCGCCGAGCACGGCGTGGCGCGTTGGCGCCTCAGTGAGCCGGTGCACGGGCATGATCGGGAACAACTGCTTTACGGCCCAGGAGTCCGGCATGCTCTGGAACAGGGAGAAGTTGCAGAAGTAGGTATCCGAAAGAGCCGCGTCGAGGTTCTCCAGTTCCTGCGGTGGCTCGGGCAACTCGCGCACCATCCGTTGAATGCGGCGGAAGATGGCCCAGTAAAGATTTTCGGCGATGCTGCGCTGATCGAGGGGCAGATAGCCGAGACTGAAGAGGTTGAGCGCGGCATCCAGCGCCTGTTGGGCGTCGTGGTAGCTCTCCACCAGATTTCTGCTGGTCAGGCCGCGATGGGTTTCCAGCAGGTCCGTGAGGGGCTGCTCGACATCAGCCGGCAACTCGGCGGGAACCTCATCCTCGCCTGTGCCGCTGACGCCCAGCACGTTGAATACAAGCACGCTATGGTGGGCGGCCACGGCGCGGCCGCTTTCGGTAATGATGTTCGGATGCGGGATGCCGGACTCATCGCACACGCTTTGCACGTGATGGATAACGTCGTTGGCATACTCTTGCAGCGTGTAGTTGACGCTCGATTCAAAATCAGTTTGTGAGCCGTCGTAGTCGATGCCGAGACCGCCGCCCACGTCCATGTACTTCAATCCGGCGCCCATACGGTGCAGCTCGGCGTAGATACGAATCCCTTCTGTTACCGCGGCCTTCACGTGGCGAATGTTGGTGATCTGGCTGCCCAGGTGGAAGTGCAGCAACTGCAGCGTGTCTTCCATGCCGAGGCTCTTCAGTTGTGCGAGTGCGTGGAGGGCTTCGCTGACCGTGAGTCCGAACTTGGAGCGGTAGCCGCCGGAGGACTTCCAACGTCCCGCGCCGCGGCTGGCCAGCTTCAACCGGATGCCGATGACAGGACGCACGCCAACCTGTTGCGAGTATTTGAGGATGAGGTCGAGTTCGGTGTACTTCTCGACCACGGGAATAATCTGCCGGCCAATCTTCTTGGCCAGCATCACCATCTCGATGTATTCGTCGTCCTTGAAGCCATTACAGATGATGGGGGTCTCATTATCGGCGACGGCGAGCACCGCCAGCAACTCGGGCTTGGAACCGGCCTCGAGCCCGAACTGGTATGGCTTGCCGTATCGCACCACTTCTTCCACCACCTGGCGCTGCTGGTTCACCTTCACCGGATAGACGAGAGAATACTTCCCCTGGTATTTGTATTCGCGGATGGCCTGCTGGAACGCTTCGTGCATTTCACCGAGGCGGTGTTTCAGAATCTCGCCAAAGCGCAGCAGAATGGGCGGTGAGATTCCGCGCAGGATCAGCGTATCCATCAGCGCCTTGAGGTCAATGGAACGGGCCGGCTCCTTGGAGGGATGCACCCATACGTTGCCGTTGGCTCCGACGGAAAAATAGCCGTTGCCCCAACGCTCAATATCGTAGAGCTCGGCGGCTTCACTGATGGTCCAGCGTTCTGACGGTTCCCAGGTCGCGGGCGGTTCACTCAACTTCGGAATCAACTTGCCTCCGGAAAAAAGTATCCTGAAGCTTAAGTGTCCTTCGAAATCGTCCGGCTCGCAACTAAATCTTTCCTCTGGCCTTTCCTGATCTTCGCCTTTTTCGCCGCCGCCCAGCCGGCGGGGAGCAGTTCCGCCTCGCTGCCATGCACCGGGGACCAGGTGGAAGGCAATGTGCTATCGCTTCAGTTCCGCACTTCGTTGGTCGTGAATTGGCGATTGGAGAAGGCGCTGCTGTTTGTCCATGTAAGCCAGGGAAGGACGCCGGCAAAGGCCGCGGTCTCCCGTGCCAAGGCTAAACAGAGAGGATGGCAGACAGCGGAGATAGAGGTGGAAGCGGAAGGGTGGATTCGCGTGACGCTGCCGCCGGAATTGGGGCAGGCTCTGGTGGAGGATGAGGACGACCGGTTGATGCTTCGGCTGGATGGTTTCCAGATTCATCCCCGGGCTGGGTTGCTATATGTGCCGTATCTGTTCGTGGAAGGCAAGCCCAAGGGGTGAATCAACAAATCCAACCCCTCGTAGGCGCTCCAGGTGATCCGCTTGATTTTGTAGGCCAGGCGGCGGCGGTCCGTCAAGTGGCCGAAGTGGGTGGGGATGTAATAGTGGCTGGCGCGCAGTTCAAGGTTGGCGGGCTGATGGGCGGCAAGCCCGCGCGCGGGGACCTGGAGGCGGAATGCGCCTTTCGGCAGACGATGGCTCCCCAGGCTGACGCCGTTGCACAGGATTTCGATATTTTGCCCGGCCAGCCACGGGTTGGGCGGCAGTTCGCCTTCGATGATGAGGTCGCTGTCACAGGCAGGCAGCATGTAGAGAATGCGCGTGCTGACCCAGCCGTCTTCATACCAGCCTTGGAGGCTGTTCCACGCCAGGCTGGTGATCCGGCGCGCAACGATCCCTGCCGCGTAAGTGACGGCTAGTTGGAGAAACTCTCCCAGGCCTGACAAACCCGCGGGCGTCGATTTTGCAATGCGGTCGCACCAGATCCGCCGATACATGTCCATGCCGTAGTGCACCAAGCCGGGCGGCATCCACATACCGGTATGCTCGCGTAGCATGCGGCCAATCTCGCGGATTCGCACGCCGCCGCCGCGGAAAGTCTTGGCCTCGTCATGCTCGCGGAGGCAACCCATATAGTGCGGCAGGTGCTGCAGAGGGTAGCGCTTGCCGATGCGTATGAGCAGATCCCAATCCATCGTGTAGTGGAGATCTTCCCGGATCTCGCCGATCTCGCGGTAGACGTCCGCCCGAAAGTACATGCTCTGCTGGAGCACGTAATCGGACAGATGCACCAGTGACCAGAGATCGAAGGGACGCACATAAGGGAAGCGGGAAGTGAAGTTGCCGTCGCGGTCCATGAGGAATCCTTCGCCATAAACGGCCCCGGCCAACGGGTGATCGCGAAAGCCCTCCACCGCGCGCCGTACCGCGCCATCGAGCAGGATGTCGTCGGAGTTGATCCAAGCGAGAATGTCGCCCTTGGCCATGCGGTAGCCCTTGTTCAGCGCGTGCGATTGACCGCGGTCTTTCCCGGAGAACCAACTTAAGCGGCTGGAATACTCGGATGCAATCTGCGCGCTGGCGTCCTCGGAGCCGCCGTCCATGATGATGTACTCGATGCGCGGATAGTCCTGGCTCAGGACGCTTTCAATGGTGGCCCGCAAGAAAGGCGCCTGGTTGTAGGAAGGCGTGACGACGGTGACGAGAGGCTGTTCCAACGGTACCCTTACATGCCGGACTGGCGGTACCAGTCGATCGTTTTCCGGATTCCATCCTCCAGCTTTGTGGAAGCGCTCCAGCCGAACTCGGCGGTGGCGCGGCGCGTATCCAGTTTGCGGCGCGGTTGCCCGTTGGGCTGCGAGGCGTCCCAGCGGACTGCGCCGTCAAACCCGCAAAGCCGCGCGGTGGTTGTGACCAGTTCCGCAATCGAGATCTCTTCCCCGCTGCCCAGGTTGACCGGGTCCGCTTTGTCGTAGCGCTCGGCCGCCTCGATGAGTCCTTCGGCGGCATCCTCGACGTATAGAAACTCGCGCGTCGGCGTACCGTCGCCCCAACCTACAATCTCCGCCGCGCCTTCCTTGCGGGCGTTTTCGCACTTGCGGATGAGGGCGGGAATCACGTGCGAGGTGTGCGGATCAAAATTGTCACGGGGCCCATAGAGATTGACAGGTAACAGGTAGATGGCATTCATGCCGTACTGCTCGCGATAGGCCTGGCATTGGACCAGCAGCGCCTTCTTGGCCACCCCGTAGGGCGCATTGGTCTCCTCCGGATAGCCGTTCCAGAGATCGTCTTCCTGAAATGGCACCGGGGTGAACTTGGGATAAGCGCAGATAGTGCCGGTGACGATGGTCTTTTCGACGCCGGCCCGGCGCGCCTGCTCGATCAACTCGATTCCCATGATGGCGTTCTCGTAGAAGAATCGCCCGGGGTTGTCGCGGTTGGCTCCAATCCCGCCCACCGACGCGGCCAGGTGAAACAGAACTTCGGGACGCGCCTCGTCCAGCATCCTGGCGATGGCTGCCGGTTTGGTGAGATCGTACTCCCGTTTGCGCGGAACGTGGACCGCGCCGCAACCCCGGGCCAACAGTTTCTCAACGACAAACGATCCAAGAAATCCGCCGCCGCCGGTAACGCAGACGCGCCTTCCCCGCAGGTCCATCAATCCTCTTCCCCCACCGGCTTGAGGATGCCGGCGCGGCGGTCTTCCAGTTCGGCCAGTTCGGCGTCTACCATGAGACCCACCAGTTCCTGGAAACCCACCTTGTGACGCCAGCCGAGCTGCGCGTGCGCTTTGGAGGCATCCGCTTCCAGCGCGTCCACCTCGGCCGGGCGCAGGTAACGCTCATCCATGGCGACATACTCTTTCCAATCGAGGCCGGCGTGACCGAACGCTTGTTCCACAAACTCCTTTACGCTGTGCATTGCGCCGGTGCCGATGCAGAAGTCACTGGGCGAAGCCTGCTGTAGCATCATCCACATTGCCTCGACATACTCGGGCGCATAGCCCCAGTCGCGGCGGGCGTCCAGATTCCCCAGGTAGAGTTTCGATTGCAGCCCGAGCTTAATGCGGGCCACGGCGCGCGCCACTTTGCGCGTGACAAAGGTCTCGCCCCGGCGCGGCGACTCATGGTTAAACAGAATGCCGCTCACCGCGAACAGCTTGTAGCTCTCACGGTAGTTCACCGTCGCGAAATGGGCGAATAGTTTGGCGCAGGCGTACGGGCTGCGCGGGTGGAACGGGGTGTCCTCGTTCTGTGGCGGTGGCGCCGAGCCGTACATTTCGCTGGAAGAGGCCTGGTAGAAGCGCGTCTGAATCCCAGTCTGCCGGATGCATTCGAGCAGCCGCAGCGCGCCGGTGCCGGTAATGTCGGAAGTGTATTCGGGGATATCGAAGCTGACGCGGACGTGGCTTTGCGCGGCCAGGTTGTAAACCTCGTCCGGCTGTATTTTGTAGAGCAACTGCGAAAGACTGCCCGCATCGGATAGATCGGCAAAGTGCATGAAGAAGCGTGTGCCGTGCTCGTGCAGGTCACGATAGATGCCGTCGACGCGTTCCGTATTGAAACTGCTGGACCGGCGTTTGATGCCGTGCACCTGGTACCCCTTGCGCAGGAGGAACTCGGCCAAGTAAGATCCATCCTGACCGGTGACACCGGTAATCAAAGCTCGTTTCATGTTGGGAACAACAATTATCGCTTAGATCCGCTGCTGCTTCCACCGCCCGCGCCGGAAAATGACGGCGCTCACAACGGCCAGCGTGCAGGCGGCGATGGTAATGGCAAGAAAAACTCCGTTGGGTCCGAGCCCCATCGGTATGGCCAGCACATAGGCCAGCGGAATCTGCCACAGCCAGTGGCAGACCAGGTTGATGTAGGTGGGCGTCACCGTGTCAACCGGCGCCGTTGAATCCTTGCACCAGCACCATGCCATAGGCGTAGAACAGATACCCGTAGCTGATGAACCGAAGGCAGGGCCGCGCCGTAGGACGTAAGCATTCGTAGATTATGGCGCAGTTCCAGCTATGGCTTGCTGGCCCGTTTCCATATACCCCCTTTCAAACCGTACGTGCGGCTTTCCCGCACACGGCTTAACGATGATCTTCGGTGGAGTGGCTTGCGATGGATAGCGCGCGCTACGCGGGATGCCGAGGTTTCAAATGGTCCTGAGCCGCCTGAACCTGGCGTCCTGATTGACAGGCCTGTCCTACTCGTCTTTGTGAATCTGCGTGGCGAGGAAGTTATCCAGGCCCACTTCACTGATCATATGGAGCTGGGCTTCCAGCCAGTCCACGTGCTCTTCCTCATCCAGCAGGACCTTCTCAAACAGGTCGCGCGAGCCGTTGTCGCCGACCTCGGTGGCATACTTGATGGCGGCGTTGAGCTTGGGCAGCGCTTCGAGCTCCAGCGCCAGGTCGTTTTCAAACTGTTGTTTGACGTTCTTGCCAATGCGTAGCGGTAACAACTCCTGCATGCTCGGAGTGCCGTCCAGGAACAGGATGCGCTCCAGAAAGCCTTCGGCGTGCCGCATCTCCTCGATGGATTCCTTGCGCACGTGAGCGTAGAGGCGTTTGTAGCCCCAGTTGTTTAGCATTTCAGCATGCAGAAAGTACTGGTTGATCGCGGTCAACTCCGCCTTGAGCATGTCATTGAGAAATTGAATAACCTTCTTGTCGCCTTTCAAGTTCGCCTCCAGACCTAATTATATACCCTCCGGGGTGAGCCGCTTGTACACGTCGCGCTTGCCGAGATTGTACCGCCGGGCCACCTCTTTGATGGCGTCCATGCGCGGCATCCCGCCGGACTGCAGGTGGTCCACTTCTGAGGCCAGGTCCACCTCGCCGGCGGAGGGAGTTCGTTTTGCCATCTTGCCCATCTTGCCTATTATGAGGGTGATCTCCCCCTTGATGGCCGGGCGGGCGGACAGCAGGGCGTGCACTTGAGAGGCGGTGCCGCGCAGGAACTCCTCGTGCAGTTTAGTGAGTTCACGGGCCACGACAACCGGACGCTCCGCCCCGAGCACCTGTTCGATGTCGGCCAGGGAGTCGAGGATGCGGTGCGGGGCTTCGTAGAACACGATTGTCTCCTCAACCTCCAGCAGGAGCTCAAGTTGCTTCAGGCGTTGGGTTCGTTTGGCAGGCAGGAATCCGGCGAACCGGAAGGCGTCGGTCGGGAGGCCGCTGGCTGAAAGAGCCGCCACGGCCGCCGACGGTCCGGGAATGGGAACCACCGGGATGGAGACAGCAATGGCAGCCTCCACCAACCGGAAGCCTGGGTCGGAGACGAGGGGAGTGCCAGCGTCGGAGATCAATGCCACAGAATCGCCGGCGAGCAGGCGCTCGACCAGTTGCTGCGAGCGGCCAACCTCGTTGTGTTCATGGCAGCTCAGTAGTGGAGTGGAAATCTCCAAATGATCCAACAGTTTGCGCGAGTGGCGCGTATCCTCGCAGGCGATGACAGCCACCTGTCGCAGCGTACTCACCGCCCTGAGCGTGATGTCGTCCAGATTGCCGATGGGGGTGGAGACCAGGAAAAGTGTACCCGGCATACTAAGGAAAGTATCCCACCATCAAGCTTTCGCCGTATGGAGACCAATCTGGCGGATAGTTTGCTCGCCGCCTCGCTTTTTCATATAATCCAGTCATGCCGATAGCGAGGTAGAACGGAAGTGTCCCCCAATCCTCAACACAAAACCGGTACCCTGATTCATGAACTGCACTCCCGGTTGACCGGTGGGTTCGGCGATGAAAAAGGGGGGCTGCTGCGGGAATTGCAGTCCCGCCTGGAGCGGGGCGACGAGAAGGCAGGTGCTCTCATCCGGGAGTTGCAGTCACTCAGTTTAGCCGGATTTCCAACTCGGGAAGGGCCGCCGGCCCTACCCGCAGGCGCAAGAGATGCTCCAACCACAACCGCCCTAAGCGGCATTCGCACACGTGTAGTGGAAGGCGTGGCCGAAAGAATCCTGCGCCAATGGGGCTCGCTCCCGGAAGCCAAGCTTGCCAGTCTCGAGGCCGAAGTCGCCGCGGTGCTCATCGACATGGTGTTCGACCAACTGATTTCCCCGGGCAAGGGACCTTGACGCGCTAGATCCGAACATCAGGAAGCCATGAGGTCGAGGGTAGGGCTAAAGGTGCGAAGCCCGCCGTAGGCGATCCATAATCCCGGTCCATTCCGGCCCTGCCGGCGGCTGCTCAATCCCAATCCAATCGAAACCCATCGTATCGAGTTCGTGCAGTTTGGCGTAGAGCGCTGCCGCATACGCAGCCGCGGCGCGCGGCATGACAATGAAATGCGTCTCCGCCTTCGGAGTCCATCCTAGAACCGCTCCCCGGCCCGCGGGAAGCGAATCACCACGCGCCAGCAGGACCACCTGAGTGCGCGGGCTGTAGTGGCGCGGGTGCAGTCCGGGGGATGGCTGCGCGCCGGCCTGATTCGCGTGCAAACTCACCGGGCCGATCAGCGCTTCCAACTCTTCTCTGGAAATCATACCGGGCCGCAGCAGCACAGGTTTTCCCACCAGGGAAATTACCGTGGATTCAATTCCCACCTCGCACGCGCCGCCATCCAGCACCATCTCCACGGCATCGCCAAGCGAGACGTGCGCGGCTTTTGTCGGGCTGAGTTCGGTAAACCGGTTCGCACTCGGCGCCGCTAGCGGAACTCCCGCCGCACGGATCAGCGCCAATGCCACCGGGTGCGACGGAACACGCAACGCCACAGTGTCCAATCCCGCCGTTACGTTATCCGGCACCGAGGCGTGCTTGCGTAGCACTATCGTCAAAGGACCTGGCCAGTAGCGGCGCGCCAGCGCCTCGGCTGCCCCCGGCCACTCGGCTGCCAGTTCCCGCGCCATCTCCACCGATGCCGCATGCACAATCAGCGGATTGGTGGACGGCCTCCCCTTCACCGCAAAGATCCGCGCCACCGCGTTCGGATCGAGCGCATTGGCGCCCAACCCGTAGACCGTTTCCGTGGGAAAAGCCACCAGGCCTCCTGCGCGAAGCACTGCGGCCGCACGGCGAAGCTCCTCGTCCGGAATCATTCGGGCAGGTCGTCTTTGCCATCCCCGGCCGTTTTGCCGGTCCTACGGAACACGAGCCAGGCGTGGATCAGATCGTCGAGATCACCGTCCAGTACACGATCCACATCGCCTACGGCAAGCTTGGTGCGATGGTCTTTGATCAGCCGGTAGGGTGCAAGTACATAGCTGCGGATCTGGCTGCCGAAGTTGATGTCGGCCTTGGAATCCTCGAGCTTCTTCTCCTCGGCCCGGCGCTTGTTCATCTCGTGCTCATACAGGCGCGCGCGTAATTGCTTGATCGCGGTGGCGCGGTTCTTATGTTGGGAACGCTCGTTCTGGCACTGTACGACGAGGCCAGTGGGAAGGTGGGTCATGCGCACGGCCGACTCCGTGCGGTTGACGTGCTGGCCGCCTGCCCCGGAGGCGCGAAACACGTCCACCCGCAGTTCCTCCGGCTTGATGTCGATCTTGATGTCGTCGTCGATCTGCGGAAAAACAAAGACCGAGGCGAATGAGGTGTGCCGGCGCGCGTTAGAGTCAAACGGCGAGATGCGCACCAGCCGGTGCACCCCTACTTCCGATTGCAGCAGCCCGAAGGCGTTCTCCCCGTTCACCTCGAAGGTAACCGACTTGATGCCGGCCGCTTCCCCGTCCAACCGGTCCGTGATGGTGGTGTGCATGCCCTTGCGTTCCGCCCAACGCAGGTACAACCGCTCCAGCATCTCAGCCCAATCCTGACTCTCGGTGCCGCCAGCCCCGGGGTGAATCGTGATAATCGCGCTGAGCGAGTCATTCTCCCCGGCCAGCAGCATCCCGTCTTCCATGGTCTGCAGGACCCCGGTGAACTTGCGAATCTCGCTTTCCAGCTCCGCCGTTACGTTCTCACCTTCCCGCCCCAGGGTGAATAACGTGTCGATGTCGCTGACCCGGGCGGCTACCTCGCTGTCCTTGGTGACAAACTCCTCCAGCCGCTTGCGGGCTTGCAGGATTTTCTGGCTTTTCTCCGGTTGGTCCCAGAAGCCGGGCGCGGAGACCACCTCTTCCAGCGCCTTCATTTCGGCTACTTTGCTGGGCGCGTCAAAGATAGCTCCGCACAGCGTCAGCTTGCTGGCGGAGCGTAGCATACTCTCTTTCCAATTCGTCGAGGGTCATATAGGCTCTGATGTTATCTTATCAAACTCGAGCAGATAGCCTTTCTTGCCCACGTTCACGCCAACGGTTGCGCCAATCTTATCCGAGGCCCCTTCGGCTTCATGGATGTGTCCGCAGAAGAAGTATGGAGGCTGGTGGGTATCCAGAAACTGTCGAATTGAGGCGCTGCCAAAGTGCCTGTTGGGGCTGGCCCGGTCCAGCAGCGTGCCCTTGGGCGGGCAGTGGCATATAAGAATCAGCGGCTGGAGGGGCGCAAAAACAGCCAGCCGCGTAGCCAACTCCGCTTCGCTATATTCGCCAGGAGTGTCGAACGGTGTGGGGTTCGAATAGCCCAGGCCGCCAATGTGGTAACCGGCCACCTTCATCGAGTGCCCATGGAAGTTATTCAACTTGTGCCGTTTACACAAACCCTCAATGTCGCCCTCGGATTCGTGGTTGCCTGGCAAAACGAACACCTTCTCGCCGCGCCTCGACAGAATCTGGCCGGCCGCGTCCAACCCGCGCGCCCAGCTCACCATGTCACCGGCGGCAAAGTAGTAGTCGGCCTCGATGGCCATCAACTCCTCCAGCCTCTTGAGGTCACTGTGTATGTCGGAAAAGATGAGAATCTTCATGTACCCTATCAGTCTAGGAGCAAATGCATGAGTTTGGAACAGGACCGTGAGAAACTGCGCAGGATTCTCACCGCCATCTCCGTCCGCCGCGGGCAGGAGTTCACCCTCGCCAGCGGACGCAAGAGCGATGTCTATGTGGACGCGCGCGTCACCACCTGCCGCGCTGAGGCTATGCCGTTGATCGGGCGGCTTTTTCTCGACAAGATCAGGGAGCGGGGCTGGAAACCGGCCGCTGTCGGCGGGCTGACGATGGGCGCTGATCCGATCGTCATCGCGGTGGCAAGGGAAAGTGTCGAGGCAGGACCGGTGGTGAACGCCTTCCTGGTACGAAAGGAAGCCAAGGGGCATGGAATGCGCCGGCAGATTGAGGGACTTTCGGAAACCTCACCGCTCGACGTCGTGATTGTGGACGACGTTTGCACAACCGGCGATTCCACCGTCAAGGCCATACAGGCCTCGCGCGAGGCCGGCCTAAACGTTCTCGGCGCTCTCTGCCTGGTGGATCGGGAAGAAGGCGCTCGCGAGAACATCGAGGCCGGGCTCGGATGCCCGTTCGACCGTATCTTCCGCGTGGCGGAGATCTAGTGTTGCTAACCGTGATCAAAGGGAGCGGCGCCCCTAAACTTTTACGCGGGACTAAGGCCCCGCGGGGTAGAGCCTCGGCGCGACACAAGACCACGCCTCGACTCGCTGAAGCAGCCGCGCCGCCGTATTACTGTTGGTCGTGCCCTGATGGTACTTTGGGTGGTACTCAGGGCCACCCATCCAACCCCGGAGAGGCCAGGCACTTTTGCTACGGAATCCCTGGTCAGCCTTCACCTGCACAAGTGACCGCGGGAGGCTTGTCTGTTCAGGTTGCTTAAGGCAGACGCTACTTACTCCCAACAGCGACTAGCTTTCCATCTTGTCCGGTGAGAACTGTTCGGGCGTCTGCGCCGGCACATACTCTGGCATGAACCAGAACGCCAGCAACAGGCCTACCGCGGTTCGGTCGATATTCGCTCGCATAAGCAGATGCCTCGATCCATCAGTAAACCTGTGGTTTGACGGAGACCGGATCAACCCGGCCGGACTTGATGTCGTAGAGCCGGCGGTGAGTTTGGCGCGCAGCCTCCACCAGTTCGACATAGGGCAAGTCGAGCACGTTGAGGAAGCCGTAGTTGAGACGCTCCTGGTCAGAAGGGCGGCCGGTGGGAAGATTGTCGACGAGTTGGAACCAGTGGGTACCGATCATCGCCGGGTGAGAGGCGGCCGTCTCGACATAGTAGCGATACGCTTTGCCGCGCTCAGGCTGATCTTTCACCTTGTGGACCCAATAGAACAGACCTTGCAGCCCGCGTCCGGGAGCACAAGCGGTGAATTCACCGATCAGAATGGGCCGCCCGGAAAGGCGCGCGAAGCGATCCAGTTTCGCATGATCGGGGGCGAACTGTTCGGCGTAGATGTTGATGCTGAAGACGTCGAAGAGGGAACTCAGACGAACCCACTCGTCGTCGGGCGAGCCTGCGAAGCGAATTCCGAGGACGAGATGATTGGGATCGTGACGCCGGACGGCGCGGGTGATGACTTCGAGGTAGCGGCGTCCGCAGGTGAAGACAAAGTCGCGTTTGATTTGATCCGCCTGGGCGGGATTGGCGGCGAGCAGTTGCTGGAGCGCCTGCTTCGTAGCTGAGTCGTCTGGGTCTTCGAGCAGCATAACCGCCCACGGCTTGAGCGAGCCGAACTCGCGAGCCCAGTGTGGCTCGTTGCCGAGGAACCAACCGATCAGGTTGGGATCGTCCTTGAGAGGCGCGCACTGCTTCCGCGCGGCCTCGTCGACATTTCGTTCGAACTCAGCGGAGAAAACGTCCGGGAAATCCCAAGGGAAGGGAAACGTCTTTTTCGTCGTCCATCCGGAGAGGGGCAGCACGTAGGGCATGCCACTGGAGGTGGCAAGGTCGGTGTCCGCCCAGTTGGCGATGGTGTTGAATCCCCAGTTCTTAAGGCGCTTCACGATGTCTTCGGGCCAGCGGCGCAGCCAGTCGTCGCCGTAGCGCATCATGACATTCTCCAGGTGGAACGAGACGTCTTTCCCCGGGCTAAGCCATGCCGCGCCCGGTGGTGGAAGTTGCTCATACAGAAATTCGCGGCCCGTGACCCGTGTGGCAAAGCTGCCCTGCGTCAGATTCACCAGGTCCATGCCGGCGGAGTAGAAAGGGTGGCCGTGCGGATCGACGAAATACCAGCGACCGTCGATACGATCGGTGCGGAAAAAGCCCGTTGCGTTGCGCGTGAGCTTCGAGTCGCCGCCAAGAGGGCAGAACGGAAAAGAGACCGGTTGCAGCCGGTCGCCGTCCCAGAGTGTCCGAAGCTCCTCGGCCGAATGCGCTTTGCCGGGCCAATCCTCGGCCATCCATTGTCCGAAGCGATCGATGACTGGCTTGCGGTCGAGAATGCCGTCGTTCTCCACGGCGGAAACCAAGGCTAGATTGGTGATGGCGAGCTTCGCATCGACAGCCGGCTGCTTCATGCGAAAGACCAATTCCTCCACCTTTTCAAACGTGAAGAGGCGCTGCGGCCAAGCCTTGTAGCCGAGCGGGTTTTGGGGCACCATCTGCCGGGTCTGATAAAACGCGTCGAAAGGAATGACGGCGCGAATGCGCAACCCTGGAAGCGGCTCCACGATCATGCTCTTCACCCGCGAGCCGTCGGAGAAACCAACCGAGAAGGCTTCGAGCGATGAGGCGTCGAATTCGAAGCGGATGGCCTTCCAGGCTCGCCAGTCGCGTGGCCAGGAGAGTTGGGTAACCGGGATGCGGAACTCAGGCGCTGCCTCGCCGCGTCGAAAAGTGAAGTTGAGTGGGGCCGGCGCCGGCAGAATGGCCGGGGCGCGGTAGCTCCACAGAAGTTCGACGTCGATGCCACCGATCGTGTGGGTGTCATGGTAAGCAAAGCGGCCCGACCCCGGAGTGTTGGTCTCGCCCCAGCCACCGGACATGCTAACCGGAAAGCCAAAGGCGTTCCACCGAGCGACGGCCTGGTCCATGTCGGGGACATTGAAGGCGATGTGGTGGAAGCCCTCGCCGTGCTTGGCGATGTGGTCTTCGTAAACGTTTGGCCCCTGAAGGGGCTGGATCCATTCGAACGGGACCTTCAGATGACGCTGCCAGCCCAGACGCATGTCGAAGATCCCGGGCGCTCCCCGGTAGACCTTGCCGGTAATTTCGGGGTGAGTAAACGAAAACGGTGGAAAGCCGAGTTTCTGCCAGAACGCGGAGACGGTGTCCAGGTCGCGCGCCGTGAGGGCGAACTGGGTGACAGGAGGACCGGTCTGCGCGGGAGCCTGTTCCGGCTCGGGATCGTAGAGGAGACCAAGGCAGATCTTGCCCTGGGCCTCGGTGTCGAAAAAGACGTAGGGAACTTTCCGGTTGTCGTCCAACTCGAAGATGCCCTCTTCCATAATGGATACCCCGAGGGACCGCAGGCGGCCGGTCTCGGTCTCCAGGGCTTCCTTCGAAGGTGCTCGGTACACGAGGGCAAAAATGCCCGGACCGCGTCGTTTGAGGAACTCAGCCCAGGCTGAGTCGCCGGAAACAGGCTGAATCCAATCGGCGCGGACGTTGGCAAATCTGCCAGTCTGGGTACGGAAACTGTGGTTGCTTTGGCGGCCGCGGAACTGAACGCCCGTGGCGCTGAGCGGTGCGGTGTCGCCCTCGTGGGGGATGCCGGCGTTCTTCCAGGCAGCGGCGACGCGTTCTACATCGTCAACCACCCAGAAGAGGTGAGGAAGGCTCTGATAGAAATCGGGGAGCTGAGCGGAGAGAGTTGCACAGAAAATGACGGTCAGGATGAGGACTCGCATCGGAACCTCGCAATACTACAGCCGCCTAAACTATAGCAGACACTTTCTGCAAGCGGGGCAACCAGATTTCCCACAACCGGATTTCCCACAACCGGATTTCCCCATTGACAACGGCGCCGGGTGGCAGTATATTCGCGTCAGAGGTCGTAAACTCTTAATATAAGAGCGTGGACGCCCAGGGTCTCGCTCCCAATGGCGCCAGAGCTTTGGCGCTCCGGCGCAACTTCAAGTCCAGTTCTTCAGTGGCCAGTCGCCATGAAAGGGGTCTTCTAATGGGACTACTATCAAACTCCATTGCTACCGGCAATTTCAATCAACGGTGTGTGCTGTTCACCGTCGCACTGCTCATCTGCACGGCGCCCTTGGCCGCGCAATTCGACCGCGGCACTGTCGCCGGCAGCATCACCGACCCGTCCGGAGCAATTGTTCCGAACGCCGAAGTCATCATGAGGAACTTGGATACCGGTGTTCTCTCGCGCACCGTGACCAACGAAATCGGCCTCTTCACGCTGTCGAATATCCCAATCGGCCGGTATGAAATCCGCATCACCGCGCCGGGGTTCAAGGTCCACACCAGATCCGCCATCACCTTGACGGTTGCGCAGACGCTCCGCATGGACGTCGCGCTGGAAACAGGTACTGTGCAGGAAAGCGTCACAGTCAGCGCTGATGCGTCGCTGCTGCAAGTGGATAACGCCCAGGTGACGACAACCATTCAAAGCAAGGTGATTACGGACCTGCCTCTGTCCTTCGCCGGCGGGCGCGCCATCGAGAACTTCGCCTATGCGCTGACTCCGGCAGTAGAGGGCAACAACTGGACCTCGTACATCGCAGGTTCTCCGGCGTTCAGCAAGGAGGTGCTGATCGACGGCATGTCGGCGACAGCCCAGATCCAGGGTCACGTCGGCGAGTCCAGCCCGACCATGGAAGCGGTGCAGGAATTCACCGTGCAGACCAGCGGTATGTCGGCTGAATATGGCCGCACATCGGGCGCGGTGTTCAACTTTGCGCTGAAGTCGGGCACCAATAATTTCCACGGTTCCGCGTTCTACTACCTGCGCAATGAAGCGTTGAACGCGAACACGTGGATGAACAACTGGCGGCTCAGCCAGTCGCCCAACGACTCCCGCTACATCCGCGCGCGCGACCGCCAGTTTCTCGGCGGGTTCAGCGCAGGCGGACCCGTGCTCATCCCGAAAATCTACAATGGCCGGAACAAAACATTCATCTTCGGGGCATTCGAGCACTATACGCAGGAGCGATACCAGTTGAACCAGGAGTACACCTCCACCGTTCCCATTCCGGACTTTCTATCGGGCAATTTCAGCCAGCTCCTGACGAATGAACTGCTCGGCAAAGACGCCATGGGAAGGGACGTGTATGCCGGACAGATTTTCGACGCCAAGACCTTGCGCCGCGAAGGCACCCGCTGGGTGGCCGATGCGTTCCCCGGCAACATCATGCCCGCCAGCAGAATCAGTGCGATGTCGGCCAAGATCGTCGATATCTATCGCAAGAGCTATTCGCCGTTGATTGCCGGCCGCCTTGCCAACAATTCCACTCGGACCTTGTACAACACCCCCTGGTTCCATCAGACACAGATGACGTACAAGGGCGACCACGCGATCTCGCAGAACAACAAACTGAGCGGCTCGATCATCTGGACGCAGCGGCCGCGCATACTGGCCGATGCCGGAGGCGTTTGGGATCCGGCGGACCGCAATGGCGGAGCCTTCGCGAAATCCCGCAAGCAGGAGGTCACCAGCAGGGCAGCGAGGTTGAGCAACAACTGGATGATCACTCCGACGCTGATCAACACGGCCTCCTTTGCCTTCAACCGGTACAGGAACCCCAGCATCTCCACGCAGGCTGGGGGAGATTGGAACAAGTATCTCGGCATCGATGGGGTTACGGATGCTCCGCTATTCCCGGAAATCAACTTTGGCAGCGCCGTCAATGGAATCGGTATTACCAACATCGGCTATAACTCCAGCGGCTACTATGTCGGCAACACCTACATCATGGGCGACTCGATGACTTGGGTCCGTGGACGTCACACCATGAAGTTCGGCGGACAGTTCTGGAAACAACAGATCAACAGTCACAGCGGCTACAACGCTCTGCAATATACCTTCGCGAATACGACAACGGGTATCCCTGGCGAGACCTGGAGCAACCGCGTTGGCTTCGGCTTCGCCAGTTTCCTGCTCGGCGATGTGGCCAGCTCCACCAAGGGTGTTCCGTTTGATCTGTACGGCCGGCGAGACTACGTCGAAACGTATTTCCAAGACGATATTCGTGTAAATCGCCGGTTGACGCTCAATCTCGGATTACGCTGGGAGCAGGCGCAACCGCTCAAAGAAAAATACGGGCGATGGGCCAACTTCAGTCCCAACGTGACGAATACCCAATATAACGTGAAGGGCGCTCTCGAGTTCTTGAAGAGCCCCGGCGACTCCTTCGAGCGCAACAAGGACTGGAAGGAGTTCTCGCCGCGCATCGGGGTGGCTTACCGCATCGGCGAGAAGCACGTGGTCCGCGGAGGCTACGGCATTTTCTTCAGCCCGCTCGGGATCAATTACTGGAGCGGAGTCCCATACGGATTCGCGCCCGGATATCGAGGTACGAACACTGTCAATGCAACGGGCAACCTTGCCAGATTCAATTGGGATGCAACCAAGTATCCTGACAACTACGTGGCCCCAAAGCTGGATCCGAATACGCTGATCTGGGGCATGGTCGCCATAGAGCCGGACAGCCTCTACCAGGCCTACAACCACCAGTACAACGTCAGCTATCAGTTCGAGGTTCGCCAGGACTTCGTGATGGAGTTTACCTATATGGGAAACCAGGGGCGTCGCATCCACAGCGGTGCGTTGAATCGCAACCAGCCGGTGCGCGAGGCCTACGAAGATCCGAAAGTAAACCCCACCGCATGGGTTTCCAGCCCGGCCGAGGCCGCCGCGGCCGGCGTGCCCTACCCCTACGCGGGCTTCGCGGGCAACGCCGGTTTTGCGCTGATGCCATATCCGCACGTCATGGCCGTGACGTATGGGCCGACCTATTTCGTCGGCACCAACCGCGGCTCTTCCCGCTACGACTCGTTTCAGATCCAGGCTACTAAGCGAATGTCGCATGGCATCGCCGCGCAAGCTTCGTACAACTTGTCGAAAGCGGTGGGCAACGTCGAAACCGCCTTTGATGAGACCTGGGACGCCAACGCAGGCATTCAGGACATCCGGAATCTCGCGGCGGATGCCGGCACAGTGCTGCCCTACGACCAGCGTCACATTTTGAAAGGCTACGTGCAGTATCAACTGCCGTTCGGCAATGGGCGCAGGTTCGCCAGTCCCGCGCGCGGATGGGTTAACGCCATTATCGGCGGCTGGGACATGACCTGGATCTTCAAGTACAACACGGGCATCCCGCTCGCCATCTCGCCGAACGTCAACTTCCCTGGTTGGGAAGGCGCTGTGTACGCCGATTGGAACCGCAGCACGAGCCTCGACGGGACGTTCGATCCGATTGGATTCAATCCTGGCGTGCAGAACTCGCCGGCGAATCTGTATTTCAACCGTGCCGCGTTCTCCAACCCCCAGAACCACAAACTGGGCACCGGCATGCGACGGTATGACGAATTGCGCGGCTTCGGGTGGTCGAACGAGGACATCGGGCTGCTCAAGTACTGGCGCCCGTCCGAGCGATTCAGCGTGCAATTCCGCGCTGAACTGCTCAACGTCTTCAACCGCCATCATTTCGCGAATCCGAACACCGGTCTGGGCAACCTGACCAATTTCGGTTACGTGACGGGCATGACCGGCGAACCTCGTAGCGTCCAGGTCGGGCTGCGGCTCGGCTGGTAGGCCGGGATGGTGACCACACCTGTGCGCCCGGCAGATTGAGGGACTTTCGGAAACCTCGCCGCTCGACGCTCGACGTCGTGATTGTGGACGACGTTTGCACAACAGGCGATTCCACCGTCAAGGCCCTACACGCTCGCACGAGGCCGGCCTAAAC
>JAENWC010000198.1 GCA_016650235.1 Terriglobia bacterium
CGCCCGATTCCGGAACAACCTTCCACGTAGCGCTCGTCCAACCCTCGCCCTACTCGAAATCACCGTGCGTAACGCATTGGACCCGGTCGAAGCCTACAATATGGTTCCTGGCCGCGATCCCCAAAACGGTTAAGCACCCTCGAGGGCTCCTGTAACCAACGCTCGCCTGCTGTGTGTGATATGTTGAAGCCCACAGCAGACGAAGAACCCAAGGAGCATCGCTGTGATTGCCAATCTTATGCCGACGAAGTGGCGCGCATTATCTTTGTTTGCCGCGTGCCTGCTGGCCCCAGCAAATACATGGGGCGCTGAGAAACCGCTGGAACTGAAGTGGGGTGAGCTTGCTGCCATTGTGAGTGGTCACATGGTGGAGGTCACCGTAAATGAAGGAAAGGTCAAAGGCGAAGCCATCGCAATCAGGGATGACACGCTCGTTGTGAATGTCAGCAAAACGTCCGCACCCGGTTATTCGAAAGGAAGCGCGGTGATACCCAAGAACGCCATCACTTTGATCAAAGTGCAGCGGGAGCGTAGCACATGGGGCAGGACTCTGGGTACCGTGGTGGGCGTGGTCGCCGGGCTCGGCGTAGGCGGCTATACTGCCGCTCACGTGGATTCTGGCGGCGGCGGTGTCGTCGCCGTGCTGGTAGCGGTGACGTCGGGGATAGCGGTTCTCGGATATTACGCAGGCAAGCAGCTTGATCGACGGCAGACGACTATCAGGATTCTGCCCTGACAACCTGGAGTGGCACGTAATTGCCCGGGAGCAGTTGTGGTAGAAAGCCTTTTTTCCCACGCGTAGGTTCGCTGGGAAACATGCTGGAAAATGCCGGCTAGAAAATGCGAAGGATGCCGGTTTCCGAGCGCCGACCGGTCGAGCTTTCCGGCCCATCTCTGCCTTCGGAAACAGGTGGTTTGCGCAGACCACAACCAGCCGCTTCAAGAAGTTCACCCGCATCGCAGCCGATTGCTTCGGCGTATTGGCGGAGGTAGCTGATGGTGAAGATGCCGCCCGGGAGGAGGTGGAACTCCTCATTTTCGATGGCTCGGAGAAAATTCATGTTAATCTTGGTGGCGTCCGAGATCTGTTCCAGACCGAGGCCTGCCTCGGAACGGAGGGACTTCAAGCCAAGTGAAGAGCGCGAGGAAGCGCAACCGTCGGGGGAGGGCGCGGTTTGGATTTTCATTACAGGCTCCTGACGTAGAACATCATACACCAAAACATAATTGTGTCAATGATTGAGTTGACGAAGCCTCATGCCTTGCTTGAACAAGGATTACGGCTAGCGGAAGCCGTCGATCACCATGATGTCCAGCGTGGACATCGGCCAGAACCATGGATTCCCCACGCCGTCATTGATCGACACTTCCAAAAGCGGCAGGTCGGGTTTGTTGCCCGCAAGCACGCAGTCGAACCGGCGCAGAACGGTCATCGGAAGCATGACGCGCTCGTACTGCGGCGGCCGGTAGGGACCGCGTAACAGGTCGGCGATCTGCCAGATAAGGTTTGCGAAGTAGCTATGGTCGGGCATCGGTCAAGTCACCTTCCTGAGCACTTGGCCCGCAACTGTGGCCATGCCTTAGGGCGCTAACGATTGGGGAATCACCCACCGCCCTGTTTTTGGGCGGCCAGCGTATGCCCTCGTTAGACCTCAGCCCCACCTCTTGAGCAGATTGCTGATCTTGCCGTCTACGTGGGCTTTGCGGCCGCTAGGCAAGACGAGCCGAATAGAACCTTCCGGCAGCTTGAAGTCTTTCTCTATGCGCCGGACGATGCTGCCCACGGTCGCGTCACTGCGCGCTGCCCGAAAGCGAACAGGATTCTGCTGCTTGGTGTTCTTTTTTGCTGCCATGTAACTATACTCCACGTATTCGTTGTCGGCGTCGGGTTCCTCAAGTGCTTTTGTTTATATGGTGCTGAATCGCTTCCCGCGATTCCTCCAACTCGACCGTCAGGGCATCGTCGAACTCTCATGTCATGGTCCATCCTACTCCAAGTATGAGCGGCGCGTACGCTAAACGAAGGAGACGGCAAAGGCCGGGTCGGCGAGGAAACATGCCGGCGCGTAACCCTAAAACACGAGTTTCAATGCGAACTGCGTCACCCTGGCGGGACTGGTGGAATTGATGGTCCCAAATGCATTCGAGCTGCGGCTCGAGTTCGGCGTGCTGAGGTTGGTCTTGTTGGTCAGGTTGAAGAATTCGGCGCGGAACTCTATCTCCCAGCCTTCCTTGGGAAGCGGGAACGCTTTGTGCAGGCCCAGATCGGTCTGATAGAGTCCAGGACCATACACTGAATTCCTTCCGGCGTTGCCGAAGGGATTGCTTTCCGTGGTGGGCACAATCAGGACCATGGCGGGGTTGAGGTAGTTGAACCACTCTCCATTGGGAGTCTTTGGATCCCCAATGAGGTTGGGCCGGTAGGTGGCCGAGGAAGAGACCTGCTGGCGCGCCACCGGCCCGTAGTTCAGGTTCACCGGCGTGCCTGAGGTAATGGTTGTGATCTGTGTCAAGCGCCAGCCGCCCAACACGAAATCGGAGACTCCTCCCCAGGCAGCCCCGTAGCGACGGCCTTTGCCAAACGGCAGGTCGTAGACGAAGGTGAGGGTGTTGTTCAAGCGCTGGTCATATCCGCTCGGTCCCTTGTTGTTCCGGAGCTGGCTGAAGGCCACGCGCGAGTTGTCGCCGTTCTGCGCCTCCAAGTGGCCGCTTGCGTTGTCGAGCGCCTTGGCATAGGTAAACGAGTTCAACAGATAGAACCCGCCGGCAAAGCGGCGCTCGAGTTTCACCTGGAGCGAATTGTAGTTGGCCCATCCGCTGGGGAAGGCCATCTGTATGAACTGGAATCCGCGAATGGGACGGCGTGCATCCTGGGAGAGATTCTCACCGGCGTTGTTGAAGCGCGCTTCATTAAGATCAGTCAGAATCACCAGCTTGTTGGAGCGGTTGCCGACGAAGGCCATGTCGAGCACAGTGTTGCGCGCAATCTCGCGCTGCACGGTGAAGTGCCAGCTCATCGTATAGGTGGTTCGCGTATCGGCTGGAATGTAGTTAGTTCGAGTAGTGGCCGTGTTCACCTTCGAGGGGTCCAGCAGGCCAGCCGGATAGCCCTCCTGGGTTGTGCGGAAACAATTTTCCGGCGCTTTGCCGGCGGTGCAGGGTCCTTGCGAGGGCAACTGGTTGATGGTCACGTTGAAAATTCCGGGCAGGTTGTAGCTGAGCAGGTTCTCTCCCCCCAGCCGGTTGAAGTGCACATAGCTCACACCGAAGCCGGAACGGATCACCGTCTTCGGCGACAAGGTGTAGGCGAATCCGAAGCGAGGGGCAAAATTGTTGCGGTCCCGGTTGACCAGGGTACGCTCATAGAGCGATCCGCTCTTGGCCTGGATGAGAGACGGATTCGCTTGGTTGAAGTTGGAGAGGATATTGTCCCTCTCCCATTGCGGGGTGGCCAACTCGTAGCGCAGGCCTATGTTGAGGGTGAGCTTGCGGGACACCTTGAAGTCATCATGCAGGTACAGGAAGTGCATGCGCTGCCGCAGATTCACGATGACGGCGTTGTTGAGGGAATAGTTGCTACGCAAGCCGAACATGAAGTCAGCCAGATTGTAAAGATTGTTCGTAGAGGAAGCCGGCGCGCTGAAACGGCTGCTATAGTTGTCGCGGCCGTACTTGGGATTAAAGTCGTCGATCTCGGTACTCACCGCCTGGTATTCGTAGCCCGCTTTCAACGAGTGACGCCCTTCCAACCGGCTCCAGTTCACCTTCGGGTTGATCACGAATGGGTTTTGGAATTGTGGATTCGAGGATTGCTGTCCAAAGGCGGTGTAGCCGGTCACGCCTTGGGAATAGAGGCCGCCGGCGAATCGCGGATCCTCCGGCAGGCCGGTGATGCCGTAGGCAACACTGGCCGGCGGCTGCCCGAGGAACACGGGAAATTTGCCGCCTTCGGTCTTCCCGATGCCCAACCGGAATTCCATTACCGACCGCGCGCTCATGGTCCATGTTGCGCCTCCGGCCATCTGGTAATTCAGCACGCGCACATTGCCGTTGGCATCGCCGCCGGATGGCCCGGGGATGGAGGGCGGCTCAAAATTTTCGAGCAACCGGTGGCTGTAGCGGAAGAATGCGGTCCAGCGAGAGTTGGCATAGTAATCCACCTTTGCATCGCCTTTGTTGTTTCCGTCGGCGCGCCTTGGGAGAGCTTCGAAGTTGTTCGCGAGTCCGGGCCTGTTCACAGCAGGCAGTTCCGCCAGCACTTTTTTCGCGAATGGGGTGATGTCGCTTTGCGGGATGATCCCGCTGAGATACTGGCGTCCCGTTACAGGGTTGTTGATGGGCAGACCCAGATTCCCGCTGCGATGCTCCATCGTAGGGAGTGACGTCAGGACAAGCTCGGTGGTCACTCGGCGGTAGCCCTCATAGTCGGCAAAGAAGAACAGTTTGTCCTTCTTGATGGGACCGCCCAAGGATGCGCCGAACTGGTTCTGGACCATGGTCGGTTTGATGTTCTCGCGCGGTTTGAAAAAACCAACCGCGTTTAATTTGGTGTTGCGCAGGAACTCCCAGGCGCTGCCGTGAAACTCATTGGTGCCGCTGCGTATGGAGGCGTTGATCACCGCCCCGCCGGCGCGTCCGAATTCGGCCGAATAATTGTTGGTCTGCACCTTGAATTCTGCCACTGCGTCCGGGGAAAGCTGCACCACCTGACTGGAAAAGCCCTGGTTCGAGGTTCCATAGGCGTTGTTATCGACGCCGTCCACCACAAAGTTGTTCAGAGAACTGCGCAGCCCGTTTACGTTGAAGGAGGCATCGCGCGAACCCGAGATGCCGGACTTGCGCACGCCGGGCATCAGCAGCGCCAGGTCGGCGTAGGCCCTCCCGTTCAACGGCAGGTTCACAATCTGCTGCGCGCTGACCACTTGCCCGCGATCGCTCGAATCGGTCTCCAGCGCCTGCACTGCCCCGGTGACCGTGACACTTTCGGCGACTTGCCCCACCTGCATGATCAAATCGACGCGCTGCCGCGCATTCACCGTCACAGTGAACTCTTCGGCGAGCGCGCGCGAGAAACCCTGCTTCTCGGCGCTCACCTTATAGCGGCCGATGCGGACGTTTACGAATTCGAAGGCGCCGTTGCCGTCCGTTGCCCTTGATACAAGAACGCCGGTTTGAATGTTCTCGAGCGTCACTTTCACATCGGCCACGATAGCACCGGATGCGTCGCGTACGGTTCCCAGGACGGTAGCAGTTTCAAATTGCGTCCAGGCGGAGAGCGCCGTCAGTGCGGCGAGGAAGAGAATGCGGATGGACGTTGCACACGTTGTCATATCCGGCCAGTATAACTGCATCCTTGCCCTCCCTACAAATGGAATCCTGTGCCTACAATGATGGAGTGTGCTTCCGGCTCGCGCTTTCTGTTTGCGTTCTCGCTTTGCCAGCCCTCGCCCAGCGCGTGGTGCCTCCTTGGAACGCGGCAATCGCCGTGGACCGGGCATCCTCCGGACACGGCCGGCGTCAGACGATTCTGAATCCGATGTTTCCTGAAATTCGCCAGAACGAGTTTGTACGGCGGGTTGGCTCAACACTGATGCTGGGCAACCGCCCGTTCCGGTTCAATGGAAACAACACCTACTATTTGCAGGCCGAGATCGCTTACGGCCGCATCCACACGGTGGAGGAAACGCTCGACAAAATGGCTGATCTGGGAATGCCGGTGACACGGGCCAACGCGCATAACGATCACCCGCCGGAAAAGGACCCCGCGGCCATCCAAACAGCACCGGGCGTGTTTGTAGAGGCGAGTCTGGTGGCGCTGGACCAGTCCATTGAAGAGGCCAGAAAGCGGAACATTCGCATGATTCTGAAGCTGACCAACAATTGGGATGCTTATGGCGGGATCCGGCGGTACGTAGCCTGGCAACTGGGCCGCAATCCGGGTGCGAGCGAATACTCCCTTTTTTACACCGATGAGACGATCCGGCAGTGGTTTCGGAACTATATACGGATGATCCTGGAGCGGCGCAATACGGTGACTGGCAATCTGTACAAGGACGAGCCCACGATTCTGGCCTGGGAGTTGGGTAACGAGTTGCGCAATCCCACGCCGGGCGCGTCCAGTGCGTTGGTGGCCTGGATGGAGGAGATGGCGCGCTTCATCAAGAGCGTCGATTCCAATCATCTTGTGGCCGATGGCGGGGAAGGGTTTGACGACGATCCGGGTCTGTATGCTGGTTTGAGCAACCGGTATGCGGTGAGCGGGGGCGAGGGGTGCAGCTATCACCGTATGGTGGAGATTCCCGCTATTGACATGGCCAGCTATCATCTCTACGCAGCCACGTGGGGACTGAACGATACCTCCGATGTGAAGATCTGGATACAGCGGCACGAGGAGATTGCGCGGGCGGCAAACAAGGTGGCCTACTTTGGCGAGTATGGCCGGCGGGCGGGCAACCAGGCTCCGGCTGGTTGCAGCACAGCGCCCGGGCGCGCATTCGATCCGGAGCGGGCGCAAATCTTCGCGGGCTGGCTCACAGAAAACGCGATGGGGCAGGGATCGGCTGGTCACATGGCGTGGCAGTTGATTGATGACGGCCGCGTGGATTGCGAAGGCTACCAGATCTATTGTCCGCGGGACGGCGCCACTTGCGATTTGTTGCGTCAGTTCTCACTCATTGCGAACGCGGCGCCGGCGGTTGTGACATCGAGCGCCAGCTACGAGCCCGTGTGGCTCGCGCCGGAGTCGCTGGGAAGTCTGTTTGGCCAGGATCTGGCCGGTGCAAGGCTGATGATTGTGGACAGCCTCGGCAGGGAACAGGAAGCACCGGTCGTGTTTGCCGGAGAGTCTCAGATCAACTTCCTGGTACCGGCCGGATTGGCCATGGGCGGGGCTGTCTTGCGGATGGAGCGTGGGGGACAAATCAGAAAAACAAGCACTCTTTCGATTGTCCGTGTGGCCCCAGGCCTGTTCTCGGCCGATGCCACCGGCACCGGTTTGGCGGCCGCGATTGTAACCACGGCAAGGGCCGATGGAAGCCGAATTACGGAACTGGCTACCGTGCCAGTGGATCTGTCCTTGGGAGAGACCGTGGTTTCCTTGTTTGGCACAGGGTGGCGCGGGGCGGAGGGCGCCTCGCCGGTCGAGGTAACCATCGGCGCCCTGCCCGCAGCGGTGCTGTACAGCGGTCCGCAGCCGGAGTTTCCGGGCCTCGATCAGATGAACGTGCGTATCCCGCCGGGACTGGCCGGACGGGGCCAGGTGGAGATCGTAGTCAAGGCCGACGGCCGGCAAGCAAACCCGGTGCAGTTGTTAGTCCGATAATGGGCTTTTATGGCGCGCAAGAAAAAGATCGAGATCGAATTGGATAAAGTGCCAAAGCGGAATCCATACGTGGTTGCGGCGCGGAAGCGGCAGGCGGGGCCGATGAAGGTGCGGGTGAAGACGAAGGTGCGGAGCAAGCCGCGATTGGAGGAGTTGTCGGGCGAGGAGTGAGCGCCTCTTCGCGCTAAGCCGGCGCAAAAGGGTTTACAACTGTCACGCAACCAAAGACAGACCGGTGTTGGAAATCCTCGCTGAACAAAATTTCCGCGCCAGAGAGCCGTGCTCCGTGAAGAATCATCGCGTCCCAAAACGAAATCCGGTGCAGGCGATGCAATTCGATTGCGGCGATCACGTCTACTTCAGTAAATCGAACAATACGAAGCCGGGCCATCAATTCCACTTTTCGTTGCGCCAACTCCGGATCGACTCCCAGTTTCCTCGTCGCCGCGGAGAAGTACTCCTGTAAGACCTGGAGCGATGCAACCGCTAGCCCCAGCCGCTGATAATCCGAAATGAGTTGAATCGCCTTCGACTGCTTCTCCGGCGCGGCAGCGTCGTCGCTGTAAAGGAAGATGTTGGTGTCGAAGAACGCGAGACCCTTCATGAACGCTCGTGCACGTCTTCCCGATTGAATTTCCAGCCCTTGGAATTGCCTTGAGATAATTCGGATAGACGCGCGAACTCATCAGCGTCCCGGTTTGGGTCCGATTTGCCCGCTAACTGTTCCAAATACTGTCGTACTAATTGATTAACACTCGTTCCCAGCAGCTCTGCCTGGCGCCGGGCCTTCTGGATGACTTCATCATCGACAGAAAGAGTGATATTCACACTACACAGTATACGTGCGCGCAGTTGACGTGTCAACCCTGTCAACCCGCTCGCTCCCAGCTACTCCCAGCTAACCGTCTACTTCAACTGCTTCTTCATCGGATGCTCCACCTGCTTGAAGCCCGCAGGTACCTCGAACGCGGAAGCATCAATTGGATCGGATGAAAAGGAGACTACGGCGGTAGTCGATTCCATCATCAATCCGGCATTTGGATCCGGTGCGGCTGCAGTGGAATTCGGAGCAGGCTGCGGTGGCGGTTCTTCTTTCTTAGGCTTCCGGCCGAATCCTCCAAATCCGCCGAGACCTTTCAGCGCATCGCCCACCGACGGCGACTTCTTTTCTCCGCCCTGCGCCGACTGTGTTTCCACCGATGGCGCCGATCCGATTCCCTTCGGTCCCATGCGCATCACGGTTTCCATCGGCATGCCTTCCATCTCGGCCAGCTTCTTGCCCATTTCGCCCATGCCCTTCATCATGCCGGCGCCCATTTGCATCATCGCCGGGTTCATGCTGATCATGCCGGCCATCTTCTTCCCCATTTCGATATTGAACTCGCGCATCACGTCGCTGCCAGGTATCTTTCCATTCCACATGTTGGTGATAACTGTGTTGTTCATGCTTTGCCCGCTTCTGGCGTCGGTAACCTGCATATCCATGGTGACGATGGTCTGCTTGGTGGGCACACCCAGCACATCCTTGGTTTTCCCTGTGTTCTCGGCGGAGAACTTCATGTCCATTTTGGCGTCTTTGGCCTCGGCTGGCTTGGATCCGCTCATCTTTGCCGTGAGCTCTTCCATCGCCTTCGCCATTTCCGCGAAAGTAATAACGCTGTACCGCTTCTTCTCGTGATCGATAACGGTGATAGTGCCCGCGTTCAAATCAGTAACCGTGGTGTTGTTCCCAGTGATATCGGCTTTGCGCGAACCTTTGAGCTTGTGGGTAGTGGTGACGGGCTTGCCCGCTTCCCTGGAAAAGACCGCGACCGCCCTCATCATGCTCTTCATCGAGCCGCCGGTAATCTCCGTCTTGTCCGTATAGGTGAAGTCGGCCGCCAAAGAGGCCGAAGCCAACAGCAGCACGCCAGACAGAATCGCAAATAGTTTTCGGTGCATGGGTAGGTTCTCCAGATTTGATCTTACCCGTTCCAGGAGGTCCGTACAACAGCAACTTCACCACATGGGGGGCGCCCGCGTTATTCTGTAAGGCATGGCAGAAACCGTCGTTAAACCAAGTACGAAGTTGATCATGGCCCAATATGCCGCCGCCGTGATCC
>JAENWC010000199.1 GCA_016650235.1 Terriglobia bacterium
CTCGCGGCGGCCATGCCCGGCACTGGCGGAACCTTTCTCTACTTGCGGGAATGCTTCGCTAAATCGCGCCTGGGCCGCCTCATCCCGTTTTTGTTCATCTGGCAGTTCATCTTCAGCGGACCGCTCGAAATCGCCTCGGGCTTTATCGGCTTTGCGCAATATGTCGGCTACTTCTGGCGGACGATGGGTCCCTGGGAGACCAGGCTGGTGGCCGCCGGAGCCGGACTGTTGGTCATCGGCCTTCTCTACCGCGAGATCAAAGAGGTTGGAAAGCTGACCGTCGTGTTGTGGTCCGGGATGCTGTTGACCGTGGTTTGGGTGATCGCCTCCGGCTTCAGCCGGTTCGATTTCGCCATGGCCACCGATTTTCCGCCCAACGCCTTCACCTTCACCACCGGCTTTGCCATGGGCCTGGGCAGCGCAATGCTGATCGCCATGTATGACTTTCTCGGCTATTACGACATCTGCTACGTGGCCGGCGAGGTGCGCAATCCGGAGCGGGTCATCCCTCGCGCCATCTTTATCTCCGTCATCGCTGTTGCTCTAATCTACGCCGCGATGAACCTGTGCATCATTGGCGTCGTGCCCTGGCGCGAGGCGATGCAATCGCGCTACATCGCGGCCGAGTTCATGGAGCGTATCTATGGCGTCTGGGCCGGCGGCGCGATCACGATTATGATCCTGTGGACCTGCATCGCCAGTGTTTTTGCGCTGATGCTCGGCTACAGCCGCATCCCATATGCCGCCGCGCTCGATGGCTATTTTTTTCAATCCTTCTCCAAGCTCCATCCCAAGGGAAACTTTCCGCACGTCTCGCTTCTGGTGATCGGCGGGTTGTCGATTCTGGCCAGCCTGTTCCCGCTCGACCAGGTAATCTCGGCGCTGATCACGGCACGGATTCTGGTGCAGTTCGTTGGTCAAATCGTGGCAGTGCATTATCTGCGGCGGTATCGCACCGACATCGAACGGCCGTTCCGGATCTGGCTCTATCCGCTTCCCTCCGCCATCGCGATGGTGGGATGGCTGTATATTTTCGCCACCGCAGGCGGCATGTTTATCCTGTACGGGCTCCTCACGCTGCTGGCTGGGATGGCGGCGTTTCTGATATGGAATCGCGGGCAGAAAGTTACACTAGAGGTGTGATCTATTCCGTTTGGCTGTTGGGGTTGGGACTACTGTTTGTGGCCCTGGAGCGCATTTGGCCCCGCAATAACACGCAGCGCCTTTTGCGGAAGGGCATCTTCAGCGATCTGATCTACATTATTTTCAACAGCGAGTATCTGGGCATTCTGTTGGGCCTGGCGTCGGTGGAGCTGATCCGCTTGCTCGGTCTGCAGCATCTGCGGATCGGGTTGCTGTCCGGGCTCGGATTCTGGGGGCAGTTTTTCGCCTTCTTTCTGATCTTTGATTTTCTGCAATGGTGCATACACAACCTGCTGCACCGGGTGGGCTGGCTTTGGGAGTTCCACAAGGTGCATCACAGCATCGTGGAACTGGATTGGATAGGGAACTGGCGGATTCATTGGGTGGAGATTGTCGTCTACCGCTCGCTGTTGTATGTGCCGGCGGCGCTCTGCGGATTTCGCGGTGAGGCGATGTTCTGGGCCGGTGTCTTCAATACTCTGGTGGGACACTTTGCGCATGCCAATCTAAGCTGGCGCGTGGGGGCTTTGAAGTATGTGATCAACAGTCCGGAAATGCATGCCTGGCACCATAACCATCCGGACCAGGGGCCGGTAAACCGCAATTTTGCCCTCACCTTGAGCGTGTGGGACTGGTTGTTTGGGACGGCGCATGTGCCGGAGGGCCGCAATCCGGCGCGGCTTGGCTTTACGGGAATCGAACAGTATCCGGAACAGTTGCCGGGTCAGTTTGTTGAGCCGTTTCGCGGGTTGTTCCGGAAGTCCTAGCCTACCGCGACGCGCGAGCGCGCCTCAGACACGTAGCGGTCCACGTACTTGGAAAAAGCCTTCTGCATCAGCAGGCGCGCCGGGCCATCCTGCCGCAGTTCTCTTCCTTCGATGGATCGCACCGGCAACAGTTCCCGAGTGGTGGACGTGATGAAGACAGAATCGGCGTTGTAGAGGTCTTCCAAGCCCAAGCCGGTTTCCGCGACAACGATGCCCGCCGCGCGCGACTCGCTGAGCAAGATCTCGCGCGTGACCCCGGGCAGGCAGCCGGAACTGAGAGGCGGCGTCCGCACATCGGAGCCAATGGCGGCAAAAATATTGGCCGACGTACATTCGCTGACACGGCCATGCTCGTTGAGCAGGATCACTTCGTCAAATCCTCTTTCGCGGGCCATCTCAAGCCAGGTCAGATTGAAGGCCCAGGACAGGATTTTGGCTCCCGCAAAAGCGCAGGCAGCGTGGCGGGCATGAGGCTGCACGGCTAGCGTAACGTCTTTGCCCCAGCGGTGAATATCGGTGGTGAAGGCGATGCAGTCAAAATCACGGGTGTTGCCTTCGCCTTCAAAAAGTCCGCCGCGGTTGCGCACGATGCAGACACGGAGCGTGGCGTTTGGGGTATGATTGGCCGCCACCAATTTGAGCAGATCGTCATGAAGCGCTTCGGGTGAATCCGGAAACGGGACGCGCATCAGAGTTGCGTCCTTCTTCATGCGCGCCCAATGGCGCTCAAAGGCGAACAGGACCCCATCGAACACGCGCATGGTGCTGAATACGCCCCAGCCGTTCATCAATCCCACTTGTCCGGGCGAGAGCAGCTTCTCGGAAGTCTTGTGCAGGCTGCCGTTGTGAAGGAGAAATCCGTGCATGTCAGAACTATTCTAGCCCGCATAGGGCCGTCATGGCCCCTTTCCCATAGAAGCGAAGCCGAATCGCTATCATGAATAAGCGTGGCAATTCGTGTCGTCGTAGTAGGAGCGGGTATCATCGGAGGCAGCATCGCTTGGCGTTTGGCCCAGCGGGGCGCCGAGGTGACCCTGGTGGACGCGGGCGCAATGGGCGGCGAGGCCAGTAGCGCCGGCGCCGGAATGCTGGCCACCGGCGGTGAGATTGTCTCGCCCCACGGCTGGCGGCAAATGGCCTTGGAGAGTCGGGACCTCTACCCCGCATTCGTTCAAGAACTGGCGGGTGAGTCGGGGTGCGGTATCGATTTTCGTGCCAACGGCGCCGTCGAGCTTGCAGCCAGCGAGCAGGAGTGGGCACACCTGGAAGAGCGCGCCGCGGCGCAGGGCGGCATTGGAATTCACAGCCATGCCTTGACCATACAGGAGGCTCTCGATCTGATCCCTGGCCTTGAGGCCGGTTCGATGTTCGGGGCCAGGTTCTTTCCCGGCGATGCCATAGTCGATCCGCGCGATATCATGGGCGCTTTGCGGAGCGTGTGCCGGGCGCGCCGGGTGCGGCTCGTCGAGCATTGCGCGGTGCGCAAGCTACGCGCCGCAAACGGCACGGTGCAGGTTTACACCCCGATGGGACTGCTCAAGGCCGATGCGGCGGTGCTTTCTTCAGGCGCCTGGAGCGGTGCCGTGGAGGTCTCGGGAGCGCAAGGTGCCATCCCAACGCCGGTCTCCTTTCCGGTTCGCGGCCACCTCATCGCTTATCTCAGCACCCCAGGCCGGCTGAACCCCATCCTGCGCCACCAAAATACTTATCTACTGCAACGAACCAGTGGGCGGTTGATAGCGGGCACGTCGGAAGAACGAGTGGGATTTGATCGCAGTCTGGATCCGGACATCGTGGCAGACATACACAGCCGCGCCAGCCGCCTTCTGCCGGAACTCGCCGGGATTGCGGCCGAACAGAGTTGGACCGGGTTCCGGCCAGCCGTGGAGGATCTGGAGCCGCGCATTGGCCGGCTCGAGTCCACCAGAATATGGTTGGCCTACGGGCACTACCGGAATGGAATCCTGCTTGCGCCGGCCACGGCGGAACGGATCAGCGGCCAGATCCTGTCCAGTTAGGGAAGCTGGCGCCGCGCGCATTGCCGCAGGCGTCCTCGATCAGGTACTCGATCCTCTTGCGCCGTTCGAGCAGCCGCGTCAGCAACTGCTCCAGAGCGGCTTCATCTTCACCCAACCATTCCCGGGGCACCTGCTTGCAGGCTTGATCCACCACCTCCTCCGGGAAGTGGCGCATGCGGTCCAACCAGGGCTGAAAATCGTCCAGGCAGGTGACCGAATGGTAGACCATCGGGCGATGATAGAGCCCTTGCAGATGCGAATCGATGAACCGCCACTTGGGTCCATCAAAGATGTAACCCTGATCCACCATCGAGGTGACGAACCGCGCTTGGCCGGCGCCGGCCGATTCGCCATCCCGCACCGAAGCACGAAAGAAAATGGTTTGGCGCCCATCGGCGTTGGCTGTCCACTTGTCGAATACAAAAGCGCCGAGAAAGTCCGGACTGTTGGCCACCTGAGACAGCAGGACGTCCGGCAGGAAGTCAAAAACGGCCAGGCGGTCCGGATCGCCTGGGAATCGCGATCCAAAGTGACGCCCTTGTTCCACCGGTACCTTCCGGTTGCCTAACTGAAGATGAAGTCCGGGATTGCCCTCAAGAAATGAAGGGCTCAGTTCCACCAGCGCTGTCTCCGGCGTGGTGATCTGAAGGTAATGCAGGAACGAGGAGGCCAGCAATTCGTTCACCAGGATCCGCCGGTGCTGCGGATTGTTCTTGAACTTGACGACGTAGCAGTGGCCGTCGTCAGCCTCGATCAGATGCGCCTGTGCCCCGCCGCGCATTTTACGGATCAGGCGTCTGGCTTGGACCGGCATCCTGTTCCGCTAACGGGCCGCAGATAAGCGCGGAGCACTAGCGCTTCCTGGCGGTTTTCTTGGCGGCCTTCCTGGGGGCGGCTTTCTTGGCGGCCTTCTTAGGGGCGGCTTTCTTGGCGGCCTTCCTGGGGGCGGCTTTCTTAGCAGCCTTCTTAGGGGCGGCCTTCTGGGCGGCCTCCTTTGGGGCAGCTTTCTTGGCAGCCTCCTTAGGGGCAGCTTTCTGGGCGGCCTTCTTCTCTGGTACGAGAGGTGCGGCCTTCACTATCGTGGCTGGCATTGGAGCTGGAGGGGCCTCAGGCGGTACTCCCTTGACGGGCGCGGGTACCGCAGCCGGTGAATCGGCTACCTCATCCTCATCGTCCAGGTCATACTCGCTGATCTCCGCCACCATCTCAATGTGCTCTTCTTCGAAAGAGAAGTCATCCAGATCGTCGTCAGCCGAGTCAAGAATTAATGGAACAGGCATTCCTAGCCTCCTATTTGGAGCGTATTCAACCCATAGCATATCTCTTTTTTGCCGGTTGGCAAGTGGTTAGTGAAGAGTTTTTACGATCCGGTCACCGAGAGCCTGCCGCGGCTGGATGGCCGGCTCGTGCCGAAGCCACCGTCTTGGTGCTTGTAGCAGATGGGCGCTTGGGCTTGCGGGATGGCGAGTTGGCTGCCGCGGCTGGATGGCCGGCCCGTGCCGAAGCCACCGTCTTGGTGCTTGCAGCAGAGGGGCGCTTGGGCTTGCGTGACGGCGTGTTGGCTGCGGCGGCCTTCTTCGGAGTAGGCCTCCTGGAGGAAGCTCTGACCGAAGCCTTCGTGGTTTTCTTCGCCTTTCGCGATTTAGCTACAGGGGCCACAGGACCCGGATAGGCCACCGGGATCACCACCAGATCTCCCGTTTCCGGCTCCATAGCATCACTGCCGTTGGCGCTGGCGATGGACTTCTCTGTCGTCTTGTAGCGGCGGGCAATAGAGGCGATGGTTTCGCTGGAGCCCACCCGATGCACGCGCCAACTGGCGCGCCGCTCCTCGGGAATGGCGTCGAGCGCCGCCAGCACGCTCTTGGCGGATCCTTTGGGAACATGAACCGCATAGCCGGACGGAGCCACCATCTTCAGCACCGCCGGGTTCATCTCACGGATGGATGCCAGCGGTTTGTCGGAGACATCGGCGAGGAGGGCCAAATGCGTCGGCGCCGAGGTTTGAATGGTGTCGTATTCCAGCGGCACATCGGGCACCACCCCATCCAGCCCATAATCGGCGGGGTTCTTGGCCATGATGGTCATTGCCACAATGATGGGCAGATAGTTGGCGGTTTCCCTTGGCAGGACGTTCCGCTTATAGAGTTCCCAGAAATCGGCATACCCGGTACGGACGATGGCACGGTCCACGTTTCCCGGACCGCAGTTGTAGGCCGCAATCGCCAAATACCAGTCACCGAATTCGGCGAATAGATCCCGTAAGTGGCGTGCCGCCGCGCGGGTGGCCTTTTCCGGATCCAGCCGGTCATCGGCGCTCGGGGTTTGCATGAGACCATACTCCCGGCCGCGGAACTGCACAAACTGCCACATCCCGGTTGCCTTTTTTCTCGAGACCGCGCGCGGGAGAAACCCCGATTCCGCTTGGGCCAGGTAGATCAACTCCTGGGGAACGCCTTCCTCATCCAGGATGCGGCGGATCATCGGAGCATAACGGCCGGAACGCTGCAGCCCGTAGGTGAGCACCCTTTTCCCGCGGGGGCTGGAAAAATAGTTGATGAAGCTGAGTACCGGATCGGCCAACTGGAGCGGCAATTGCGACACCGTGGCCTGCAACTCCTCCTTCACCTTGCCCTCCAGACCGGGCTCCAGCGGGAAGGTCATCCCGGCGATGTCCTCCAGCGGGGACTTGTCGAAAGCCGGTTCCTGGTTCTGGGCGCCTTGGCTCGCCGCTTCCACCTCGAGACGGTAAGTGGCTTCCACCAGCCGTTGGTACTTCTCAATCAGGGTTTCCCGCCCGGCCACATTTTTGTCCGCTGTGAACAGGATCTCGAGGGCCTTGTCAAACTCGGCACGCGCCGCATCCGGCTTGGCCTTGGCCAGCAGCTCCGATCCGTTGCGGAAGAAATCCTCGGCGCGGCTACTCCTGATGTCGGCCTCCACCGTAGGCTTGGCGACTCCAGCGAAGGCCACCTGCAGCGGGGTTTGCTTGGGATACAACCCATGGTCCCCCAACGGCGGCTCCTGCATCACAAAGCGGGCCGGCTCGACGCGCGTGGCCGGAGGAATGAAATAATGTTTGAACGTGGTCGGCTTGGACGTGACAGAACAAGCGCACGCCACCCCGAGCATCAGCACGGCGACCCCAATCCTTACGTGCCGGCCGGTTCGTTTTACATTCATCCGATGGTTTCGGTCCAAGTGATGTTTTGCATACCCAAACTCTAGACTCTACTGCACCTGAAGGCGGCTGGTCAAGTGGGGTCCGGCTCCGGTGGGGCTCCGGTGGAAGACAAGGCACTTTGAGACACCTTGGAATTTGTTAACTTTGTTAACGGTTGCCGAACAACAATGTCCAAAATTTCCGGGTCCTGTAGTTCCGTCAACGATATTTGGCGTACCCTCCAGTGTGAACAAACTCGCCGCGCTTCCACCCGTGGTCATTTAGATTGGAGTCGCTTCGATCAGATCCGGAACCGGAGAATTCGACACGCGCCCGGAGGGAGCGGAAACACTGGCTAGAACCACCGAAAGGACTTAAATGGCGCGCGGAGGCGTCCGGCGGTACACTGGCGAGCGCCTCCGTGCGTTTCGTTTAATGATTCACCACAAGCCGATAGCCCTTGTTCTGTAACCGGACGATCTCGCCCACGGCAGCGGGGATCTCGATCACGCCGGGCACATAATGCAGACGCATCTCGGCCAATATTTCTTCAACACTTTTTTGGTCGGGGTTCCGACCGCTCGCGCCCGCCAAACTGGCGTGGCCATGGGTTGTCTGGTGTCAAGCGAGGAACAACACCCGGCGGCGTTGCAGTCCTTCGATGCTCACATCGTCAAAAAACGGGTGATTCCGATCCGTTGGCTGGAGTCCCGGAGTCAGTGTGGCGTGAGCGACGGTCGTACCGTACCAGATGTTTCGCGTCGCCGGCTGATTTGTTTGAGGGTCGCGGACGCTGAGGCCTTCACCCCAGCGGTACTTTTCCCAAATGAAATCGTCGTAAGTGGCGGCATTGGCTGAGGCGTACGACTGCACCACAACCTGGATTTCGTCCGGCGGAATGTCGTACGAAAACTGAAATCCGTTCAGACCATTCCGAATGTTAGCGAATATGATGGCATTCGCGATATTCGGCCACTGATAGACCTGTTTAGCTTGGGCGCTCCGGTTGACGATGGCTTCGTACTCTCGGAACCGGTAGCTTGGATCATCCGGACGAAGGTCGTGGCCCCAAGCTGCGGTTGGACCAACAGCGGTGGTACCGCCGAGCATCGCAACCATGGTACGTCGGCTGAATTGTGTCGGCATATTTCTCCTTATCACTGAAGCCAGGCAAAAGCTCCTGTAAGTCATTAAGGCACAGCTCGCCTGGGACGTCAAGGCAAAAGTTCTTATCCAGGCTCCGTGTCTGGCTCCGGTCCGGCTCGTCCGGCTCACACTGGCTCACACCCACTTGCAAACGGTCCGCGCAAGACGTAGTATCCATATCATGCTGACTCAACAATTGTATTTTCATATGGTAAATCGGCGTGAGTTGCTCCGTACAGGAGGGCTGCTCGCGGCAATCTCCGGCACATCAGCCCGGCCCGGTTCGGCCAGTCCCCTCCGCGTTGGCCCTGAGATCTATCAATCCATCGGCGTCAAGCCGGTCATCAATTGCAAAGGAACCTTCACAATTCTGTCCGGCTCACAATCCCTTCCGGAAGTGAAAGCTGCCATGGACGCGGCCAGCCGGCACTACGTCCACATGGATGAACTCATGGACGCAGTGGGCAAGCGCCTGGCCGAAATCACGCAAGCCGATTGGGGGATTGTCACCTCCGGATGCGCCGCGGCCCTGGCCCATGCCACCGCAGCCTGTATCGCCGGGGCGGACCCGGAAAAACTGCAACGGCTTCCCGATCTGACGGGGATGAAAAATGAGGTAATCGCGCCGCGCTACTCGCGCAACGTCTATGACCATGCTGTGCGGATGGTGGGCGTGCGGATGGTGGAGGTTTCCACCATTGAGGAATACCGGCGAGCCTTCAACGACCGTACCGCGATGGTGATGGTACTGGCCGGATCGGGCGACCAGGGACCACTTGGCACGGAAGCGCTCTCCAAGATCGCCAAAGAAAAAGGCGTGCCCTTGCTGGTGGACGCCGCTGCCGAGCGCCTTACCATTCCCAACGTGCATCTGGGGAGGGGCGCCACCATGGTGGCCTATAGCGGCGGCAAGTGCTTCCGCGGGCCGCAATGCGCGGGCATGCTGCTCGGCCGGAAAGATCTTCTGCAGGCCGCCTGGATTCACAGTGCGCCGCACCACGCCTTCGGACGCCCGATGAAGGTGGGTAAGGAGGAGATCATGGGCATGCTGGCCGCCGTCGAGGCCTGGGTGAAGCGGGATCACAAGGCCGAGTGGAAGCAATGGGAAGGGTGGTTGGACCAGATCGCCACCCGGGCCAAGCGGGTGCCGGGCGTCACAACCGAGATTCTGCAACCGCGCGGTTTGTCCAATAACTCTCCGCAACTGAGGATCAGTTGGGACGGGGCCGCACTCGGGGTCAGCGGCCGGGAGTTGGAAAAACGGCTGGCGGATGGCACTCCGCGCATCATTCTGGGTGGATCCTCGGGCACGCGGCGCGCCGGGTTGAGCAAAAGTTCGATCACAATCATGCCCTATATGATGATGCCGGGGGATGACAAGCTCGCCGCCGAGCGCATCCATGCCGAGTTGGCCTCGCCGCAGAAAATCGCGGCGCCTGCATCCCCTCCACCTGCGGGCAACATCAGCGGACAGTGGGACGTACAAGTGCAATACACGGCCGCTTCCTCGACGCATTCCTTTGTTCTGGAACAAGGGACGGGCGGTTTGCAGGGCTCCCACAAAGGCCAGTTTCTGTCCGGCGAGGTGCGCGGTTACATCGAGGGAGATCAGGTGCAAATCCAGAGCTCACACAGGTACGAGGGCACCCGCATCGACTACGAATTCACCGGGACCTTGGCGGGGGATCAGATGAAGGGATCGGTGGATGTGGGAGAGTACGGGAAGGGGACCTGGACGGCGCGGCGGCGCGTGTAGATGGATCCGGCGCATCCGGCGCGCCAGTGGGCCAGTGGGCCAGTGGTTGACATAGAGACATATTCTATGATATGTCTAGACATATGAGAACCACCGTCCGCTTGAATGACGCTCTGCTCCAGCAGGCCAAGCGCGCCGCTTCCAGCCGCGGCCAGACGCTGACCTCACTGATCGAACAGGGACTACGCCTGGCTCTGGCCCGGTCCCGGCCCGCCGTGCATCGGGCTGAGGTGCATCTTCCTGTCTGTACGGCGGGAGGCGGTACCTTGCCCGGTGTTGACGTGAACAACAATTCAGCTTTGCTCGACCTTTTGGATAATCGAGCGTGATCCTGGCTGACGTGAACGTGCTCCTGCACGCCTTCCGGAGCGACTCGCCCGATCATGCCCCATGCCGCCGGTGGTTGGAATCGGTGGTGAACGGCAGCGCAGCTTATGCCATGTCCCCGCAGGTGTTGAGTTCGATGGTGCGGGTAGCAACGCATCCGAGAATCTACGCGCGTCCCAGCCGTCTTGAGGACGCGTTGGATTTTTGCGGTGTGCTCCTCGATCAACCTCACTGCCAGGTGGTTCAACCGGGCCCCCGCCACTGGGAGATTTTCAGCCGGCTGTGCCGTGAGGCGCGCACCACCGGCAGCCTGGTTCAGGACGCCTGGTTTGCCGCCATCGCCATAGAGTACGGTTGCCACTGGATCACGTTGGACAACGATTTCACGCGGTTCAAAGGATTGAACACGCATCCACCCGGTTAAATTACCGGGTAGGGATTCACTCGGCGGCTATACTGTATTTATGCCCACCGATGAGGCCGTGAAGCCTTCCAATTTCATACGTGACATCATTCTCCAGGACATCCAAAGCGGAAAGCACGGCGGGAGGGTTCACACGCGGTTTCCGCCCGAACCCAACGGCTACCTGCACATCGGACATGCCAAGTCGATCTGCCTGAATTTCGGGCTGGCGCTCGAGTTCGGCGGCAAGTGCAACTTGCGGTTCGATGACACCAATCCTTCCAAG
>JAENWC010000200.1 GCA_016650235.1 Terriglobia bacterium
CGCCATCGGTAAGCAGAACAACGCCGCCAGGCAATTGCCGCCGGCAACAGTGGCAAGGCTGCCGGCGCCCTTACCGGCCAGCCAGCGAAATCCGGCGAGGGTCAGCGCCCAGCACAATCCGGAACCGGCGGCCATCAGGTTGCCGCGCATGGGATCGGGGGCGGTGGCTCTCGGGGCCTCCGCGCCGGCAAAGAAAAGCGCCATGCCGCAGCCGATCACCGCCAGCGTCCACCAATCCCGGCGGCGCGTCTTCTCCTTGAGCAGCCATGGACCCAGCAATACCAGGTAGAGCGGTGAGGTCGACTGCAGATAGATGGCATTGGCCGCGGTCGTGAGTTTGGTGGCGCTGACAAACAAGACCAGCGTGCCCGCGTAAGCGATGCTGATAAAACCGGTTTTGACGGTCCAGTTCCGGCGCGCCTCCGGTAACAGAACAAGCAATACCACCGCCGCGATGAATGACCGGAAACCGGCCACCTGCCAGTTGGTCAGCGTGGTCGCTTTGATGGCCGCCCCTCCGGTGGAAAACAGGAGTGCCGCGGCCAGCAGTTGGGTCCTGGATTTGGCTGCTGTCTGCAAAGTGAAAATGGGGGGTGGTTTACCGAACGGTTCTACCTTACCATTATCCTTGGGTGAACTAGCAATGCTGCGAAGCCTGATCACGTTACTCGATTACACCGTGCACGAGCAGGACGGCGACATGGGCCACGTGCATGACTTTTTCTTTGACGACACCACCTGGACCATGCGCTATCTGGTGGTGGAGACCGGAGGGTGGCTCAACCGCCGCCGCGTGCTCATCTCCCCCATCGCCTTGGGGCATCCGGATTGGAACCGCCGCCAGTTTCCTGTCAATCTGACGCGCGAACAGGTCCGCAAGAGCCCGGATGTGGATACCGAAAAGCCAGTGAACCGCCAACAGGAGATCGCGATGAACGCCTATTACGGCTGGCCGCATTACTGGACACTGGAACCGATTCTCGTGGCCCCGGCCATAGTGCGGCAACTGCCGGAAGCGGAACCGGGCGGGGATCCGCATCTGCGCAGCGTCCGGGAGGTGGCCTCCTACCGTGTGGCGGGCCAAGGAGGAGATCTGGGGCAGGTGGTGGACTTCATTGTTGAACAGAAAACCTGGACCATCCGTCATCTGGTCATCGAGACGGGCAAGGCGCTGCATCACAAGAAAGTGTTGCTTCCGGTGGAGCGCATACAGTCCCTCAACTGGCCGCACAAGGAAGCGATCAGCTCCATTGACCGCGATTTTCTTGCAGGCGCGCCGGTCTTTGATCCGTCACAGCCCGTGAACCGCGAGCACGAGGTCCGCGTGTACGACTACTACGGCCGGCCCGGCAAAGACGACTGATCGCCTTTGTCGCAAAGATAGTATTGTGAAGAGTCCTCTTCTAGGTTTTGTGTTGACGGCCACCTCTCTTGCGCAAACGAGAGGGACGGTGATCGGGGGCCTCTTACCTGGTCAGATGACGACATTGCTCGTCGAGGCGGCTGACTTTGCCCGTCAAAGCAGGGCCGGGAAGCGATGTCACTAGCAGGATTTCCGCATCCGTGCTGCAAATGGGCCAAGCTATGCAAGCCCCGTTCCTGGAGGTTCGGCCCGTTTCGACTTGTCCGATGTATTCGAACTTGCGGCGTCCTTGCGGCCAGTTCCTCGCCACCACGATCCAAATCCCCTTTGAACTTGCCGAAGAGATTCCGATTCTCAGTTCGCCCGCCTCTGCCGGCGCAGCTAGTGATATCGGAGAATGGAGTCCGAGGCGGCGTAGTTGACCTGCGAGTGGTTTCGGATCGGTACATGTTCTCCGGTCCTGCGATTTACACCTCCTTCCGACTAATTTAGATCCACTCTTTGCTCGCCCATCGCGGTGCCCGCGTGTCCGCCGCCAACTCTGCCCGGTCTGGTGAAACTGTAGTGATGTACCCGTATGGCATGGGCCGGACGTCGCTCCCATGGGCCACTTGTGTTCCTGCTCCGGTTCCGGCCCCAGTGTTGGACTTTGAGGTCCCGATGGAATACAGTTTCGGAGCAAACTTGGTCGTTGAGAGCAAAGAGAGTGATCTTTGTTGTCCGGAACCCTGCAATTTCACCGATATGGTGTAATGTGGTGAACCTAAGTTTATTCGATAAAATCCAGCAGGAGACAGAAGGACACCCGAGTGACCGGCGAGAATATGGCACCAGTGCGAGCCTCGATCAGCTTCCCTGCGGACATTTACCGGACCTTGGAAGAAATTTTAGCGGAGAAGAAGGTCTCTCTGGCGTGTGTTCTCCGCGATGCGACAGAGCAATACATTGCCGGGAAGTGGCCGCTTCCGAGGAAGCCGGCAACATGAGGACAACCCGGGCCGAGAGGGTTGATCTGAGCACTCTAGACCATGTGCGTCTGGAGGCTAACAGAAGGTTGAACCCGGCGCGGAAAGTTGAATTCGGGCAGTTCATGACGCCGGGCAGCGTGGCTCGCTTCATGGCCTCTCTGTTCTCGGAGAGAAATGGACCAGTAAGCGTGCTCGATGCAGGTGCGGGTGTTGGTTCCCTGACGGCGGCATTCATCAGCCGGTTGGGGAACGAAGCGATGGCCGTTTCGGCCTATGAGATCGATCCAACGCTTGCGGTCTACCTGCGGGAGACATTGGCCCGCTACGGCGACAATATCGACGCGGCCATCATCGAGCGGGACTTTATTCAGGATGCGGTCTACCGCCTCAAGCTTGGCAAGGGAGGGCAGCGCTTTACCCACGCGATCCTGAATCCGCCCTACAAGAAAATCAACAGCCACTCCGAGCACCGGGCTTTGCTTCGCGCCGTTGGTCTGGAGACGGTCAACCTTTATACGGCGTTTGTCGGCCTGGCGCTTGAGCTGATGGCCGGAGGCGGGGAACTCGTTGCGATCATCCCCAGGAGCTTTTGCAACGGTCTTTACTACAAGCCGTTTCGCGAATGGGTATTGAAGAGGGCGAGCATCGAGCACATTCACCTGTTTCACAGCCGCACCAGCGCGTTCAACGATGACGAGGTTCTACAGGAGAACGTCATCATTAAGATCGTGCGCGGAAAGAGGCAGGGTAGAGTGACGATCACGACTTCGAGCGACACCGGGTTTGGCGACCTTCGGTCCCATGTTTACAGTTTCTCGGAGATCGTTCACTCGGGCGATGGGCAGAAGTTCATTCACATTCCCGTGGCCCCTTCCCACAATGGCATCAGCGGCGTTCCGCTAGCCCGGAAGTCCTTGGATGACATTTCTCTTGAAGTCTCCACGGGGCCGGTCGTTGATTTTCGACTGAAAGAATTCTTGCGCGACCAGCCATCGCAAGGTACCGTGCCGCTTCTCTACCCGGTGCATTTTTCAGGCGGCGTCATGGAGTGGCCCAGACAGTCCAAGAAACCAAACGCGGTTTTGCGCACTGCCGAGACGAAGAAGTGGCTCTACCCGGCCGGCTTCTATACGGTTGTGCGCCGGTTCTCTTCGAAGGAGGAGTCGCGGCGCATCGTGGCGCACGTGGTTGATCCTGCCGGGTTGAAGAGCGCTGCGGCCATTGGCTTCGAAAATCACCTCAACGTTTTTCATTCCGGCAAGAAGGGAATCGGTAGGGATGTTGCACATGGCCTTTCGGTCTTCTTGAACTCTACGGCTGTCGATGACTACTTCAGGCGCTTCAGCGGACACACGCAAGTCAACGCGACGGACCTGCGGGGTCTCAAATACCCTGAGAGCGCCGAACTGCAGCAGCTCGGCCGGTGGGCTCAATCGCAGGCACGACTTACACAAGAGCTGATCGATCAACAGGTAGAGGCGCTGCATGGCCGACGAAAACAAGATCGCTGATGCTCTCCAGGTTCTCGGCGAACTGGGTATGCCGCGAGCTCAGCAGAATGATCGGTCTGCCTTTTGCCTGTTGGCACTCCTCAATCTGACGAAGGGCAAGTCCTGGGCGAACGCGGGGAACCCGCTTGTTGGGATCACGCCGATGATGGAATTCGCGCGCGATCACTACGGCAAGCAATATGCGCCAAACACCCGCGAAACCTTTCGGTGCCAGACCATGCATCAGTTGGTTGCCGCAGGGATTGCGCTCTATAACCCGGACTAACCCGGACAATCCCGGCCGGCCCGTGAACAGCCCTAAAGCTGTTTACCAGATTGAACCCGGCACGCTGACCCTTTTGCGCAGCTTCGGCGCAGCCAAGTGGAACAAGAATCTTGGAAAGTACCTGAAGACCCGCCAGTCATTGACCGCGCGATACGCCAAAGAGCGGGAGATGAAGAAGCTGCCGGTGAAGCTGGCCACGGGCGATACGATCCGTCTCAGTCCGGGAGATCATAGCGAGCTGATCAAGGCGATCATCGAGGAATTCGCGCCGCGCTTCGTGCCAGGCGGCGTTCTGATCTATGCCGGCGACACCGGCGAGAAGTGGGGGTACTTCGATAAGGAGCTGCTGGCCAAGTTGGGCGTCGTCGTTGACGGCCACGGCAAAATGCCGGACGTAGTGCTTTATTACCCTGACCGGAAGTGGTTGCTGCTTGTGGAGTCTGTCACGAGCCACGGTCCCGTGGACGGGAAGCGGCATGAAGAACTGGGACGACTGTTTGCAAAATCGAAGGCCGGGCTTGTCTACGTCACGGCCTTTCCTTCCCGAGCGGTGATGAGCCGTTATCTACGCGAAATCGCCTGGGAGACGGAAGTATGGTGCGCTGATTCACCTTCGCACCTGATCCACTTTAACGGTGCGAGGTTCCTGGGGCCGTATGAATGAGACCAGCAAGCAACGAATTGCTTATCAGATTAGGCCATGCTTGAGCACGCGGAGATTTCGATTCAACAGGCCGAGAGCCTCGCTGCGTGTGCTGCGCTCGCCAAAGAGTATTCCCGGACTGCAACGGTCAAAAGGGGATCAAGCTGGTAAAGGCTCAGTGTGCTGTCGACGAACTGCCCCCAGATGTGCGCCGTCTCGCCGAGATTCTGAACGAAGGAAAAGCCAAGAGGCAGGGCGCGCATCCCTCGAATCTTTCGCCGTATGGAACGATTGTGCAGTACCTGTTCGAAGCGGAAAAGGACAAGATGGTGTCATTGCTGAAGAATGAGAAAAGCAAGATCAAGATTCTGATAGCGGCCGAGGTTGAGCTTCCGGCAGATGTGAACCGGGCCGAGATAAAGAACGCGGTGTTTGTGTCAGGAAATGCTGCGTGAGTGGTCCGCGTGCCGCTGCGCGGTCCGGACGAAGACCCTGTCCCTAGGCCGCGCGTTGCAGACATTGCTCCGGGGAAGCCTTTTTTTTCGCGAAAGTTTGAGCTTCACCCGCCCGTGCGGCTGCGCGCGGCTTGACAATTACGCATTGGTGGGCATTGGTGAGCCTTGACACCCATCTCGCGCCGATTCATACTTTTAACAACTCTCTGGAGAGGAGCCCGGATGTTTCGTAATAATGCGATCCTGCCCGGCGCACTATTTGTGTGCCTAAACCTGTCGGCCGCTGACAAAGCGCCGCAAACTAAACCGGCCGCGCCGCGTGAGGAGAACCTGTCCTCGGATCGTTTCGCCGCGGCCCATGCGCCGCTGTTCGCCCCCAAGAGCAAGCCCAGCGTGGCTTCGCTTACCGATCGCGTCGCACAGTCGCTCCCCAAAGGCAATGCGAGCTCGCTGCCAATGGCGCCGCGGAATTTTGTCGACCAGCACATCTTTGGACAAATGCAGCGCGACAAGATCCCAAGCGCCCCGCTGAGCAACGACTACGAGTTTTTACGGCGCATCACGCTCGATCTTACCGGCCGCATTCCCTCCACCGCCGCCGTGCGCGAGTTCGTCAATGACAGCGATGCCGCCAAGCGGGACAAGCTCATCGACAAGCTTTTGGAAAGCGATGCCTTTGTCGAGAAGTGGGCCTATTTCTTTATGGACGTGTTTCGCGCCAGCGGCAAGATGGGCCGCGGGCAGAATCTGTTCCACTACTGGATGAAGGAGAATCTGCGCGTGGACCGGCCCTACAATGAGGTGGCGCAAGACATCATTGCCGCCTCGGCCAAGAGCAACCACGTGGTGGCGGCCTCCAGTGTCATCGCGCGGGAGCACGTGCAGGGCAAACCGCAGCCGGACGACGGCCAGGACCTGGCCATGGTCCATCAGCTCGATACTCACGACGAACTGAATGTTCTGTACGCGAGAACCTTCCTCGGCATCAACACGAGTTGCATTTCCTGCCACGATGGCAAGGGTCACTTGGAAAAGGTGAACGTGTGGCTGAGCAGCAAGAAGCGCTCCGAGTTTTATCAGACCTCGGCGTTTCTCGGCAACAGCCGCTACTTGATGTATTGGGAGCAGGGCAAGCCGCAGTCAGGCGAATTTCTCATCGATGACGGCAACCCCGGTTACAACACCAAGGGCGCCAGCATGATTCGCGTGCCGCGCTTTGGCGGGCCGAATACGCCGGCTTTCTTCATGACCGGTGAAAAACCGCGGCCTGGAGTGGAGCCGCGCGTCGAGCTGGGCCGCATGCTTACCTCGCATCCCCAGTTTGCGCGCGCCACCGCCAATATGTTCTGGTGGCGCCTGATGGGCACCGGCATCGTCGAGCCATACGATGAATTCGATCTGGCCCGGCAGGACCCGGCCAATGTGCCCGCAGGCTGGGAGTTGCAGCCGACCCATCCAGAGTTGCTCGACGCTCTTGCCGGCGACTTCCGCAAGAACAACCATAGCCTCAAGCATTTGATGAAAACCATCTGCCGGTCCAATACCTATCAGCTTTCGGCCCGGTTTGACGGCGCATGGAAGGACTCCTACTCCCGCTACTTCGCGCGCAAGTTCGTCCGCATGCTGGGCGCGGAGGAGCTGCATGACGCCATCACCGTCGCCACCGGCAAACCCGGCAACTTCAAGTTTGGCGATACGCAGGTAAACATGGCGATGCAGTTGAGCGGGCCCTCCGGCGGCGGGGATCTGAAGTACTTCATGCAGACCTTTGGGCAGTCCAATCGCAACAACCCGCCCAAGATTCTCTCAGGTTCCGCTTTGCAGCCGCTGTTGCTGATGCAATCCCCGGTTGTGAATGATCGTGTACTGGCGGCCAAGGACAACCGCGTGCAGCGCCTGCTCGATACCTACAAAGAGGACCCGCGCCTGGTGGAGGAGATGTTCCTCGGCACCTTGTCGCGCCTGCCTTCCCGGCAGGAGTCGGAAATCGCCCAGGCTGCCCTTGCCGCGGGCCGCGTGGAAGCCGCGCAGAACCTACAGTGGGCCTTGATTAACCTCACTGAGTTTTTCTTCAACTATTAAGAGGTACCCAAATGAAGCAGGTTGGCGATCTATTTCCCACACGGCGCGAACTGCTCAAGTTCGGCGGCCTTGGCTTGGCGCTGGCCTCGGCGGATGTGCCCTGGCAGGCGCAGGCCTTTTCCAGTGACCGTAAAGTAACCCCGCGCGGCAATGCCCGCAACGTTCTCTACTTCGAGATTTCCGGCGCCATCAGCCACGTGGAAGGTTTCGATTTTAAGGAGACCGCCGGACTGCCCAAAGATTTGGACATACGGAAGCTGCGTCCGGACCTGCATCTTTCCCACCGCCTGTTCCCGAATCTGGAAAAACAGATGGACAAGTTCGCCATCCTGCGTTCCATGCTGTCGCACGAGGAAGTGCATTTCCGCGGTCAGTACTACGTGCAGACCGGACGCCAGATGAATCTTGCTTTTGCGCGTGAGATTCCCGCCATCGGGTCGGTCATCGCCTCCGAACTCGAGGGGCGCCGCCGCGGCGAAGATACATTCCCCGTCTACATGTCGTTCAACCTCGACAAGGCTTTCCCGGGCGCGCTCTCCACCGGTTTTCTGCATCCCCGCTACTCGGTGGTGGACATCAATCCCGACGCTGCCGTCAAAGGGATGGCGCTCGATGACAAAGCCGTGCAGTTGCTCGAGCAGCGCTGGCGCCTGCTGAGCGATTTGCGCGCCGCCGAACGCGGCCGCATCGGCAAGCTGGGCCGCGAAATGTCCGGCTACGAGGATTTTTACGACACGGCGCACCGCCTCTTATCGGATGATCGCTGGCCGCAGGCCTTTCAGATCACCGCCGAGGATCGCCAGCGTTACGGAAGCACGCCGGTGGGCATCAGTTGCATCCTGGCGCGCAATGTCCTGGCGCAAGACGCCGGCACGCACTACGTCCACATCTGCCAGCCGGGTTGGGATCACCACGTACAGATCTGGGATCACAGCGCCACCAGCAATCATTACAAGCTTTGCAACGAGTTCGATCCGGCCTTCTCCAGCCTCGTGGAAGATCTGGCCAAAATGCCGTCCAAGGCCAGCCCCGGCAAAACGCTGCTGGATGAGACGCTGGTGGTGGCCATGAGCGAGTTCGGCCGCACGCCCGGCGCGCTGAACAACATGGCCGGCCGCGACCATTACAATAAGTGCTTCCCGGCGCTGTTTGCCGGCGCGGGCGTCAAGAGCGGATCCATACACGGCCGCACGGACGCGGATGGAGTGAAGTGCCTGGAGACGGGTTGGAACCGTAAGGAGCAGCCGCGCATCGAGAACCTCGTCGCCACTATGTATTCCGCCCTCGGCATTGATTGGAGCAAGGAGATCCGCAACACGCCCTCCGGGCGCGCCTACCCCTACGTGGATCCCTTGGGTCCCAACGGCTACATCCCCACCGATGAGATTGCTTCCATTTACGGTTAGTTTGGCGCTCCTGCTTTCCGCAGCCGGTGTCGCCTCCGAACCGGGAATGGTTTTCATTCCCGAAGGCAGCTACGCGCGCGGACGCACCCACGCGCTTCCTGACGATGGCCTCAAATGGTTCCCGGTGCTGTTGATGGATGACCGTCCGGTTCGCAGCATTCACCTTGCGCCGTTCTATATGGATGAACACGAGGTCACCACTGGCGCGTATGCCGGCTTCGTCAAGGCCACCGGGCACCGCGCGCCGTACAACTGGCCCAAGGGGCAAATGGCCACAGGCAAGGAAAAAGAGCATCCCGTGGCTGCCGTGGATTGGAACGATGCCTGCGCGTATTGCAAATGGGCCGGCAAGCGGCTCCCCACTGAGGCGGAATGGGAACGCGCTGCGCGTGGATTGGCCGAGGGCGCCACGTATCCTTGGGGCGATCGGAATCCTACCAAAAAGGACGCCTGCTACGACACCCTCAAAGGGCCTTGTCCGGTAGGACAATTCCAACCCAACTATTTCGGCTTGTACGATATGGCCGGCAATGTCTGGGAATGGACCTTGGACTGGTATGGCAAGGATTACTACGCCGTTGCGCCAGAGGCGAATCCCGCCGGACCTGCCGCGGGCAAATACCGCGTGATCAGAGGCGGGTCCTGGGCCGATGTGCCGAAGTTTCTCACCACGGCAAACCGCAGTTGGGCGCGACCGCTCGAGCGCAGTCCCAACATCGGTTTCCGCTGCGTTAAGAGTTTCCCCCGGAGATCCCCGCCTCGCTGAGGAATGGATTCAGCACGCGCACGCCGTCGAAGTCCTGCCCGTGGTTCAAGTCCTCCAGTCCTCCGTGAGTATAATCCCGCAACCCAGCGCGCGCGCCGCCTCCACGACCGCCGCATCCCAGTAGGAAAGTCCGAACTTCTGCTTCGCCACAAGTGCGGACTGAAGCACTCGCACAGTAATCTCCTGCACCGGAAAGCGCAGGAAGGCCTTTAACAGTGTGACTGCCTGCTCATGGGTGATCGCGCCGGATCTGGTCACACGCGTAGCCTGCACGTAGAACTCCTGGAGCACTTGCGTGGACATTGCCAGATCGTCCGATCCCAACAAAGTCCGCGCGACGGCGGCCTTCCGGCTATGCTGCGCCGTTGTGTCGAGCGAATAGAGAAGGACCTTTGTGTCAACGAAGCGCATCGTACATTAGAATGCGGTTGACAGCAAGCGAACAAAAGGCGAATATATCACATGGCTTCCCCTCTTGCCGGTATCGCTCGCCTTGCACACGCTGCCCCACTCTTGCAGCAAAAGCGCGCCGCCGAGTACTTCCAACTCCCCTCCTATCAACTCCTCAACCGCTGCACCTCCTCCCGAATGCCGTTTGAGTGGACCATCAACCCCTATCGCGGCTGCGAATTCGGCTGTAAGTATTGCTATGCGCGTTACACACATGAGTTCATGGAACTGCGTGAGCCGGAGGAGTTTGAGCGCAAGATTTTTGCCAAGCAATGGAATCGGGCCAACTTCGGCACGCAACTGCGGAAAATCGATCCGGCGGACCGGATCGCAATCGGCACCGCCACGGACCCTTATCAGCCGGCTGAACCTACGCGTTGACGCGCTCCATTCTGGAGGTCTTTGCAGGAATGAGCGGGCGCGAGTTGTCACTGACCACAAAATCGGATCTGGTGTTGCGCGATCTAGACCTCTTGACGGCTATCTCTCGCGGCAACAAGTTGTACGTGAACATTACCGTGACCAGTTTGGACACCGAACTGGCCCGGGACTTGGAGCCGTTGGCTCCGCGCCCCGATCTCCGGATCAACGCCTTGCGCCAACTGCGCGCCTCTGGAGTGACGGCAGGTCTGCTTTGCTGCCCGATCATGCCTCTCATCAATGATGCGGAGGAGAATCTGGATGCGCTGGCCGCGGCAGCAGTGGCAGCGGGCGCGCAGTACATGGCCGCCGGTGTTGTCTTTCTGAACGCACCAGCCCAGAAAGTTTTCTTCCCGTTCCTCGAGGAGCGATTCCCGCACCTTGTGGGCCGATACCGGGAGGGGTTCGCCAAGAGAGCATACCTGCGCGGCGATTACCCCCGGCGGATGGCGGAGCGTTTCCGCAGGGTGCGCAGCCGGCATGGTCTGGCGTCCAGGTTTCCGGAGTATCTGCCGGCGGAATGGCCGGAAGAGGCCCAGTTGGCGCTGCCTTTCTGAGTCATTTTCTGATATCCTGACGACACTATGAATCGCAGACAATTTGTGGGAATGACCGGCGCATCCCTGACCGCCGCGGCCGCTGCGCCAGCCGCGTTCAGCGCACCGGGCGCCGATTACAAGCCAGGCCAGGCAGTCATGAAAGCAGGCTGCCAGCGCGGCTCCGAGGATGTCCACCTGGCGCTGCTGGCCCGCAGTGGAGTGAAGCACTGCTGCGGCTATCCGGAGCAAGGGCCGGGCGGCGGCTTTACCGTCGAGGCGATGCAGCGGCTCCTGGACCGCGGCAAGAAGCACGGTGTCGAGATCATGATGATCCAGTTGCCGCTGCCGTCCTCCACGATCGACCGCGCGCAGATGCCGAGTATCATGATGGGCAAGCCGGACCGGGACCGCGACATCGACAAGTGCTGCGAGATTATCCGCTCTTGCGCCAAAGCCGGCATCCCGTCGGTCAAGTACAACATGTCCATCCTGGGCGTCCTCAGCACGGAGCCTGTCACCGGACGTGGCGGCACTACCGCGCGGAGTTGGGACTATGCCGCGGCCAAGCAAGAACCCCCGCTTACCGCCGCCGGCCCCTCGCCCGCCCCCGTCATGTGGGAGCGTATCACCTATTTTCTCAATCGCGTTGTTCCGGTGGCCAATGAGTACAAGGTCCGGCTCGCCTGCCATCCGCACGATCCCGGCGTCCCCCCCAAAGGTTTCCGCGGCGTGGATCGTGTGCTTGGCACCGTCGATGGTCTGAAAAAGTTTATATCGATTCAAGAGAGCCCGTACCACGGGCTGAACTTCTGTCAGGGCACGGTGAGCGAAATGCTGCAGGATCCCGGCAAGGAGATCCTGGATGTCATTCGCTACTTCGGCAAACGCAAGAAGATCTTCAATGTGCACTTCCGCAACATTCGCGGCAAGCGTGACAAGTTCGTCGAGACCTACCCGGACGAGGGCGACGTGAACTTTTTCCACGCCATGCAGGTCTACAAAGAAGTGGGCTACCCGTACATGATGATGCCGGATCATATGCCCAGGCATAAGGACGACCCCGGCGGCCATCAGGCCTTCTCCTTCACCTACGGCTACATTCGCGCGCTGATCCAAGCGGTAAGTTAGCCCGGACTAACTTTGCGCTGCAAAGCGCTTGCTGATAAGCTGGTTGCATGGCAGTTCTGCGCCTCGACGAATACGCCGCCGGGAACCTCAGTTTTATCCGGCGCACCATGGAGCGTGCGGGCACTTTTACCGCTGTGCCGGGCTGGGGTGGCGTCTGCATGGGCGTCATCGGCTTGACTGCTGGAGTGATTGCCGGCCGGCAGACAAACGCCACCGCGTGGCTGCTCACCTGGCTGGCCGCGGCGCTGGCGGCTGTCACCTCGGGAGCCATCGCCATGTGGCGCAAATCACGCGTGACGGGAATGTCCTGGCGCTCTACCCCGGCCCGGCTCTTCGCGCTCAGTTTCACTCCTGCTTTGATGTCGGGAGCAATGCTGACGGCCGCTCTGTGGCGCGCCGGACAGGTGGAATTGATTCCTGGCGCGTGGCTGGTTTGCTATGGGACAGGCATCATCGCCGGCGGAGCGCTTTCGGTCCGCGCGGTTCCGCTGATGGGCCTCTGTTTTCTCCTGTTGGGCGCAGCCGCATTCCTAGGACCGGCCGGCTGGGGCAACGCGCTGTTGATGGCGGGCTTCGGCGCACTGCAAGTTGGTTTCGGATATTGGATCGCGAGGTGTCATGGTGGCTAGCAAGCCCGCAAAGGCTCGTTCTGTCCCTGAATGCGTACAAGTAACCGCGACTCCCAAGAGCGCCGTCGCTCTGGACCGTTTGATTCACGAGCGGATTCGACTTGCCATCGTCAGCGCTCTGGCGGTGAATGATTCGTTGAGCTTCGCGGACCTCAAGCGGCTGCTCGAGACAACAGACGGGAACTTGAGCGTTCACGCGCGCAAGCTGGAAGAGGGCGGATACCTGGAGTGTGAAAAGAGATTCGAGGGACGCATTCCCAAGACCGAGTATCGCTTGAGACCGCGCGGGCGCAAGGCGCTCGAAAAGTACCTGGCGCACATGGAGGCGCTGATAGCCGCCGCCCGCGCCCGTTAAAGTACACCGATTAGGTTATGCTCCGCCGTCATTTTCTCGCCACCGCAACAGGAATCGGATGCCCCATGCCCACTCTTGCCGCCGTCCCTAACTATAACTAACTTGGGTAACAATATATTTGGCAACTCATCGGAGCCGGAGTTCGGGAAAATCGGGGTGGTGTTAGATTGGTACCGTCGAATCCATCAACTCAAACAGATCCGTCCCATACTCGGTTCCATCAACGGTGAATGATATTGGGGTCGTAACAGCTAGCCGAGCAGAATCCCAAAGCCAAGTACGGCTACAGCCGGGACGGGCGGCCGGATTGCAAACAGGTGGTGATCGCGCTGGTGATGACGCCAAGCGGGCTTCCGCTGGCCTACGAGGTGATGGACGGCAACACATCGGACAAGACGACGCTGCGGAGTTTTCTGGACAAGATCGAAAGCCTGTACGGCAAGGCGCGGCGGATATGGCTGATGGATCGAGGCATCCCGACCGAGGCCATTTTGGCCCAGATGCGGACAGCGCGAAAGGAGACATTTTACCTGGTAGGAACCTCGCGGGCCAAGGTGAAGCAGTATGAGAAGAAGTGGTTGGAGTTGCCCTGGCGGAAAGTGCGCGAGTCGGTGGAAGTGAAGCTGTTCGCCCAATACGGCGAGCTGTATGTGCTGGCCAAGAGCGAAGGGCGGCAGGCCAAGGAGATTGCGATTCGACGCAAGAAACTGGCGCGGCTGCTGCGGAAGCTGAGCGCGATGCGGCGGAGTTGTCCGAAGCGGGATCAGTTACTGATGCGGGTGGGCGCCGCAAAAACGGACGTGGGGCGAGCTTTCGGATTCGTGCAGATCAAACTGCCCCAAGCCAAGAGGTGAGGCGAGATACGTTCACCTTTCAACTCGACAAAGCCAAGCTGAAAACAAGCGGAACTGCGGGACGGCCACTATCTGCTGCGCACCAACCTGGTAGCCGAGGACCCAGCCGTACTGTGGGACCGCTGCATGCAGTTGACGCAAATCGAGGCGGCCTTCCAAAGCTTGAAGAGCGATCTGGATATTCGTCCGATCCACCATCAACTGGAGCATCGGGTAGAAGCGCACATCTTGGTTGCCTTCCTGGCCTACTGCCTCACGGTGACAGTGAAGCACCAACTCAGGGTGCATGCTCCTGGACTGACGCCCCGGGCGGTGCTGGAGAAACTGGCCACCATTCAAATGCTGGATGTGTGTTTCCCTACTACCGATGGCCGCCGCCTGGTGATGCCGTTACACCGAGCCGAACCCCGGGCAGGCACTGATACTCCATCAACTGAAGCTGGTTCTACCGCAGCAACCTCCTCCGCGCATCACCCCTGCTGCCTCGTCAGTTCTCTTTCCCCAACTCAAAATGTAGTGGAGCCCCACGAGGTGCCTTCGCTGGAAAAAAAAGGGCATTCCGGGCTCAAATGTACTTAATGGCGCTTATTTGGGTGAAGTGACATGAACGGACCCGGCGTGCGTGCGGTCGTCTACTTCCAGGGCTGTAATCTGGATTGCGCGGGTTGCTGGAACCTGGCGACGCACGCCTTCGTAGGTCCTCCGCGCGAAGTTGTTACCTGAATCATTAATTGGCACCGAGTGCCGCTTTATGCTTCCTCGGCCGTCCCCGCTGGCCCTTGCTTCGGAACGACGCGTCACTGCGGAAGGCCGGAGGCTTTGGGAGGCTCGTTACGCCTGCAACTCGACGGGCCGTGCCGCCTGCTGATGTTCGGCGGTCAGCCGGCCTTCCTAGCCCTATAGCGTCAGCGGCAGGCAATCAGCGTCGGTGGACGCACGACTTTCCGCAAATCGCCGTTCTCCGTTCTCAATGTCCGGATAGCCGACCATACGACCAGAGCTTGGGCGAACCACTTGCACGGACCGGGCGATACGCCAAAGTGGCCGAGTCGGGCTTCCGGGGCAGCAGCTACATATCAGAAGTTCAAAGTGGCGGAGAGACGTACCCCGTTGAGCGGCCACATGCATGCAAGCCCTTAAATTATCGTGGAAGAACTTGGTGGAGGACCCTTTGAAGTCATGTAACGATGAGCGGCCGGAGGTGTCGGAATGTCCCGGCACGTGGCGCGATACGACTCATCACCCTGATTCTCGTGTTTGCAGGCAACGCGGTTGCACAATCGGTTCCGGCTAGCATAAGCACGATCAAGCAGCCCAGTTCCGGACACGCGGTTTTTGATGTCTCGCGGAACACCTATTACTTCGGGGGACAGCCAACGGCCGGTGCGGCGCAAACCCAGCCCGGAGGTGGCACGTGTTTCGTGGCCACCGGCACCATCGGCTCCGTTCCGACGCCATGTCCGGGTTTCGGTGATCAAAGCCGATCCTTCCGGCAATCAGATTTGGGGTACGCTGCTCGGTGGCGCGACAGCGGACACCGGAACCGCGCTCGTGATCGATACCGATGGGAACTTCGTGCTCACTGGCTCTACGGGAGGACAGTTTCCCACCACGCGCGGCGCGGCTATCGAATCCAGGACAGGCCCGGCCGTGATCGCTTCCGAGATCAGTGCCGATGGCAGCAAGTTTCTCTATTCCACTTACCTCCCAGCATCTTTGGCCGCATCTTCGTCCATCGCCGTGGATACAGCGGGCAACGCGCACAGCGCCGGTCAGACAACTGAAGGCCATGCTTTCGTCCTGAAGTTGAGCTCCGACGGTTCTACGATCAGATATAACGTTACTTTCGGCGGTGGCGGTGTGGACGCGGCCACCGCCATCACTGTCAATTCGGCGGGCAATGCTTTCGTTGTCGGGCAAACCACTTCGCCTGATTTTCCGGTTACGGCCGGCGCATTCCAGCAGCACCTCAGAGGTGACGCAGAATAGCTTCCTTGTCAGGCTTGATCCAGCGATTGATCGTGCTGTACTTTATCGAGCCGGCAGCCCGCGCGAAGGTCGAGATAGCCGACATCACGACCGCCGGGGATGAACCAGAGCAGCAGGAATCTAGAGCCGATGCCGTGGACGGAACCATGATATAAGGCTACGCCCGATACAATTCTGAAGCAGGAGAAATGTGATCTACGAAGCGGCTGGCACCGCGCAGGACGGGAGACGGATGTAATGTTTCGATGGCCGCACCCAGTCGCGATCAATTTCGACAGCAACGGAACGCTGTAGGAGTGAAACCGACACGACGAGACGAAGGCTACCCTTGGTGCGAACAATAATGCCGTTCATGCCCCGGAGAGGTCCTGCCTCGAGATAAACCTGGTCACCGGCAGCCAGGTACGGCCAAGGGAGCACTAGTTGTCCTGAGTTCAGAATCGTTTGCACATAGTCGAGTTCCACGGGGTTTACAGGCGCCAGTTGCTGACCGAAGCTGACTACTTTCACGACGCCAGAGGACTTAATCACCGAAACATGTTGATTGGGATCAAAGCTGGCAAACAGATAACTGGGGAACAGGGGAATTTCGATTTCCTTGCGCCGATCCGACCAACAGTGTGTGGAGCGGTAGGTCGGAAGGAAACAAGGGTATCCTTTGTTTGAAAGCAGCGAGGCAACGAGCCTTTCATGCCGACTCCGAACATGAATAGCAAACCACTGATCCTGATCGAAGCTGATCACGCCAAAACTCTCCTCCAAAGTTAAGAGTTGTTTCGTCTAGTGTAGTGTCCGCGAAATAACTAGACAGTCATTGCCCTCCGCTTTCGGGACTTGGGGCTGGTACAGCCGGGCTGGATCTGCTCCAAAGTTCTCCGGCAGCGGGTGAGTTTTTCCTGGATGGATTCGACGGTCGCGGTC
>JAENWC010000201.1 GCA_016650235.1 Terriglobia bacterium
ATGCCGCCGGTCCATACGGTCGGCCACGACCCCGCCGACCATGGAGAAAAGAAAGATGGGAATCTCGCCAAGAAATGCATCCAGCCCAAGGAGAAACGGGTTGCCGGAAATCTCCAACACGAGCCAGCTCTGCGCCAGCTTCTGCATCCAGGTTCCGATGCTCGAGGTGCAGGCGCCAGCCCACATGAGCCGGAAATCCGGATACTCGAACGCTTTGAAAGTCCGGCTGAGCAAATGATTAGGGAAGAGGCTGAGGCCGTTGGATCAGGTGCAGATAGTTGCCGTCCCCATCGGCGAAGAACACAAGGCGGTTGCCCTGCGTTTCAAATGGCTCCGTATAGAAATGAACTCCTTTTTCCTTCAGCAAAGCCAGCCCCGCATCGAAATCATCCACATCGATGGCCAGGTGGCGTATTCCTTCATCCTTGAGTTTTTGCGGCGCACGGCCGCCCTCGGAAGGAATAATTTCCAACATGGAACCATTTTGAGCGCGGACAAAATAGTTGCCCGCGTACTCGAAGTTGATGTGAAATTCCAGTGTGTCGCAATACCACCGGGCCAGTTTCCCTGGATCAGGAGAGGCAATTGCCGTGTGTTCCAAGCCTTTGAACATAAGCGGATTTTAGCATGGTTGCCGGGACAGGCCTCCCGCGGCGCCTCGCGGCGTCCGGCAAAAGTATAGAATGACAGCGAGGAGATCACTCGTTATGCGGTACCAGATCCGTTCAGTGGCCGCTTGGGCTGTGGCGGCGTTTCTGTGCGGACCTTTGGCGGCAGCGCAGATCGGGGGACAATATCCTCCAGGTGGACAGTATCCGCCCGGTGGACAATATCCGCCCGGGGGCCAATATCCGCCCGGTCAATATCCTCAAACCGGCCCGCTTCCCGGCGGGCTGCCTATTCCAAAAATCAATCTGCCCAAGCGTGGATCGAAAGACAAGTCCGGTAAAGACGACGCAAAGATAAAGTTGGCTCCGGTGGACGGCACGCTGCGCAAGATCGGCGCCAAAGATCTCTACCTCCAAATCGCCAAACAACAGGTGCTGCGCTTCCGCCTGCTGGCGCGCACCGAGTTCCGCAATAAAGCCGGGGAGCCGGTTCGCGATTCTCTCATCAACCCCGGCGATCAGATCTCGGTTATGGTCAATCCCGATGACGAGGAGACCGCCATTCGAGTCATCTTTTTGAAGAGCGGCAACTCGAATGAGCGCGCCAAGGCCGACGCGCCTATCGATGAATCCGCTGTCCGCGCTCCCACTGCTGACGATCTTGGCAAAGCGCGCACTGTCTCCACTGAAGCCGCAGCGGCAAATTCCGAATCAGGGGACGGCGCACGGCCCAAGCCCGATCGTATCGAGGACGCCTCCGCTACGCCCGCCTCACCCGGCAAGCGAATTCCATTGACCGCCTCCGACGATCAGATTCTCTCGCAGGCCCGCGATGAGGCCGCCAAGTTCACGCAAGGCCTACCCGACTTCCTGGTCCAGCAAGTCACCTCGCGATTTTTCAGCACATCCAACCCGCCGCGCTGGCAACCCATGGATGTGGTCACCGCGGAGGTGGCGCGCTCGGGAGGCAAGGAAGAGTACCGCAATGTGGAGATCGATGGACGCCGCATAGACCGCCCCGAACGCACCGGATCCTGGTCCACCGGCGATTTTGCCGACACGATGGAAGATCTCCTCTCGCCGGCGAGCAAGGCCGTGTTCAAGCGCCGTGGAGAGGATCAGGCGGGATCACGCGCGGCCATCGTCTTCGATTTCACGGTGGCCCAGGCCGACTCCCACTGGGAAATGGTGGCCCCCGATAAACGGCGTCACAGTCCCGCCTACTACGGCGCGGTCTGGATCGACCAGGAGAGTTTCCGCGTACTGCGGATCGAACAGCAAACCGTTTCCTTGCCCGCCGATTTTCCCTTAAGCAAGGCGGAGTCGATTCTCGACTATGGATTTGTCAAAATCGAACAGCATCCTTATCTCATGCCTTTGGGCGGTGAAACCATCGGCTGCGTAACCGGAAGCGGCGCCTGCACCCGCAACGTGATCGCCTTCCGGAACTACCGCAAGTTTTCCTCCGAATCCAAAGTAAAGTTCTGACAGCGAGGTATCAAGAGCAATGAATCGTTATTTGGGTCTTACCACCACCGCGGCGCTGATTTTGACGGTAGGCGGCGCTTTGACCGGCACACCCGCGCCCGAGTTCCGCGATCTGTTCAACGGCAAGGATCTCACCGGCTGGGTGAACGTAAACACCGACGAGAACACCTGGTCCGTGAAGAACGGTGAATTGGTCTGCAGCGGCCACCCGATCGGCGTGATGCGCAGCGAGAAGCAGTACGAAAACTTCATTCTGCACATCGAATGGATGCACATGGAGCCAGGGGGAAATTCCGGCGTCTTTGTGTGGAGCAACGCCATTCCCGACGAGCGCAACCGCCTGCCCGACGGCGTGGAAGTACAAATGTTGGAACTCGATTGGGTCAAGCTCCACAAACGCGATGGCTTCGACCCGCCTCTGGCCTACGTGCACGGCGAGCTATTCGGCGTGGGGGGCGTCAAGACCGTTCCCGACAATCCGAGAGGAGAGCGCAGCAAATCCATCGAGAATCTATGCAAAGGCCGCGGAGAGTGGAACACCTACACCGTAGTCTGCGTCGATGGGGTCATCAAACTGGCCGTGAACGGAAAGTTCGTGAACGGGATCAGCCGGTCCACGCAGAAGAAGGGATATCTGTGCCTGGAGTCGGAAGGCGCGGAAATCCATTTCCGAAACATCAAGATCATGGAATTGCCCCCGAGTTCGACTGCGGTTGCGCCCTAAGAACATGAAACCGGCTGGAAAGCCGTGACGCCCTATGTTGAAAATGCGAAGGTCACTTACCGGATGGCGCTTGCGGATAAATCGACCCCGGATGATTACGCGGTCACTTCGATGCCGGCGACCTTCATCATCGATGGCAAGGGCGGCATCGCGGCAACCTACATCGGGCTGGTTGACAGAACCGATATTGAAGCAAACATCAAGACCATCCTCGGCAAGCGATGATGGAAAACTCTATAGGAATGAATTAAAACCGCTTGAGCGTGCGCAGGATGGAATCTGTTTTTTGCCCGCCGGGCATCTCCACGGTGTGTATATTGCGCCACTGCCCGTCTTTGGCGCCGATGTAATGCGCCGACTCCCGGTCAGCTCCCATCAGGATCACGATCAAGTCGTTCTTGGGATAGTGGAGCGCGCGATATTGGCGCTCGCCGGCATCCGACTTCCAATGATCCTTCTCAGGCTTGCCGAGCTTGCGCACAATGTCAAAGTAGTCCGACTGCGTCGAGAATCCCAGATCCGCTTGTACCACCGCGCGGTACTCCACCGTGCCCCCCGTGCTGCGAAGCCGCAGCACCGCGATACCGATCACCGTAATCGCGATACCGATCAGCAACGCGATCCCGATCATTTTGCCGAGGCCGGATTCGGTTCCAGACCCGCTTGATCGCAGCATCGCAATCGCATCGGCCACCACTGAAGCAGGCTTGCGCGCCGGCTGCTCCTCCGGACTCCCGCGCGCCACCGTCGAGGAGGATGGCATCGGCAGCACGCGCCGGACGTACGGCCATACCGAACCGCTCTTGTATTCAATTTCGCGCTTCAAGCCCAGAATCATCACTGGCTCGTCCACTTTCGAGAACTCGCCCAGATAGCCGCGCGGGATCCAAACCTCAGTGTGCGTTTTCGCATTCCGCACAAGAATCTCGCTCCAGTTGCCCTGCAGGAAATTCCACTGGTTGTGCTCGATGTTGACGATCGGCGGAAAGAAGGAGAAGAGGCGGTCCCCTAGATCATCGATTTGCGGCGGCACACGAGGGGTGGAGGCCATGCGATTAACCATCTTATCGCAGCCGTGGCACAGGTCCCCATTCCGCTACACTGGTTACTGGCCCGCAAAGGGCCGTCCATGCCCGTCGATACACGCACGCAACAGCCTAGCTGCCTCGCCGGGGCGAGTTCCGTTTTGCGGGCGGTTAATTAGGAGCCCACACGATGTCCAGCCGAAAAGAGGATGCCCTCGATTACCACTCCTCCGCGCCCGCCGGAAAGATCGCCGTCGTCGCCACCAAGCCGTGCCAAACCCAGCACGACCTCAGCCTCGCCTACACTCCCGGCGTCGCGGCGCCTTGCCTCGAAATCCACCGCGACCCCAACCTCGTCTACAACTACACCGCCAAGGGCAACCTCGTGGCTGTGGTCACCAATGGCACGGCCGTGCTCGGTCTCGGCAACATTGGTCCCGCCGCGGGCAAGCCCGTCATGGAAGGCAAGGCTGTCCTGTTCAAACGCTTCGCCGATATCGACGTCTTTGACATCGAACTGGCCACCGAAGACCCCAAGGAGATCATCCGCGTCTGCCAACTCCTCGAGCCCACCTTCGGCGGCATCAACCTGGAAGACATCAAATCGCCGGAATGCTTCGAAATTGAAGACGAGCTCAAGCGCACGCTCAAGATCCCCGTCTTTCATGACGATCAGCACGGCACGGCCATCATTTCCGGCGCGGCGCTGATGAACGCCGTCGAGCTGGCCGGAAAGAAACTGAGCGCCGTCAGGCTGGTGTTGAATGGCGCGGGGGCCAGCGCGATATCCTGCGCGGAGCACTACATCCGCCTGGGCGTTCGCCGCGAAAACATCACCCTTTGCGACACGAAGGGCGTGGTCTACTCCGGCCGTACCGAAGGCATGAACCAGTACAAGCTGCGCCTGGCCAATGACACCCCGGCGCGCACGCTATCCGAGGCTCTCGACGGCGCCGATGTGTTGATCGGCCTTTCCACGGCCAACTGCATTACGGGCGATATGCTGAAACCCATGGCGCCCAACCCGGTCGTGTTCGCCATGGCCAATCCGGATCCGGAAATCACCTATGAAGACGCCTGCGCGGCGCGCCCGGACGCCATAATGGCCACCGGCCGCAGCGACTATCCCAACCAGGTCAACAACGTCCTCGGCTTCCCTTTTATCTTCCGGGGCGCATTGGATGTGCGCGCCACCGCCATCAACGATGAAATGAAACTCGCTGCCACTCACTCGCTGGCCGCGCTCGCCAAAGAAGATGTTCCAGACTCTGTGCGCCGGGCCTATGGCGTCGAGGCAATGCAGTTCGGGCGCGAGTACATTATCCCAAAACCGTTCGATTCGCGCGTACTCATCTGGGTGGCCTCCGCCGTAGCACAGGCGGCCATGGACACAGGCGTGGCGCAAATCACCATCCAACTGGACAAGTACCGCGAAGAACTCGAAAGGCGTCTGGGCAAATCACGCGAACTGACGCGCATCATCATTCACAAAGCGCGGCGCAAACCCTGCCGCGTCGTCTTTCCCGAAGGGGAAGAGACCAAGATCCTTCGCGCCGCCCAGATTCTGCTCGACGAAAAAATCGCCACTCCCATTCTCATCGGCAACCGCGAACTCATCACGGCGCGGGCCGCCGGATTGAACCTGGACATCCACGATGCCCGCATTGTAGATCCGGGCGCCTTCCCCGAACTGCCCTCCTATGTGGATGCCTACTACATGCTGCGTCAACGAAAGGGCATCACACGGCGCGAGGCGGAAATGTTCTGGCGTGACCGCACGAGCCTGGCCGCCATGATGGTACACAGGGGCGAAGCCGAAGCCCTTGTGGCTGGTTTGACGCAACACTACCCGGATACCATTCGCCCCGCCCTGCAAATCATCTCCCTGGAGAAAGGCCGCCGGAGAGTGGCGGGTATGTATCTGCTGATCACACCCCACGGACAGGTTTTTTTCCTCGCCGACACCACTGTCAACATCGAACCCACCGCCGAAGACCTCGCCGAGATCGCGGTGGCCACCGCCGCCAAAGCGCGCGAGTTCGACGTTGAGCCCCGTGTCGCCATGCTGTCGTTTTCCAACTTCGGCAGCGCTCCGCACGCCTTGACGGACAAAGTGCGCCGCGCCGTCCAGTTGGTGCGCGCCAGCCACCCCGATCTCATCATTGACGGCGAGATGCAGGCCGACACGGCCGTGGTTCCGGAGATCCTGGAAAAAACCTACCCGTTCAGCCGCATACAGGGCGGCGCCAACGTGCTGATCTTCCCGAACCTGGAAGCTGGAAACATCGCCTACAAACTGCTCATGCGCATCGGCGGCGCCGAGGCCATCGGGCCCATTCTGTCCGGCCTGTCCAAGCCAGTCCACGTACTCCAGCGAGGCTGCGAAGTCTCCGACATTGTCAACATGGCCGCCATCGCCGTCCTCGACGCGCAGGCGTAAAGCTGTCAAAGATCCCAGTCGTGCATCTCGTGCCGCCTATGATGGTTGCACCACACTTCCGGCGCACGCTACGACTGCGGGCCGCGGTGCCTGGCCTGCTCCATCGCGATCTCGTTGATGTGAGCGAACGTCTTTGCGCCTGACGCCCCTTCGATCGCCTTGACCGCAATCTCCTGCACTTGTCTCTTGGCCTCGTCAAGTTGCTTTTGCATGTCGGCGATCTGCGCGTTTTGCCGCGCAACAGAATCTTCGAGCGCCTTGATCCGCAGTTCCGCCACGCGCCGATCCGATTCGGCTTCCTTCTGGATGAGCTGTGCATGCTGGTCAGCCTGCCGCATGGCTTCCTTGGATGCCTGTTCGGCGGCTCGCTGCACCTCCAGCTCGAGGCGGGCGGGGAATTCGGCCCCCTCTTTCTTCAGGCGCTTAAGTTCATCTTCCTGCTCACGGAGAGCCGCCTCGCGCTGCGCCCAGCTCTTCTCGAGCGCCTCCTGCCGTTCCTGGTTCTTCTTTTCCTGCTGCCGGAGTTCTTCCTCGTGCTTGTCCTGGGCGCGTTTGCGCTCGAGATTTTTCTTGTACTCGTAGTCGTCGATCTCCCGCTGCCGTTGCTTCTTGAGCGCGTCTTCCTGTTCTTTGCGTTCGCGCCCGGTGTTCTGGACGTTCTCCGCCCAGACCGAACTCTGCGCCTCCATCTCGGCTTCAAACTGCTCTTTCCGCTGCGTGTATTCCTGGACCAACTGGTCCAGGGCCGTGGCCGCTATATCGATCTTGTGCAAGCGCTCTAATTCCTTCCGTTCCAGTTCGACGGCTGACCGCAACGTCGTGAGCCGGTTTATTTCATCCACCAGCTTTTCGGAGATCCCGCCAAGGGCGCGTGAGATTTCCAGCCCGAGCCTGGAAATCTGTTCGACGGTCCCGTCCACCGTGACCCCTTCGGCCGCCTGGCGTGTCTCACCTTCTTTCAGACGGGAGAGTTCGTCCGCCTTCGCGTCAGCGGTTTCGCGCGCGGTCTCGATCCCGCCCCGAATCTCATCGAATTCCCGTTGGACATCGGCCTTGACACGTCTCGTCCGTGGCGGCGTCTTGGTGGTTGTGGCTTTAGCCATGATCGACTCCCTTTCGTCAGACAACGTTATCGTACCCCGAAAATGAGTATGCGGGAAATCAAGCAATCCTTCATGGCATGGCTTTCGTTTTGGATACGCGCTCAGGTTCGCTGCATCCCGACAACCCGGGACGGCGACGCTCCCGCCGTGCGCGTGGACGCGGCCGGTCTCCAGCGGGCCTCGGAACCCTCTCTTGACACGTCCCTGCCCGCTGGCATACGCTCAGCCCCATGAACCAAACTATTCTCGCTCTGTCACTGCTTGCCGCAATGCCGCTTCTCGCCGCAGATGCGGCCTCAGGTCCCGCACTGCCCCAAAAGCTTGTCCCCAACTGGGCGCAGCTTCCGGCGGACTGGAATTTCGGCGAATGCACCGGCGTGGAAGTGGACGCGGATGACAACGTCTGGGTCTTCAACCGCGGACCGCATCCAGTGATCCAGTTCGACAAGACCGGCAAAATGCTCAACGCCTGGAAGGAAGTCCCCGTCACATCCGCGCACGGTCTCGGCATTGGTCCCGATGGCAACATCTGGCTCATCGACGTGAAAGGGCACGCCGTGATGAAGTTCAACAAAGCCGGCCGCCTCCTCATGATGATTACCAACGCAGGCAAGCAGCCTGGCAATAACGACACCCCGTACGCTTTCAATGAGCCCACCGGCATCGCCTTCTCCCCTAACGGCGACTTCTATGTCTCGGACGGCTACGTCAACTCGCGCGTGGTCAAGTTCAACAAAGACGGCGAATACATCCGCCACTGGGGCAGCAAGGGGCAAGGCGACGGACAGTTCAACCTTGTCCATGACGTTGTGCTCGATCAGCAAGGCCATGTCTACGTCGCCGATCGCACCAATGAACGCATCCAGATCTTCGACGGCTCCGGAAAGTTTCTCAACAAATGGACTCATGCCGGCGCGCCCTGGGGACTCGCCTACTCCGCAAAGGAGAGCGCCCTCTACATGAGCGACGGCAAGAACAACCGCGTCGTCAAGCTCAATCTCAACGGAGAAATCCTTGGCACGCTGGGCAGCTTCGGGAAGACCCCGGGCCGCCTCGACTTCGCCCACCACATCGCCGTCGACTCGGAAGGCTCTATTTACGTGGTCGAGATCAAGAACTGGCGTGTGCAGAAGTTCGCAAAATGATACTTTTTGGCGAGCCCATCGAGGCCGCCATTCGTACCATAGTTCAGGAGCAGACCCGCAAAGGTTTCTCCTACACGGAACGCGGCGCCACGCGGGGCGCGCCTCCCAAAGGCTATACGGCCGATCATCACCGTATCCGGCTTGGACAGGGCGAGGAAACCTATCAGCGTGCCAAGCGCGCCGTACGCGACTGGAAGATGTTCAACCTCTATTGGGTAAAACTCTGCTGGACGTATCAGCCGATCAAGCCGGGCATCGAGGTGGGCATCATGGTCCACCACTTTGGGTTTTGGTCCTTGAGCGCGGCGCGCATTGTTTACGTGATTGATGAAGAAGCGCCCCTGCGCCGCTTCGGCTTCGCCTTCGGTACGCTCGTCGATCATATGGAGCGCGGCGAGGAGCGGTTCCTGGTCGAACATCTTGCAGATGGATCCGTCTGGTACGACCTTTACTCCTTCTCACGCCCCCAACACTGGCTGGCGTGGCTCTTCTATCCACTGGCGCGCCTGGTCCAGAAACGCTTTGCGCGCCACTCCCTCCGCGCGATGTATGATGCCGTTAAATGAAACTCTTTTTGACAGCGTTCCTGTTCTGCACGTTCCTGTTCTGCACGCGCCTGTGCGCGGAAAAAGTCGAGATCCTGCGCGACGAATACGGCGTACCGCATATCTTCGCCGCCACTGATGCCGGCGTTGCTTTTGGCTCCGGCTACGCCCAGGCCGAAGACCGGCTGGAAGAGCTGATGCGCAACTTCCGCAAGGCCGAAGGGACAATGGCGGAAGCGTTCGGTGAAGAGTGGTTCCGCCACGACGTTTCTCAACGCCGCTGGGGCCACCGGCACATTGCCGCAACACACTACAAAGAACTGGGTCCAAAAATCAGATCCATCCTCGAAGCCTACGTCGCCGGCATTCGCCTCTTTATTCGCCAGCATCCGGAGCAATCCCCGTCCTGGGCCGTCGATATTCAACCATGGCATCCCGTCGCGCTCGGACGCTACACCATTTCCAGATGGCCGGAGGGCGAAGCGGCTTCCGACCTGCGCCGCGCCGGAATCGAACCCGATCCGGTGCCCTACGCCGGTTCTAACCAGATGCTCATTGCGCCAAAGCGCACCGCCATGGGAGCGCCCATCGCGGTGATCGACCCGCACCTGAGCTGGTACGGCGAGACGCGCTACTACGAGATGCGCCTTTATGGAGGCGCTCTGCAACAGGCCGGCGGCGGACGTTTGGGACTTCCCTTCCCTACCCTTGGCCACAGCCGCTATTGCTCGGTCGCTATGACCACCGGGGGCCCCGACACTTCGGACGTATTCGAAGAGGAGATCAAGGACGGGAGCTACCGCGCCGGCCCCAACGTTTGGAAGCCCCTCCGCAAGCGCGAAGAAAGAATCGGGGTGCGCGGTAAGGACGGCCGAATCGAGTGGCGCTCCGTAACCATCGAATCCACTCACCACGGCCCTATCTGGGCGCACAAGGATGGGAAATCTTACTCGTTCGCCACCCCTTATCTCGACCAGTTCCGGCTACTCGAACAGGCCTACGCCATGGTCACCGCGCGCAACCTTACCGAAATGAAAACGGCGCTCGCGATGCGCCAGTACATGGCGCAGAACATCATGGCCGCCACCGTTGACGGCGACATCTTCTATCTGCGCAATGGCCGCGTGCCCATCCGCGCGAAAGGCTGCGATCCCTCTAAACCGATGCCCGGTACAGGCGCATGCGAATGGCTTGGCATTCATCCCATCCAAGATCTGGTTCAGATCGCTAACCCGGACCAAGGCTACATGCAGAATAACAACTGCTCGCCCTGGGTGATGATGCGCGACTCGCCTCTGGTGCCGGAGCGGTATGCCGAACGTCCTTACTTGTACAACGACACGCGGCGGCCGGCATCCCAGCGCGCCGCCATGACGCGCGACCAATTGGATGCGAGCCCGCGTGTCACCATCGAGCAAGCTCTCGATTTCGCCTTTTCACCTGAGGTGTACAAAGCCGAAACTTGGCAATCGCGCATCCGGGAGGCAGCTCCGGATCATCGCTTCGCTCAATTTCTCTCCGGCTGGAACCGCCGCGCCGATGCCGATTCCGGCCCCGCACTCGGCTTCTATCTTTTCAAAATGGCGCTGGGAGAACACAAAGGCGCCGTTGAGCCTCCCGCCACGCTCACGGACCAAGCCATTCGCGAAGCCCTGGAAAAAGCCTTCTCGCTTATGAGATACGAGTTCTCGCATCACGCCACCTGGGGCACGCTGTTCCGCGTGGGCAGAGAAGGCGCGGGCCGCACCTTTCCCGTTTCCGGCGGAGGCGTGACCGAAGCTGCCATGGCCACCCCGCGCAACATCACCTTCAAGGCGCAAGGCCGCGAGATGGTGGGCGTGGGCGGACAAACCCAAACCATGGTTGTCATTCTCACCAAGCCGCCCCAGTCCTTCCAGGTGCTGCCGCTCGGCCAGAGCGATCACAAAAATTCAGGCCACTTCGATGATCAGGCGGAAAAGCTCTTTTCCAAGTCCAAGGCAAAACCTACTTTTTTCCTGAACCGGAAAGAGCTCGAAAAACACCTCACCAGCAAACGTGATCTGAATTTCTGAGGTCCTTAGCAGGGCGGCGGCGCGCCTCCGGCGCAACGGCCCTGCCCAAAGAACGAAGTCTACGCTGTACGATTGGTCTCCCCTTTGCCATCCTTGGCAAGAGCGGCCTGAGCGGCCGCCAATCGCGCGATCGGCACACGATAGGGACTGCAAGACACGTAGTCCATTCCCAAGTTGTAGCAGAACTCCACCGAACTCGGCTCACCGCCGTGCTCGCCGCAGATGCCGACTTCCAGACCGGGACGTACGCCCCGGCCCAGCCGCACCGCCATCTCAATCAGTTGGCCCACGCCTTCCTGATCCAGCACGCCAAACGGATCGGCCTTGAAGACCTTCTCGTCTTCATACAGCCGTGAAAACTTCGTGTAGTCGTCGCGCGACAACCCCATCGTCGTCTGGGTCAGATCGTTGGTGCCAAAGCTGAAGAACTCGGCATGCACGGCGATCTTGTCGGCGGTCAAGGCCGCGCGCGGGATCTCGATCATCGTGCCCACCATGTATTTCATCCTCTTCATCCCGGCTTTGGCGAGCACTTCCTTGGCCACCCTGACTACGATCTCCTTCTGATGCTCAAACTCGCGCGCGCTGCCAATCAGCGGGATCATTACCTCGGGAATCACCTTCACACCCTTCTTGGCCACCTGCACGGCCGCCTCGAAGATGGCCCGTGCCTGCATCTCGGTAATCTCCGGATAGGAGATTCCCAAGCGGCACCCGCGATGGCCTAGCATCGGGTTGAACTCATGCAGCTCTTCCACCCGGTGCAGCAACTCAGGCAACCGCTTCTTCAGGTCGCCCACGGCGATGCCGTAGCTTTCCGACATCTCCTTCTTGTCCTTGATCGAGGCGTGCGGCAGCCGCGCCAGATCCACCATCAGGTTCTCGCGCTTGGGCAGAAACTCGTGCAGCGGCGGATCGAGCGTGCGGATCACCACCGGATAGCCGTTCATCGCCTTGAATAATCCCGCGAAATCGGAACGCTGCATCGGCAACAGCTTCAGCAACGCCTTGCGCCGCGACTTTTCATCGCGCGCCAGAATCATTGCCTGCATGTGCGGCAACCGGTCCGCTGCGAAGAACATGTGCTCGGTGCGGCACAGTCCGATCCCTTCCGCGCCAAACGCGCGCGCCGCCTTGGCATCGCGCGGAATGTCCGCATTGGCGCGCACGCCGAACTTGCCGCGGTACCCGTCCACCCACTTCATGAACGTCGCGAAATGTCCTGTGTTCGGATCCGGTTCCTTTGTCGTGGCCTGGCCCAGGAACACATCGCCGGTGGTGCCGTCGATCGAGATCCAGTCGCCCTCCTTGACTGTGACGGTCTTGCCGCCCACTTCGGCCGTGCAGCTCTTCGTCTTCCCGTTGATCGAGATCGCCCCAGCGCCCACGATGCAAGGCCGGCCCATACCGCGCGCCACAACGGCCGCGTGCGAACTCTTGCCGCCCACCGCCGTCAGAATGCCGCGCGCCACATCCATCCCGTGAATATCATCCGGAGTCGTCTCCTTGCGCACCAGAATCACCGGACCGTGCGCCACGGCCAACACGGCATCGTCCGCGCTGAAAGCGGCGCGTCCTACCGCGGCTCCCGGCGAAGCGGCGATACCCGTGGTCAGCTTCACCAGCGTCTCCAGCGAGGCCGCGTCAAAAACCGGATGCAGCAGTTGATCCAGTTGCGCCGGAGCCACCCGCTGCACCGCCGTCTTCCGGCTGATGAGCCGTTCCTCGGCCATCTCCACCGCGACACGCAATGCGGCCGGACCCGTACGCTTACCATTCCGCGTCTGCAACATGTACAGCGTGCCTTCCTGGATGGTGAACTCAAAGTCCTGCATGTCCTTGTAGTGCTTTTCCAGGTTCGTGGTGATCTCCACCAGATTCTTGTAGACCGCCGGCATCTGCTCTTGCAGCTTGGCAATCGGCTCTGGCGTTCGTATGCCCGCCACCACGTCTTCACCTTGGGCATTCAACAGATATTCGCCGTAGAAAACTTTCTCGCCCGTCCCGGGGTCGCGCGTGAAACCCACGCCCGTTCCCGATGTCTCGCCCATGTTTCCGAACACCATCGCCTGCACGTTGGCCGCCGTCCCGATGTTGTCCGGAATCTTTTCCATCTTCCGGTAGTAGCATGCCTTCGGATTCCACCAGCTCTGGAACACCGCGTTGCGCGACATCTTCAACTGCTCGCGTGCATCCTGCGGGAACGGTTTCCCGGTATCCTTGAGCACCAGCTTCTTGTAGTCCTCAATGATCGCCTTCAAATCCTCCGCGGTTAGATCCGTATCCGACTTTACTTTTGCCTTCTTCTTCCGCGAATCGAAGATGTGGTCGAAGTGCTCCATCTCCATGCCCAGCGCCACCTGCCCGAACATCTGTATGAGTCGGCGGTAACAGTCATAGGCGAAGCGCGCGTTGCCCGTCCGCCGCGCCACCACTTCCACCGTCACATCGTTCAGGCCCAGATTCAGAATCGTGTTCATCATCCCAGGCATCGAAAACTTTGCGCCCGAACGCACGCTCAGCAGCAGCGGATTTTCCGTGCCGCCCAGCTTCTGGCCCATACGTCCTTCCAATTGTTTCAGCGCGGCGTCCACCTCCATTTCAATCTCTTCAGGCACCGTCTGCTTGTTCTCAAAGTAGAGGTTGCACACCTCCGTCGACACGGTGAAGCCCGGAGGCACCGGCATTCCAGCCCGGCACATCTCGGCCAGACCGGAGCCTTTGCCGCCCAGAACTTCTTTCATGGTTCCGTCGCCATCGGACGTTCCCGCGCCGAAGGCATAGACGTATTTCTTCATTGGTTCACTATCTCCTTACGAGGTTACGATTTCGGAAAAATCGGCTATGGAGGAAAACTCCGTCAACAAGCTCGACAGCAATGCCAGCCGGTTCCGGCGCACATTGGGATCGGGCGAGTTGACCAAAACTTTGTCAAAAAACAGGTCCACGGCGGGCCGCACACTCGCGATCCGTGCCAGCGCCCCGGCATCGTCTCCGGAGGCGCGCAGCGAGGCCACCTGTCCGCGCAGCCCTTCAAAGGCCGCGCATAAATCCGCTTCCGGACCCGCCTCGAGCATGGCGTGAATATAGGGGATGCCCTTTTCGAATCCCGCCTGCTCAATTATGTTGCTGATCCGCTTGAAACTGGCCGCTAAAGGCTCAAAGTCTTCGGTCGGCCGCATCTTCTGTATGGCGCGCAACCGGCTCTCGGCCCCGGGAAGCGGGTCCCATCCGGCCGCCAGCACCGCGTTCACTTCATCATAGGCAAACCCGCGAATCTCGCGGAAGTAATACCGTATGCGGTCCAGGAAGAACTCCTCCAGTTGCACATTGCCGTCCAAGAGCGGGCGCAGCGCGACGTCGAGTTCCCCCTCCAGCAGGATCTTCACAACGCCCTGCGCGGCGCGGCGCAGCGCAAACGGATCGCGCGACCCGCTGGGGATCATCCCGATCCGGAAACATTCCCGCAGCGTGTCCAGCTTGTCGGCCAGCGAAACCAACAGTCCGGAGACCGTACCCGGCACCGTATCTTCCATGCTGAGCGGCTTGTAATGATCGTAGACGGCGGCCGCGGCCTCTTCACTTTCTCCCTGCGCGCGCATATAGAGTCCACCCACCACACCCTGCAGATCTGTGAACTCTTTCACCATGTCCGTGGTCAGGTCGCATTTGGCCAGCAGCGCCGCGCGCTGTGCGTGCTCGTTGCCGCCCAACTGCTTCACTAGATCCACTACGCGATTCGTCTTGTCCAGATAAGATCCGAGCTTGGCCTGGAATGTTACGTTCCCAAGCGAGGCCACGCGATCCGAGATCTTGCGCTTTTGATCCGACTCCCAGAAAAACCGTGCGTCGTTGAAGCGCGCGCGCAACACACGCTCGTTGCCCGCCACCACCAACCCCTCGGGGTCTCCCGGTACGTTCATCACGGCCACAAAATTAGGTGCAAGCGCTCCACCGGCGCCGGTTACAGAAAAGTATTTCTGGTGGTGCCGCATCACCGTCACGAGCACCTCCGAGGGCAAGGACAGGTACCCCGCATCGAAGCTGCCCAGGATTGCCGTGGGCCATTCCGTAAGATACGTCAGCGTTTCCAGCAGCGCCGCATCCGGCCTCATTTGCAAACCTCGGCCTTCCACGAGCGCCGCAATGCCTTCCAGAATCTTCGCCCGGCGTTCCGCGGCATGCACCAACACCCCATTGGCGCGTAATGCTTCTTCATACTTCCGAATACTGACCTTGACCTTTGCCTTCCCAAATCGCCGGTGACCCGAACTGATATTGGACGAGACCACTCCGGCCACCTCAAACGGGACCACCTTGGATCCGAACAACGCCACCACCCACCGTATAGGGCGGATGAAGCGAGCGCTCGCCTTGCTCGACCAGTACATTGCCTTCGGCCACGGAATTGAAAGAATCAGTCCGGGCAGAGCGTCGGCCAGAATCTCCGCCGCCGCCCGGCCGGTCAGTTTCTTCTGAAAGCTGAAGTACTCACCCTTGGGTGTAGAGAGCGTTTCCAGTTGCTCCACCGTTACGCCCAGCTTGCGCGCAAACCCCTGCGCCGCACCCTCGCCGGCAGACTTGGGAGGTCCGGATACCGTTTCTACCGAATCTTTTTGACCCTTAGGAAGCCCGGTGGCCGCCAACACCAACCGGCGCGGCGTCGCGTCCACCCATTCCACCTTGCCCCGCAACCGGTTCTCTTCCAGCAGCTTCGTGAAAGCCTTCCGCAAATGCTCCAGCGCCGGCGGGATCATCCAATCCGGAATCTCCTCTACTCCGATCTCGAGCAGAAAGTTCGGGCCCGGCATTTATGCGGCCTCCTGCGCGGCCCACAACTGCGCCGTCCCGACGGCAAGCTTGCGCACCCGCCCGATCACACCCACCCGTTCGGTCACGCTGATGGCCCCGCGCGAATCGAGCAGATTGAACAAGTGCGAACACTTCAGCACATGATCATAGGTAGCCAGAACCGGGAAGCGCTGTTTTTCCTCATAGTCCGGATACAGGTCAATCATGCGCTGGCATTCTTTCTCGTGCAACGCGAACAACTGCCACAAAGTGTCTATATCGGCCAGTTCGAAATTGTATACCGAGAACTGCCGCTCATCGGCCAGGCGAACATCGGAGTACCGCACGCCCGGCGCCCACTCGATCTCATAAACGCTCTCCTTGTTCTGCAGGAAAGCCGACAGCCGCTCCAGCCCGTAGGTAAGCTCGGCCGGAGCCATTTCGAGATCAATGCCGCCGCATTGCTGGAAGTAGGTGAACTGCGTGATTTCGAGCCCATCCAGCATCACTTGCCAGCCGATGCCCCAAGCCCCCAGCGTTGGTGATTCCCAGTTGTCTTCTTCAAACTTGATGTCGTGCTTCTTGAGGTCGATACCCACCGCCTCCAGGCTCCCCAGATATTGATCCATCACATCGGCCGGGGCGGGCTTCAGGATTACCTGCAACTGTTGGTGCTTGTACAGCCGGTTGGGATTCTCGCCATACCGCCCATCGGAGGGCCGGCGGCTCGCCTGCACGTAAGCGACGCGATATGGTTTCGGACCCAGCACGCGCAGAAACGTCTCCGGGCACATGGTGCCCGCGCCCACCTCCACATCATAGGGCTCCTGTATGATGCAGCCCCGGTCGGACCAATACTTCTTCAGTTTGAAAAGGATTTGCTGGTAGGAGTCCATCTTGGTTTTGTATGGTTAGAGCGCTTCAAGAAAGGCGGCCGTCAAAAGTTTGCGCTCGATGTGATCTTCCAGGAGGCGCACGAGCTTGCGGCGCAACCCGATCGCTGTGTGTTTGGACCACGCTGCGTACGTAAGTTCGGCAACTGGTTTGCGCAACATTTCTTCAGCGATCGCCCTGTCCTCTTCGCTTAACTCCATCGGCGGCAAGAATCCTCCCAGCCGCACAGCCCACAAGCTGTAATAGGTCACAGCCGTCCAAATCCCCGCCTCGCCAGCCCCATCCAAATAGTCGCTCACGGCCAGCAGCAGGCGGAAAAACTTCTCGTTCGGTTCAGCGGCCGGCAACAACTGGTCGGCCACCTCCGCAAAGTAGTCCAGCGCCGCAGCCGGCTCATACCCGGATGCAAGCCCAAAGTGCGACCGCAAAATCTCGCAGCCGTCCAGCGAATCCAGATCGCGGTTCTCGCGATGGAAGTACTCCATCCTTACATACGAGAGGCGTTGCAGCCCGCTGCCGAAACGGTTGCCCGGCTTGCGTGCCCTCCGCGCCACGCCCCGGAGTTTGCCGAGATCCCGGGCCAGGAAGCTGACAATCAAGTCTGCTTCCCGCAGCGGAAATGTCCGCAGAACGATCGATTCACTCAACCTTGCGGACATAGCTTCGGCGGCGTAATGAACAGGTTAGCATATTCAAAACAATCCACGCTAACAGCACGGTGTCAAAATCGGCTTGACTTTCCCGGCCACCAAAGATGTGCTGGTAATCCGCCACAGCAGGCACCGGACTCGGTGTGGCGACCAGTCAAGGTGTAGCGCGGCGTTTGGCCGATCATCCTCCTATTACTGTTGAATTAACCCGGCAACGTAGGCCAGCGCGTCGCCTCGTTCCTGGGCCAATCGCCTGAGCCGCTCGAAGTCCCCGGAAGCCTGGCATAGCTCAAAAGAGGCGGGCGAGGACGGAAGAAACTCGAGGGATGCATCGACGGCTTCCTGCTTCCGCCCAAGGCGGCTCAGGAGGCCGATGAGAACTTGGGCCGGACCGGGGCCCTGCACGGCCGGGTCGCAGGACTGAGCTTTGCTCCGGAAATGACCGATGGCGGCATCGGCGTCGATTCCCAGCAGCGCGCGAAGAAAGATGGCGTGGTCTGTGTAGACGTCCTCGAAAGGAGGATCGCCGCGGTGCTGGAACGTAGATGCAAGGTGCTGTCCATAGAGGGCGAGATCGAGCGCCTTTTCCAGGCACGGCACATCATCCAGATCGAGCGAAATCTGGAGTACTGAAACCAGGTGCGAGGTATCGACGTGGTAGGAGTATTCGCCGAAGAGCCAATCGCGGTCCTGTAGCAGACCCGTTAGATCAGCGGCTGCCGGTTCGCGCTCTTCCTGTTGCGCGATGGCGCGTTTGAGATTTGCGATCAGCTCCCCGTGCAGCGTAGCGATGAGCAGACGCGCGCATTCCGCCCTTCCCTGCCGGACGGGGAATTGCCCAAAACTGGTGATCGCCCGGCAAATCCCGTGATGTTGCAGAATGAGCCGGAAACCCTTCACCGGGCTCACCGCTTCCAGCAGGGCGATTTCGATGACGGCGTCCAGAGCCTGGCGATCTTCGCCGGGTTCGTAGTTCTCGATGACGGACGCCACAGGCGCCGGATCACCAATCGCGCGAAAGTAAGGCCAGGCGCGCGCAATTTCACCGCGGTCCAGAAATCCCTGACCGGTCTCGCGCGCGGCGGCGAGAAAAGCTTCCTCATAGGGACGCTGCTTGTCTGGCGGCAAGTCGTCACGGGAACCGGAATGGATCAACGGCAAGGCCAACTGGAGGCGGCTTTGCATGAGCCGCACTTCGAATAACAGCGGATAGTTGTGCGTATCGAGGCAGTGCTGAGTCAACGCTTGCAGCGCCGCTTCGGCACCGCCGGTATTGTGAGCCTGGTCCAGTTGCGCAAAAAGATCATCGGGCGGCATCGCATCCAGCAGGATAGCGCAGTCGGCCCGGAGTCAATACAGACTGGCCTCCCCCGGCGGACGTGTCTTCCAGCGGCGGTGCATCCAGAGCCA
>JAENWC010000202.1 GCA_016650235.1 Terriglobia bacterium
CGCTCTCGCAAGGATCTTTCCTCGTCCATCGAGCCTCAAATCATCCAGCCGGAGCCGGTCAAATAGGCGCCGCCTCCATGCGCCGCTCCACTCGATTACTCCACGTGTCTCTGTACCAACCCGTTGCTGCGCTTCCTGGTGGAAAAACACTTCCCCGGCTTTGCGGCCGGCCGGAAGGAAGACAAATTGGGAATCCGCGCCTCCTCCACCTGCGAGTTGATCCTCGACAACTGCCGTGCTACAAGATCGCGATCGAGGGCGCTGTCGACCACGCCCGCGCCCACTCCAAACAGCGCAAGCAGTTCGGCAAAACGATTACCGGGTTTCAGGCGGTTCAGTTGTATTTGGCTTCAATGGCAACCGGTCTGGAAGCCGCGCGCCTTCTGGTCTACAACGCCGCGCGGCTTCGCGAGGCCGGCTCGCCCTTTGGGTTCCAGGAGTCACTTCGCCTTCCAGGTGAAGACTTCCATCGTGGTGAGTTCAGGCCCGCCGCCACGGCCGCCGCTGCCTGCGCAGACGTAGATCTTGCCGGCAAAAACAAATGCGCCTGTGCCATGGCGGCCCGTCCCAAGCGGGGCCAGCGTGGTCCATGTCTTCTTTCTGACGTCATAGGCTTCCACTTGCGCATGGGCCGGCTTCTGCGCCATGCTCTCGCCTCCCAGTACAATCAGGTTGCCATCGAGGGCTACAGTATAGGAACCCCCGCGCGGTGTGGGCAGATTCGCGGCCAGCGTGGACCATTTCTTGTTGCCCGGATCATACACATCCACCTCGCCAATGACGAGGTCGAAGACTTTTCCGGTGTGCTTGGAGGTGGTTCTTCCGCCAGCGGCGTAGATCTTGCCATTGACCACGGCGGCCTGGAAATGATCGCGCGGGCGCGGCGAGTCCGGAAGCTTGCGCCATGCCCCGGTGGACGGGTCATACTCATCCAGCCAGTTGACGAACTCGCCGTTGTGGCCGTCCACAATGCCGTTCACCATGTAAAACTTGTCCTGGAGGACCACAACGCCCGCGGCGCCACGGCGGCGCAGTTCCGGAATCACCGGGCCCTGTGACCAGTCGCCGCTGGCAGGGTCGAAGATCCAGATGTTGGCCAGCGGCGTCTCGTCCGGGTAAGGGCCCGTCATTGCGCCGAGTACCCAGATTCGATCCTTATATACGACGGGTTGGAAATGGTGCATCTCCAGCGGCATATCCGGACCCTCGCTCCAGGTTCTTGTAGCGGGGTCGTAGACGTCCACCGCTTTGTCGCCGCGGCCGCCCATAAGATAGAACTTTCCCTTGGCCTCAATGAAGGCACATTCGTGACGCTTGGTGGGAGAGCCTATAGTTTCCACTGGAGCCCAGGCGCCGGTCTGGGCATGCGCCAATGCGGTCAGAAGCGCACAGGGCGCGGCGAAAAGTTGTTTCAAGATAGAACCTTTCGGGCAAAGGCGAAGCCGCGCTCGAGATGTTCGCGCTGTTGATGCTTCATTGCTTCCGCGTACATGGCCGGTGGAGGCTTGTAGCCTTCCACGTCGAACATGACCAGACGTCCGGCATATGGCTGTCCCTTCGCGGCGAGTTTCAGAAAGCTGGCGAATCCGGCGGCGGCGGCGCGCTTCTTATCGACCCAGTAGCCATCGTCCAGGTACGGGACCAGTTGAGGCGGGCGTCCGGTGATGTTCTCGACGACGTACCGGGCGTCCTTGCAGCGCGCGGCGAAGGTCCTGGTGAAACGCTCCAGGTCCAGCGTGCCCTCGCCGAGCGGAACCCACTGTACGTTGGCTCCCCGTGGATGCGCATAGATACAGGCGTCGCGGATGTGCGTCGTGAACACATGCTGCGCCATGCTGTCGAGAATCACGGCCGGATCTTCCGCCAGATAGGGCGCGTTGCCTGTATCCAGGCACAGGCCCACATGATCCGGGCCCGCTTCCTGAATGATGGGCAGAATCTCGCTGGAAAGCAGATCTTTGTGGTTCTCGATGGCGATGCGTACACCCGCCTCCCGGGCCGCCTCCAGGGCGCCGCGCAGGATGGCGATGCTTTTTTCGATGTATGGATCGATGGAGCCTTTCGGCAAACGCGAGCGATCGTTGGTGATATAGGTGCGCATCACGTTGCCGCCCAGCGCTTTGGTTGCGGCGATGCCGTCTTTCACAAACTGAACGCGCTGGCTCACCTCCACCTCCAACCGAGGCAGCAGCGAGCCTATGCCGGTCTCGATGGCGACACCCGACGCGCCGGCACGGCGGCGGATCTCCGCAAGGTGCGCGGCCGACATAGGATCACAGTCGCGCGGAAGGCTGAACTGCACGATGTCCAGCTTGAGAGCCGCGGCGTAATCCAGGTTCTCGAAGGCGCGCCAATTCAGGCTGCGCAGTGAGTAGGTGTCGAAGCCGAGGCGAACCTTGGGCGCCGGAACCGCGAGGGCGGAAGCAGTGGCAAGGAAACTTCGCCGGGTCATCAGTAGCAAGATCAAGTTTGCCACACCACCGCGGCTTTGACACAATGCTATTGATGCTCGCCGCAAGCCCTAGTCCCGTGTCCCATTTTCCGGTGGCGCCGCGAGCGCCCTTTGCGCTTTTGACATTCGCGCTCATTGCCGCTGTTGCTTTTGCCCAACCGGCTCCCGATTTCTTTGAACAGAAGGTGCGGCCCGTGTTGGCCCGGAACTGTCTGGCCTGCCATGCCGCCGCGAAACAGGGCGGGCTGGAGATGACCTCGCGGGCGGCGATGCTGCGCGGCGGCAATTCCGGCCCCGCGCTTCGCCCGGGCGATGCGGATGGCAGTCTCATCCTGCAGGCGGTCCGCCATACACATGACCGCCTGAAGATGCCGCCCGGTGCCCGGCTCAAGCAGGAGGAAATTGAAGCGCTGGAGAGTTGGGTTCGCGACGGCGCAGTGTGGCCGGAGCATGCCAAGGCCGCGGTGGCCGTTGCTGGTCCGCGCATCACCGCCGCGCAGCGTTCCTGGTGGGCTTTCCAGCCGGTACGCAAGCCGGAACCGCCGCCGGTGAAGAACAAGGCCTGGGCCAAGACGCCGGTGGACCAGTTCATATTGGCGCAACTGGAAGCCCGGAAGCTGGCGCCAGTGGAGGCGGCGGACCGCAGAACATGGATCCGCCGGGCAAGTTACGATCTGACGGGTCTGCCGCCAACGCCGGAGGAGACGGAGGCGTTTGCTAAAGATCGTTCCGGCGATGCCCGGGCGAAAGTGGTGGACCGGTTGCTCGCCTCGCCGGCCTATGGCGAAAGATGGGGCCGCTACTGGCTCGACATCGCACGCTATGCGGACGACCGTTTGAACTCGACCCAGGACGAGGCGCAGCCGAACGTGTGGCGCTATCGCGATTGGGTGATCCAGGCATTCAATGAGGACATGCCGTACAACCAGTTTGTGAAGGCGCAGATTGCCGGAGACCAGATGGAGCCCAAGGAGCGCTACATGCCGGGGTTGGGTTTCTTTGCCAATAGTCCGAACTTTCAAGAAGACCGCGTGGATGCGTTGACGCGCGGGTTTCTCGGTCTGACCGTGGCTTGCGCGCAGTGCCACGACCATAAGTTCGACCCGATCCCGACGCGCGACTATTACTCACTGCTCGGCGTTTTTGAAAGCACAAAGACGCATCAGTTTCCGCTGGCCTCGCCTGATGTAGTGGCCCGCTATGAGCAACGCAAGAAGATGGCCGACGATCAGGAGAAGAAGGTCAAGGACTACGAGCAGGAGCAGGCCAGGCAGTTGGCCGGCATTCTGGCCGGGCATAGCGCGCGCTACCTGCGGGCTGTGCGGTTGCAGCGGAAGGCGGGCGCGGCGGGCGAGGCGGGCGAGGCGGTGAAGGCCATCGGCAGCGCCGTTTTCGATCTGGATGAGGAGACGCTGGCGCGTTGGGAAAAGTATCTGGCTCTGGATTCGCATGAACATCCGTTTCTGAACGGATGGCGTGAGCCGTCCTTTGACGACGACGCCTTCCAGTCGAAGCTGCTGCAAGTGGTGGAGCGCAAGCGGGAGATCGACCGCGAGAACATGATCCGGCTGGGGGGCAAGGATGACGGCAACACGGTGCGCGTGATCGAGGTGCTGTCGCTGTTGCCCGACGATTATTTCCTGTGGCGCGATATCGTATCGGGCGAGCGTCATCCAAAGTTTGATTCCGGCCTGCTCTATTACAAGGAAAAACAGATCGACCGGTTTCTCGCTCCCTTCTGGAAGCAGCATCTGGAATCCTTGCGGAGCGCGCTCGAGTTGCGTAAAAAAGAGATCCCGGAGATGTATCCGTTCCTGATGGTAGTGAAGGACGTGGACAAGCCTAAGAACATCCGTGTCTACCTCAAGGGCGACCGTCAGAATCCCGGCGAGGAAGCGCCGCGCCAGTTTCTTTCCGTGTTGTGCAAGGACGAACCCAAACCGTTCACCAAAGGCAGCGGGCGGCTGGAGCTGGCCGAGGCCATCGCGGACAAGGACAATCCGATGACGGCGCGCGTGATGGCGAATCGCGTGTGGATGTACCACTTTGGACGGGCCATCGCGGGGACGCCGGGCAACTTCGGCCGGTTAGGAGAAGCCCCGTCGCATCCGGAGCTGCTCGACTACCTGGCCGCGCGCCTGATGGAGCAAGGCTGGTCGATCAAGGCGCTGCATCGCGAGATCATGCTGAGCGGCGTGTACGGCCTCGGCAGCCGGACGCGGGAGCCGAACCAGACCACGGATGCCGACAACCGGTTCTACTGGCGCGCCAACCGCAGGCGTCTGGATGTGGAACCGATGCGCGATACGCTGCTGCTGTTGTCGGGAGATCTGGACCGCGTTGCGGGCGGCGAAGCGAAGCCGCTGAGCGATGACAAGAACCTGCGCCGGACGGTGTATGGCTTTGTGAGCCGCCGGCAGCTCGATGGGACCTTATCGTTGTTCGACTTTCCCAACCCGATGTCCACAAGCGATGGGCGCATCCCCACGGCTACGCCGTTGCAACAGCTTTACTTTATGAACAGCCGATTCATGCAGGCGCGCGCGGCCTCGCTGGCAAAGCGGATGCTGGACGCTGCCCCGGATGAGCGCGGCCGTATCCGCGCCGCTTACCGCGCTCTGTTCCAGCGCGAACCTTTGGAACAGGAGATCCGGCTCGGGTTGCAGTATCTGGCCTCGGAAAAGGAAGCCTGGCCGCGCTATGCGCAGGCGCTGCTCAGCGCAAACGAGCTTGTATTTGTGGATTGAGTGCGCAGGTTCGCGTTTGTGCTCCCTTTGGTTTCCGCTGGGTAAGTGGCTGTAAACACGATACGCAAAGCAGGTAAACTTGAATAGGTAACCATGTTGACGTTTCCAGCATCCAACGCTAAAGGAGTAACTAGAATGCGCAATTGGATCATGACAGTCTGCATCGCCGCACTGGCGGCCGGCGCGGCCGTGGCGGCCGGCAAAGAGGACCTCTCCGAGGAACAGATACAGGAGATCATCGCCAAGTTCGCCGCCAAGGAATCCGAATTTGCGCAGGCGCGCGAAAAGTACACCTACCGGCAAACCGCAAAGGTGCATGAATTGGATGAACCGGGCAATGTCCTCGGCCGCTATGAGATTGTCTCCGACATCATCTTTACCTCGGCCGGCCGCCGTACCGAGCGCGTCGTTCGCGCTCCTGTCACCACCCTCAAGAACATCCTCCTGACCCCAGAAGATGAACAGGATCTACGCAGCGTCCAGCCCTTTGTCCTCACTTCCAAGGACGTCGATAAATACTTTGTGCGCTACCTCGGCAAGGAAGTGCTGGACGAAATCCCCTGTTATACGTTTGGCGTGAAACCGAAAAAGATGGAGCAAGGCCAGCGCTACTTTCAAGGGATCGTGTGGGTGGATGATCGCGACTTCCAGATCGTCAAAAGCTATGGCCGCGGCGTCGGGCTGCTCAAGAAGGGGTCCGATAATCAGTTCCCCAAGTTCGAGACTTACCGCGAGCAGATTGACGGCAAATACTGGTTTCCCACCTATACCATCGCCAATGACACTCTCCATTTCGAGAGCGGCGATCAACGCATCCGCATGAACGTCAAGTATGAGGACTATAAACAGTTCGGCAGCGATGTAAAGATCACCTTCGGCGAACAAGTCAATGGCGAAGCCGAGGCGAAGGAGCCCAAAAAACCCTAGATTTCGCCGTTGAACCCGTCAAAGTCACAGGTTGGCTGAAATGTGGGGATTGCCGGTTAAGTTTGTGCTGTAATAATGACTTACCCGCTATGGCGACCATCAGCTTAAAGGTTCGCCGCCGATTCGCCGCCATCATGCGGCGGCTGCGCGAATTCCGGATGATAGCCAAGGGGCTCCTCGATAAGGATCACCCCGTCCTGGCGCACATCATTCCCGTGCGGCGCTGCAACCTGGCCTGTACCTACTGCAACGAGTTCGACGATTTTTCCAAACCTGTCGTTCTGGAAACGATGCTCAATCGCATTGACGAACTCGGCCGTCTGGGCACCACCATCATGACCATCAGCGGCGGAGAGCCGCTGTTGCACCCGCAATTGGACGCGATCATCAGCCGCATCCGTCACAACGGAGCGCTGGCCGGCATGATCACCAACGGCTATCTGCTCACCGCAAACCGCATAGAGAAGCTCAATGCCGCCGGATTGGACCATCTGCAAATCAGCATCGATAACGTGAATCCGGACGATGTTTCCAAGAAGAGCCTGAAAGTGCTCGACAAAAAACTGCAACTGCTCGCCCAACACGCCACCTTCCACGTGAACATCAACTCCGTTGTCGGCGGTGGAACGCATTATCCGGAAGACGCCCTAACCATCAGCCACCGCGCCCTCGAGCTGGGATTCACCTCTACGGTCGGCATCATCCACGACGGCGACGGGCAGTCCCGTCCACTCGCGGATAAGGAACGGTCCGTCTACACCGCCATCAAGCAGCTCGAAAAGAGCAGCTACGCGCAGCTTAATCATTTCCAGGAAGCCATCGCCGAAGGCCGCCCCAACAACTGGCGGTGCCGCGCCGGAGCCCGCTACCTCTACGTCTGTGAAGACGGCCTCGTCCACTATTGCTCCCAGCAAAGGGGTTATCCCGGCGTGCCGTTGGGAAGTTACACCGTCCACGACATCCGCCGGGAATTCCGCACCGTCAAGCCGTGCGCACCCCACTGCACTGTCTCCTGCGTCCACCAGGTCTCTATGCTCGACTTCTGGCGTACCCCGCAGACCTTGCCCCAGCCCGACGGATTGGGGCAGCCCGGAGCCGGCAAACTGGTCCAAATTGAACAGGCACAACGCTAAGCAGTTTGATAACGTAAGCGAATGCCTCTTTATGCGCTTACTATCTTCCTAAGCGCATTTCTCCTTTTCCAGATCCAGCCCATCATCGCCAAGACGATTCTTCCCTGGTTCGGCGGGTCCGCCGCCGTCTGGACCACCTGCATGCTGTTTTTTCAGATGGAACTCCTGCTCGGCTATGGCTATGCGCATTTTTCCATCAAGCGATTGCGCCCGCGCACCCAGGCCATCGTTCACGGAGCGCTCCTGCTCACCTCCCTGGCCCTCCTGCCGGTTCTCCCTGGCGCGGATTGGAAGCCCACCGGTAGTGAAAACCCCACCCTTCATATCCTGGCGCTACTGGGAGCAACCGTAGGATTGCCTTACCTGCTGCTCTCCACCACAGGTCCTTTGGTACAGGCCTGGTACGCACGCAGCGAAAAAGCGGCGGCGCCGTACCGGCTTTTTGCGCTGTCGAATCTGGGATCCATGCTCGCCCTGGTAAGCTACCCTCCGTTGGTGGAGCCATTCCTTTCCACCCGCGCGCAAGCCTACATCTGGTCGGGCGCCTTTGCTGTTTTTGCCATCTTCTGCACCATCACCGCTTTCCGAAGCGCCCGGTTTCCAGCGATCGAAGAACAACCATCGCACGGTCAAGAGGATGACCAGCCGCCTTCCCTTTGGGACAAGCTGATGTGGGTGGGGCTGGCCGCCTGCCCTTCGATTCTCATGCTGGCCGTCACCAATCATCTTACACAGGACGTCTCCTCGATCCCCTTCTTGTGGATTCTCCCGCTCTCCCTCTACCTGCTCAGCTTCATCCTCAGCTTCGATACGCGCCCCTGGTACGTACGGAACCTTTTTCTCGGCCTCCTGGCGCCTGCCTTGGGCGGCATGGGCTATATGCAGTGGAGCGAATCCAAGGGCCTCGACATGAAGTTGACCATCGCCCTCTTCGCGGTTTCTTTCTTCGTCGCCAGCATGGTCTGCCATGGTGAACTATCCCTGCGTAAACCAGCGCCCCTTCACCTGACGGGCTTCTATCTGATGCTTTCCATCGGTGGCGCCCTGGGCGGACTGTTCGTCGGCGTAGTGGCGCCTTACCTGTTCATCTCCAACTTCGAACTGCCGCTGGGCATAGCTCTATGCGCCATCTTGGGTTTTCTGGTGGCGGTGGAGGAGCCTGGAATTAAGCTGCCCCATGCGCTGGTTTCGGTCAGTTCGCTCGCACTATTCGCCGGAGTTTTCGGGTTATGCCTGTTTCTGGGGAGAACCATGAAGGATGCCGTGTCCGGCTACCGGTTGGTTCAACGGAATTTTTACGGAACTCTGCGCGTTCGTGAAGATGGACAGACGGACTCTTTTGACGCGTACCGTTCTTTGCTCCACGGCTCCATCAACCACGGCGAACAGTGGACGCATCCGGACCGCCGCCGCGAAGCCCTCACTTACTATTGCCCTGAAACCGGTATCGGACGTTCCATCCGTCTGCGTAAACCCGGCGCACCGCAGAAGGTCGGCATCATTGGCTTGGGCGCCGGAACCATGGCCTCCTTTGGCCGCGCCGGCGACGAGTATCGTTTCTATGAAATCAATCCACTCGTCCCGCGCCTGGCCCGGACCGAATTCACTTACCTGCCCGACTGCCGCGCCCGTCTCGATGTGGTGATGGGAGATGGACGCCTGAGCCTCGAGCGCGAACCATCCCAAGCCTTTGACGTTCTGATGATGGACGCCTTCTCCGGTGACTCCATTCCAACTCACCTCATCACGCGCGAGGCCTTCGATCTCTACTTCCGCCACCTCAAACCAAGCGGAGTCATCGCCGTCCACATTTCAAACAAGTACCTCGACTTGGAACCGGTCATCGCAAGCGTGGCGCGGGAGATGGGCAAGGCTGCCCTTGTGGTGGAGACCGATGAGGACGAATCCGGCTCTTGTTTTGGAACCACTTATGTATTGGTGGCATCGGACGGGTCCGTGTTCCAACGACCATCCTTTATCGGGGCCGGAAGAAAGGCGAAAATCAACATCCGGGTCTCTACCTGGACCGACAACTATTCCAACCTATTCCGCATCCTGAAGTAGCCGGTCACGAATTCTTCCTCCTTATTTTGCCGGCGACCATAACTAAATTCCTCCGATATGCGTTAGTAGATATATGGGTTTGGTTTTTCGGAGAGCCGGAGTGTCCCTGGTGTGTCTGTTCTGCTGGCTCCTGCCCGCTCAGACCTCCCTCCGCTTTGAGTTTGACGAGGAAAATACACGCTGGCGGCTGGCCAACGGTGTAATCGAGGCCGTTTTTCAACTCAGCCCGGAGGGCGCTTTCCAATTGGTGGAGATGAAGCACCTGGCTTCCGGCGATGCCTGGAAGACCGGCGGCTCCAATGCACTCTTCCGGTTCCGCATTGATGACAAGTGGCAGAATGCTCAAACCGGGTTCTTTCTTTTGTCGCAGCAGTCCCAGCCGGTCGCGCGCGGGGGCCGCCGGCAGACCATTGTCTTGATGGACGCAGCGCGCACCATGCATCTGGCCATTGACATTGAGATGTACACCGGAGAGCCGGTGCTGCGCTACGGCACTCGTTTTTTGAACCTGTCCGGGGCGCGCGTTCACGTCACTGGCGTAGACATGCTCCCTTGGGATTTTTCCGGCGGCGGGGACAGCTACGATGCTCTGCGCGTCGAGCAGTGGCACGCGGCCGGGGACCCAGCCGATTTCCAGACCCATATTTCTCCGCTCGCTCCCACCGGCGAGCCCGTTTCTGTCGATAGCGGCGCGCATGGTCGCTTTTGCGGCTGGATGGCTTTGGCGGCAAAGTCCGGCCGCGGCCTCATCGCCGGCTGGGAATTTGATGGCCGCGCCACTGCAACCGCCAGCCACTGGGCGGATCAGGACAAACTAGCGCTTTCGGCGGCCATCAGCGGTATCCACCACCCGGTGGAGCCGGAGGAAGAGTTCCCCCTTCCCAAAGCGTTCCTGGGTCTATTTCATGGCAGTTGGGACGAGGCGGGTTACGTGACGCAGCGCTTTGTCGAAACCGCCCTGGCAAAACGGCCCGAGGCGGATGGAAAGCGGATCGACGAATTTCCCTATGTGAGTTGGGACTCCTGGCGCTACGGGCAGGATCTCAATGAGGCCACCTTGCGCCGCAATGCGGACATCGCCTCGCGCATCGGCGTCGAGCTCTTTGTGGTCGATCTTGGCTGGGCTCGCTCCATCGGAAACTGGCATGCGGATACGATGAAGTTTCCCAACGGTCTCGGCGCCCTCTCCGACTATGTTCACTCCCTCGGGATGAAGTTCGGTCTCCATTTCGCCTTTGCCGAAAGCAGCGCCACGGCCCCGGTCTTGCGGCAAAATCCCGATTGGACCAGCTCCAGCAGCTACGGCTATTATGGCGCCGAGTCCTTGTGCCTGTCCCACCAGCCCGTCAAGGAGTGGATCATCGGCGAAACCATTCGCATCATCGATGAATACAACGTGGATTGGATCCTGCAGGATGGCGAGAACATGGTCAAGGAGTGCCGCAAATCCACCCACACGCACCATCCGCTGGATAGCAACTATTCCAACGCCGTCGACGGTCTTGGAGCCGTTCTCAAGGAAGTGCAGCGCCGGCGGCCAAACGTGCTCTGGGAAAACTGTGAAAACGGCGGCAACCTCATGACGTTCCAGATGGTGCAAAACTATGTCACCTCCATCGTCAATGACGCCTCAGGGGCGCGTGGATCGCGCGAATCCGTCTTCGGGGCGACCTTCCCTTTTCCTGCCCGTTATGCCGACCGCTATATGCCTGAAGAGGAGCTGGGCAGCTACCAGACGCGCAGTTACATGTTTGGCGGACCTTGGATTTTCATGAACCGCCTCACTGAAATGAGTACCCAGGCGATCGGGTTCGCGGCGCTCGAAATCGCCCGCTACAAGCAGATGCGGCCCGTGTTCGACTCGGCCCGGATAATACATCTTCTGCCTCCGATGCCCGGATTCACCGATGCCATTGCCGCCTATGAAGACAAGACCGGCCGGGGCGTGGCCGTCGTCACCCGCGACGGATCCTCCGAAGGGACCACGCGCATCGTCTTCTCCGCTCTGGACCGGCTCACCACTTACCGGGTTAGCTTTGCCGATGACCCCAGCACTCTCACGCTCACCGGCGCGCAGTTGATGACCGATGGTTTGCTGGTACGGCTCCCCGGCTTCCAGAGCGCCGAGATTGTGTATCTGGACGCAATGCGGTAAAACCGCAGAGTGAGCCGGCGCACGGCCGCGGCCGCCGCTCTATTTCTGGCCGCACTCTTATTTCTTGGCTACGGGGCCGGCAGAGCTCGCATCGGTGCAGGCTTTCTCGATCCCGTGGGCCGCGTCACCGCCCAGGATGAAGCGGTCTATTCGCACATAGCCATACAGATGGCAGCCAGCCAAATGACAGCCGGCGGCGAATGGCTCACTCCGGTCTTCCTCGGCCGCTACTTTCTCTACAAGCCTCCCCTCGTTTACTGGCTCCCGGCTCTTTCCACGCGTCTCTTCGGCGTCTCCGCAACCACCCTGCGCCTGCCTTCCATATTTTCAGGCGCGCTCATAGGCCTCTTCCTCTTTCTTTGGATTCGCCAGCAAGCAGGCAGCGCCCGCGCACTCCTCGGTGTTGCGCTTGCGCTGTCCAGCACGCTCTTCCACACGCTGGCGCAGCGGAACCTTACCGATGCCATGCTTACCGCGGCGATGGTGGCGGTGGTGTACCTGCTCCACCGCCACTCAAAACTGGACAAACCATCCGTTGCCATCCTGCTCGGCTGCGCCTGCGGAATCGCGGTCCTCGCCAAGAGTATTGCCGGACTCCTTCCAGCGATGATCATCTGCCTGTACTTCGCGACGGCCCCGAAGCAGTGGCGGCCCAGTCTGCCCCGTTTGCTGTTGGCCGTGGCGGCCGGGGCCGGTGTCGCCCTGCCATGGTTCTTGTATCAATACTGGGCGCATCCGCGCTGGTTCTGGGCAGAGTTCGTACAGGTGGAACTGCTCGCCTGGGGCGCGGCGGCGCCACCCCAGACTTCCGCTGAAGGGCAAGTTTGGTTCTATGCCAGCCGTTTGTGGGTGACCGATCCGTGGCTCTGTCTGGCAGCGGCGTTCTCCATCCCGGGCTTCGTCTGGAAGCTCCGCCAAAGAGGACCTTCCTCAGTGTTGTTGGCTTGCTGGATCGCTGTAACCGTGGCCGCTCCCTTGCTGTTCCAATACCGCAATGCCACTTACCTCATGCCGCTCATTCCGGCTTTGGCGGTGCTCGCGGCCACTCATTTTTGGTTACCTGAAGAACCAAAATTGTTGGCGGCAGTAATAGCTCTGGCGCTTCTTGCCGGGAGGGCTGGCTCACTTTGGGCCGCCCCGGAGCCGAATCGCGTGATGGAACTAGCTGCGCGATACTGTGAACTCGATCGCGGCAATGAACTGATTGTGGTCTCCACTGACGATGAGTTCCACGCCACGGTGCTGCCGCTCGATAAAGTGCGCTACGCGATCGAGGGAACGGGACAGCCCCCCAAAGGCTTTGCGCTGGACTTTCGCCAAATGGGCATTGTGGCATCGGTGGATGAGTTTATCGATTGGAAACAGCACCGGCCCCGGTTCCTCCTGCAACTGCATCAATGGGGCTTGGAACGCGAGGATGCTCTGGCCTCCGTCATTGCCTTGCCCGCACGCGGGGACTTGGCGCGTCTGGTGGAGGCATCTCCCCAACACGATTTTCTCGTGCCCGCGCGGCTGGCGGAATCCATCGGCCATTCGAGCCATCAGCGCCGCGCCGGCCCGGCCGGCAATCTGCTTCTGCTGGGCCTTCCCCATCCCCGGACCGCTCCCAGGCGGCGTGGTTGCCGCATGTAAAGCGTGTTATGATCGCCACCAATGCGAACCAGCCGGCGGGAATTTCTGAAAGGGGCAGGCGGGGCGCTCGACGCATCTCAGCGCGGGCGGCCACTTCAACTCAGGCTTCCGCCTTCGGCTACCGGCGCCCTCGCGCGGCCCGTACAATAGATCAAGTGAGTGGAGGTTTTCATGAAGCCCATATTTTTCATTCTGGCCGCCGCGATGGCATGGGCCGCCGAGCCCGGCTTTGTCGATCTGTTTGACGGCAAGACGCTGAACGGCTGGTCACTGGTCGGCAAGCGCGATTCCGGACGCGGTTACGTCGTGGAGGACGGAATGCTCGTCTGCCCCGCCGATGGCGGCGGGAACCTGCTCACCGGCCGCGACTATGCCAACTTCGTTCTACGGATCGAGTTCCGCATGGAGCCCGGGGGCAACAACGGCGTCGGCATCCGCGCACCGCTGAGAGGGGATATCGCCTACAGCGGCATGGAAATTCAAATCCTGGATCACGATCATGAGAAGTACAAGGGCCGCCTCAAGCCTACTCAGTATCACGGCTCCATCTACGATGTTTTCCCCGCCAAGACCGGCGCATTGAAACCGGCGGGGGAGTGGAACCAGGAAGAGATTACCGCGAACGGCCGCAGGGTTTCCATCAAGCTCAACGGCATCCTCATCGTCGATGCCGACCTCGATACCGTCAAAGACCCGGCTGTGCTGCAAAAACACCCTGGCCTTGGGCGCACAACCGGCCGCGTCGGGTTCCTCGGCCATGGGTCTCGCGTCGAGTTTCGCAATATCCGGATCAAAGAGCTGCCTTAGGAAACACCCGGCGCAGCCACGGCTGAACAATCGCGCCCGCCTTCGACGGGAACCGGTGCGGCCCTTCCAATAAGTGAAACTCCACATCGCTGGCGCGATGCCGCAACCGGCCGGCGAAAGTCTTCACTGTCTCCACCGGATAATATTCGTCCTGGTTGCGGGCAATGTGTAAAAGCGCCGCCGAGACCGGTTGGTATCCTTCGTCCTCCCAATCTTTGGGCACTCCGCCGCAGATGCCGATCACCCCACCGATCTCATCCGGGCACGTGGCCGCGAACCGGTAGTTCAATCCAACCGGCTGCGAGAAGCCCAGCAGCAAGGTATGCTTGCCCGGCACGCGGTATTTTTGCCGGCATTGTTCGATGACCGACAACAGCATCTGTTGATGCGTAGAGACGGCCCCGCGCCACCGCGCCCGCGTGCCCCAATTAAACCCGATCTGGTCTGAGCCGGGCTTTTCAGAAAGGTAATGCTGGTTGGGCGCCTCCAGTGAAGCGATGATCGCCTGCGAAGGAAGAACCTGCCTGGCAAGCCCAAGCATCAAGGAAGGTTGCATACCGTAGCCGTGCGTCACCAAGACGAGCAAGGGGTTTTCGGGCAAGGGGTCCGGCGCCTGGAGCAGATAATGCAGATCGACGGAAACCGGCACCGAAAGTTCCTCGGGCTGCGAATAGACCATAATATGAGTTGTAGCACTTCTGATGTTATGAGAACCAAATCTATGTCCGACAAGAGAATCTGAGCGGCTTTCGCAAAGGACGTCATTTGGTGGACTCATCCCCGCAGAACTTCAGTTTCAATCGCCAAGCCGCCTTGGATCGTGTGGGCGGTGATGAAGAGTTACTGAAGGAGATCGCTGAACTATTTCTCGGCGAGTATCCTGGCCTGATGCTCGAGATGGGGTTTGCGGTGGCCGGCAACGACCCCGACCGGTTGCAGAGGGCGGCGCATACACTCAAAGGATCACTCGGTACGCTCGGAGCCGAACGGGCGTTCCCCATCGCCCTCGAACTCGAGATGAAGGGGCGCCGCAATCAAATGCAAGGCGCAAAGGAGATCTATCTGAGTCTCCAGAATTGCATGGCGCAGTTGCACCAGGATCTATCTAATCTTTGAACGATAACTGGCGCAGAGAGAAATCCGCTTCCTTTGGTCACGGCTCAGTAACGCAGCTAGGCGAACACGCGCTCAATCACTTTGCCGCCGAAATCGGTCAGCTTCTCATGCCGCCCGTTATGCAGATACCACAGTTTGTTCTGGTCCAGCCCAAGCGCGTGCAAAATTGTGGCGTGAAAATCGCGCATGTGCAACCCGTCGATGGCGCGCAGCCCGAACTCGTCGGTGTCCCCCAACACCTGCCCCGGCTTGACTCCTCCGCCCGCAAACCACATCGTGAATCCATGTGGGTTGTGGTCGCGCCCATTCCCCGATTGCGACATCGGTAACCGGCCGAATTCGCTGCCCCAGACGACGAGCGTGGAATCCAGCAGCCCGCGCTGCTTCAAATCTTTCAGCAATGCCGCCACAGGCTGATCCGTAAGCCCGGCCATTTTTTCATGGTTGTCCACGAGGTTGTCGTGCGCGTCCCACTGTATGCTCACCGGGCCGCCGCCCGAGTAGAGCTGCACAAACCGCACGCCGCGCTCCACCAGCCGCCGGGCAAGCAAACAGCGCGTTCCAAACTCGCCCGTGCGCTTGTCGTTCAGACCGTAGGCAGCTCGGGTGGCCTCGGATTCGCTCTTCAGGTCCACCGCTTCCGGGGCATGAGTCTGCATACGGAACGCCAGTTCATACGAGCTGATGCGCGCCGCCATATCCGAGTTGTGAACCGGCGTATCGAGGTCGTTCATCTGCTGCAACAGGCCCAGCGTGGATTTCTGCCGCTCCGGCGTGAAGCCTGGAGGCGGCTTGAGATGAATCACAGGATTGGGACCCGGCCGGAAGAGTGTGCCCTGATAAACCGCGGGAAGATAAGCCGACCCCCACATCGGAGTACCGCCTTCCGGAGTTCCCTCCGGCTGCGGCATCACCACATACGCCGGCAGGTTGTCCGACTCGCTGCCGAGCCCATAGGTAACCCACGATCCGATGGACGGGTGGCCCATCAGAATGCGTCCCGACATCACCTGGTACATGGCCGGGGCGTGCACGACGCTTTCGGTATAGAAATTGCGGACAATGCACAAATCGTCCACGCATTCGGCTAAACGGGGCATAAGGCTCGATACCTCTATGCCGCTCTTGCCGTGACGCTTGAACTCCCAGGGGCTGGACAGGATAGGCGTGGAGCCATCGGTGAACTGGCTCGTAATTTTGCCGAAGCTGTCGGGCAGGGGCTTGCCTTCGTGTTTTTTGAGCAGTGGTTTGGGGTCAAACGTATCGATCTGGCTGGGTCCCCCCACCATGAAGAGGAAAATGACCGACTTGGCCTTTGCCGCAAAATGCGGCGGCTTGGCCGCGAGCGGATTGATGCGCGTGGCGGCGTAGCCGTCGCGCGCCAGCAGATACTGCAAAGCCAACGCGCCAAACCCGTTGGCGGCGGAGCGCAAAATGTCGCGGCGGCTAGGGGACATAGACAAACTCGTTCCTGTTGAGCATGGCCAGGCAAAAGTCGGCTAATGGACCTTCGCCGAGAAACTTCCGCGCCATGGTGAGTTCGGCGGGCTTGGGCGCGCGGGAGAGAGCCAGCGAATAGGCGCGCCGGATCTGGCAATCGGCTCCGTCTTTGCCGCACCCGGACTTGATCCGCTCCGCCATCATCTCGGATTGCTGCTGCATGAACGGGCTGTTCATCAGCGAAAGGGCCTGTAGGGAATGAGTGGAGGTGGGCCGCACGGGGCAGGAGGTCATGTTGTCGGGCTGGTCGAAGTTGGCCAGGTATGGCAGCCGTACCGTACGCTTGTTCAGCAAATACAGGCTGCGCCGGAAATGCTCGCGCTGGTCGCGGTTCACCGGCCAGAGGTTGTCCGGCTCCCCTTCCGTGAAGATCAGATCATAGACTTCCGGCTCGATGGGGACTTTCACCGGCGGACCACCCAGCCTCGGGTTCAGCGCGCCCGACACGGCTAGCACGGAGTCGCGCAACAACTCGGCTTCCAGCCGCCGGCGGTTGCCCCGCCAATACAACTTATTGTCCGGGTCGATCTTCGCGTTGGCCTCCCCGTAGGCGGTGTCCTGGCGATAGGCGGCCGACATGAGAATCAGCCGGTCCAGTTTCTTGATGCTCCACCCGGATGCCACAAGCTCCGTGGCGAGCCAGTCGAGCAGCTTCAGGTTCGTCGGCCGCGATCCGAGCAGTCCAAAATCATTCGGCGTCGCCACGATTCCCGTGCCCATGCGGAGCTGCCAGATGCGGTTCACCATCACACGCGCGGTGAGAGGATGGCCCGGCGAGGTCAGCCAGTTGGCCAATGCGGAACGCCGTCCGGCGGCTGTGATGGGGGCTTCCGGCGGATTCAACACGCGCAGCATCCCGGGACCCACCTCGTCCAGCTTCATCTTGTGGTTTCCCACTTTGAGGATGTGCGTCGCTGGCGGCTTCTCCATGTTGGCCACGGCGTAGGCCTTCGCAGGTCCCGGCGGACGGTCATACTCGAGTTGGTGCATCTGCCGGCGGAGCGCGGTGCGCCGGTCGCGATCTTCCGGAGTCAGCACGGCCAGCACGTCATCCCAGGAGACTTTGATCTGCGCCTCGGCCTCCTTGGCCAGCTTCTTCTCCTCTTCCGTACGCTTGTCCTTGGGCACTTCCAACACAGCCAGGTAACGCGGTTCCAGCTTCGCGGTGCGCCCGGCGCGAATGCGCTCCCGGTACGGCTTCTCGATCTCCCTGATCTGATCCGCAACCGGCTTCAACCGCGCTTCAAACGCTTTGACCGCATGTTCCTGATTGATCTTTTCCGCTTCGGTCGCGATGACAATATCCTTACCTTGAGTGGCAGCCAGGATCGCCTGCAGCCGGTAGTAATCGGCCTGCGGAATCGGATCGAACTTGTGGTTGTGGCAGCGCGCGCAACCGATAGTGAGGCCGAGATAAGCCGAACCGATGGCCCCGGTCATTTCCGTGAGCACCTCCTGGCGGTTCATCTCCTCGTCCTGATTGCCGCCGACCAGGTGTATGGGACCGGCGCGATGGAAACCTGTTGCGATGAGCGCCTGCTGGTCTCCCGGATAGAGTTCGTCCCCGGCGATCTGCTCTCTCAGAAACCGGTCGTAGGGCTTGTCGTTGTTGAACGATGCAACGACATAGTCCCGGTACCGCCAGGCATGCGGCCGTTCCTCATCCAACTCATAACCATTGGTGTCCGCATAACGCACCACGTCCAGCCACTTCTGGCCGAGGCGTTCGCCATAGTGGGGCGAGGCCATCAGGCGGTCGACGAGTTGTTCGTACGCGTTCGGAGCGGTGTCACGCAGGAACCGGTTCACCTCGCCGGGCAAAGGCGGCAGACCGGTGAGGTCCAGCGACAAACGGCGAATCAATCGCGTTCGATCCAGACCCGGCGACGGCTTGAGCCCCTTTTCGCGCAGCGCTTCGAGAAGAAAAGCGTCGATCGGCGAACTTGCGCCTTGCGGCACCCGCGCGCGCTGCGGCGCCTGAAACGCCCACCAATTCCGGCGAGAGGCCACCCACGCATCATCCTTCGCCTGGTCCACCCAAGCGAAGGCACAAAGCGCGAAAACGAAAAGCGCGGCTGCTGCCTTGCGGTGACTCATTGGGGTGAGATTCCATTATAGATGGGACTCAGGGCAAGCGCGCATCGAATTCCGCCAGTAGCTAAAGCGCTCTCATCTCAGCGCCAGGTTCGCTCAACCGGATCCGGAAACGGATCCATTCCTCGTCGGTCATCCCGCGCGTATAATCAATCCCGGTCATAGTCATAGTCTCTCCTGCCCTCACCATACCAGCGGTTTCTGGCAAACCCGCAAAATGTGAACACCCATCTCCCTCAAAACAAACCAAATACTGTTCTTGAAAATTCGTGACGATACACACTTTGGGCGGCGGGTCTTGTTTTCGTCGAGGAGGGGAGTTCGTTTTGCAAGAGCAATGATTTCAACTGCTTTGACAGGAACGGGCGTGTGGCTGGTTAGTCTTTGCCAGGGCTGCGGAAGCCAATCCGGCGTTTGGGCGGCGCGGGTGGCGGTTCGATAAGCTTCTCAATGATTGTGTAGATCTCTTGGATGTGGGCGCCGTGCTCGCTGGTTGTGCGCTTAAGGTCTACCAGCTCCCTGGCCAAGTCCTTGTGGGTGGCAAGGTATTCCCGGAGTCTCACGAACACGCGCATGATGGCGATGTTCACCTGAACGGCGCGCTTGCTGGAAAGCACCGAAGAAAGCATGGCCACTCCTTGCTCGGTGAAAGCATATGGGAGATAACGACGGCCCCCCCATCTTGAGGTTTCAGTTTGAAACCTCAAGATTTCGAATTCAGGCGCGGAAAGTTGAAACATGAAGTCCCCGGGGAACCGATCGCGGTTGCGGCGCACAGACAAATTGAGGGTTTTGGTGGGCACCTGGTAAAGCTCAGCCAGGTCTGAATCGAGCATGACCTTATGGTCGCGGATGAGGTAGATGCGGCGTTCGATTGGCTCGACGGGCACGGCGAGCTTTCTTACTGGTGATTTGGTGGTCTTTGGCATTTTTCAATTCCGAATCTATCCAGATCTTGCTCCCTGGAGAGAAGGTGGAGAATTCGGGTGTTTTTCGCAGGGGGAAGAGCCTTTCCTATTCCCGCGCGGGGGGCGCTCCGATCCGATGCGCACATGAGACGCCATGAAACAACCATACTTACCGCTTCTTAATTAGTCGCGACTCTGCCGAGCTGGCTATTTTTCGGTGTCCATGAAGGAGTAGCAGATCATGTGGCAGATGATCATGTGGGCGTCTTCGATGCGGCCCATGTGCGGGACCGGGACTTGGAGATTGAGTTGGGCCAGGGGGCCTAGTTTCCCACCGTCGCGGCCAGTGAGGGCTAGCGTCCTGCAACCGGCGGAGTTGGCGTATTCGATGGCGCGGAGGACGTTGGGGGAGTTGCCGGAGCCGCTGATGGCCATGACGAGGTCGCCGGGCCGGGCGAAGTTTTTGAGCTGCTCTTCGAAGACGTAGTCGTAGGAAACGTCGTTGGAGTAGGCGGTGATGGTGGGGAGGTTGTCAGTGAGGGCCATGATACGGAAGCGGGTCTGCTTGCCGAAGCTTGCGCCTTTCACCATGTCGCAGACGAAGTGGGACGCGGTGGAGGCGCTGCCACCGTTGCCGCACGTGAAGATTTGGCGGCCCTCAGCGCGAGCCTGCTGGAACCAGATGATGGCCTGGTTTACCTTTTCCATATCGATAGTGTCGATGGCTTCGAGGAGGCTTTGCTTGTAAGTTTGCGGGAAAGTCATTGGTTCATCCTATTGTCTCGTTAACTCCAATGCTCCGTAAAGGACGCTGTCATCGCCTAGCGTGGCGGGCTCGACGTCTATGCGGGCGCGCGACCACGCTGTGATTTGTTTTGCGAGTTCCTCGCGTAGCGGGACGAACAGGTTGCCGCCTGCTTTGCTGATGCCTCCTCCTATGACGATGCGGGCGGGATTGCAGAGCATGATGCAGGCTTTGAGGCCTTGGGCCAGGGGGACGACGTACTGGCGGACGAAGGATGGGTCCTGCATGAGTTCCTTGGCGGGACGGCCGTGATCGCGTTCGAGCCAGAGACCGCAGCAAAGGCGTTCGAGACAGCCGCGCGCGCCGCAGAGGCACTCGGGACCATCGGGTTGAATGGTGATGTGGCCGATCTCGCCGGCGTAGGAGTCGGCTCCACGGTGGATACGGCCTTGGGAGATGAGGCCGCCACCGATGCCGGTGCTGAGCGTCATGTAGAAGAGCGGGTCGGCTCCGGCTCCCGCGCCGTGCAGGGCCTCGCCGAGAGCGCCTAGGTTGGCGTCGTTATCCATGACGGCGGGGATACCGAGCAGGCCGCTTATGTGGGAGGAGAGAGGGAAGTCACTCCAGCCGCCGACGTGGGTGGAGAGGGCCACTTTCTGTTGCGGGAAGATGACGGGGCCTCCAAAGCCTATGCCGCAGCGCTGGAATTGAAACTGCGCGTGCCAGGATGTGGCCACCTCAGCGATTTGCTCCAGCATCCAATCACGGCCGTCTTCGCGCTGTGTGGGGCGGGAATGGCGCTCCACCATTTTGTCGCCGTCAAAGGCGGCCATGGAGAACTTGGTGCCTCCAATGTCGATGGCGAGGGTGTTCATTGTTGGGACTCGGCTGCGAGAACTTCCCGCGGGGTGGCGGTGCCGGTTCCCTTCTTCATGATGGTGATGGAGGCGGCCAGATTCCCGATGCGCGCGGCCTCGGTGGGCGATCCGGTGACGGCGAGCGCGAGGGCGGCTCCGGCGGAAAAGCTGTCACCGGCTCCACAGATATCGACGGGGTTGGCAATGGGGCGGCCGGGCACCAGCGTAGAGCCGGACTGCTCAAAGACCTCGGCTCCGGCGCTGCCGCGGGTGACGATCAAGGGATGCGAGCCGATGTGGCGGCGGAGGGCTTCGAGGTCCGTATGGCCGTACAAGCGCTGGCAGGCCTGCTCGGCTTCGCCTTCATTGGGTTTGACCAGGACGTCGCGAAAGTGCTCGGCGCGAAGGCGCGAATCGACCCAGAAGAGTTTGCCTGGATGAGCCCGGGCCAGATCAGAGAGGGCCTCGCGCAGCTTTGCGGTCACCACTCCGCCTTGTGCGGTTTCGGCTTGATCGACCACCAGGACAAGGTCGAAGTTCGGGACAGCGGCGTGGAGCGCGGCGAGCAGTTGGTCTTCAATGGAGGCGGGGAGATTGGTTGTGTTGATGAAATCGATACGCGGGAGGTCTTCCTGAAGCGAATCCTTGCGCAGGAGCTTGGTGTAGGTGAAGGTCCGCAGGAGGCTCGATTCGATGAGGAGCGACGAGTCAATATTACGGCGGCCCAGGGCCTGCTTGAGTTCAACGGCATGACCGTCGAGGCCAATGGCTCCGAGCACGGCGACTTTGCCTGCACCGAGATCGGCAAGATTGTTGGCGACGGTTCCGATTGCTCCGGCGGTGGTCTCCACCGAAACCACGCCGACGCGCGGGATGCCGGTTTCGCGGGAAACGTCCGCGGCGGCGGGGTCGTAGGTACACCAGCGGTCGAGGCAGATGTCGCCCACTACCAGCGCCGAGAGCTTCGGAAATTCACCGAGGATGCCGGCTGTGGTCATGCAATGAGTGCGCGGCGCAGGGCCGGGAATGTGGCGCGGTGATCGCCGCAACAGTAGAAGCTTTGGCCGCCTTCGGCGACGGTACGGACCAGCATGGTCTTGTGCGGGCGGAAGTAGTAGCCGGGGTCGGTCTTCGGGAGTTCCTTGTGAATGTCGCCGTGAATGGGGACCAGATCGAAGACTGCGGTGGTGAAATCGCGAATTTGGCGGCCATGCTGATGCGCGACGTTGCGGGCCATGGCGAGCGCCTTGAGATAGACCTCCGGAGCCATGATGGCGGAGCCGAAGCTGAGCACAACGCCGCCTTCGAGCCGCTGGACGGTGTTGGCGAAGATGAGGAAGTCGCGATAGCTGGCCTCGCCCAGCGATGCCCCGTCGCAGTTGGGATGTTCGTGCAGGATGTCGTAGCCGATACCGACGTGGGAGGTGACCGGGACGCCGTGCCGGTAGGCGGCGGCCAGCACGCTGAGATCGATATGCGGGAATCCGCTTTGGAGAAGGCGGCGGCCGGCGTTTTCACCGAGACCGAGATCGAGCGAGGCGGCTTCGATAATCCAGTCGTTGAGTTCGCCGGTTTCGCGCCAGAGCCCGAACTCACCCGACCGGATGTAGCGGGCGACGCTCTCCGTGGTGGCTCCGATGCGGGCCAGTTCGTAGTCGTGGATGACGCCCGCGCCGTTCATGGCGATATGGTCGATGAGGCCGCGGTCCATCAGATCGATGATGTGGCGGTTGACGCCCGCGCGAAGCAGGTGCGCTCCCATGATGAGGATTCGCGCGGCTCCGGAATCCTGGGCGGCATGCAGCGCGTCGGCGATGCGCGGCAGATCGGGATGGGAGAACGGGGGCGTCTCCTCATCGAGCGAGAGCCAGCGCTGGAGATCGAGATCATGCGCGCGCTCAGCGAGCGGCTTTACGATGAGGCGGGAGCGGTCAAAGACCTGATAGCGCGAGTTCACTTTGGGAATAGAGTTGCCAGCAATTGCTGGTCCAGATAGTTGGGCACGATGTAGTGGGCTCCGACCTTGGCAAGCCGGTCGCGCTTCCACGGGTCCACCTTGAGGCAGTCCGGCTCGTCGCTCGCGACGCCGACAGTGACGCCGCCCACCTGGTTTACGTTTTCGATTTCGACGTAACCGTCGCCGAAACCGAGGAGCTGGTCCCCGGAGGCTTCGGCGGAGCCGATGATGCGTTGGATGAGGATGGCCTTGGAAAAGCTCTTGTAGTCGTCGAGGGCTCCGAAAACGCCGCCGTCAAAGTACGGAGTGACGCCCAGCAGGCGGGCCTCCTCCTTCATGTAGGCGTCATCGGTGCCGCTGGCGAGGTACATTTTGAGGCCGCGTTCGCGTAGGGCATTGAGCAGGTCCATGCTGCCGGGGACCATGAATTTTTCCGGCGCGCAGCGGCCGTGCCGGAGATCATCGACGCGGTCTTTGATGCGTTCCCAGAGCAGTTCGAGGTAGCGGTGCTTGTAGAGCATGGGGTCCCGCGGGGTGCCGCCGCGCTTTCTGATCTGGTCTGCGAATTCGATCATCTGGTAGATGGTCTGGCGTCCAGTGAGTTGGCCGACGTATTCACGGACGATGGCTTCGAGATCCTTTTCAGACTCTCCGGATTTGAGGTCGAGGAGGGTTTCAACCATCATGGGAACCATGACGTCGATCCAACCGGAGCGTATGGTGGAAATGGTGCCGTCGAAATCAAAAAGGGCGATACGGGCGCGAGCGGCAGTTGCGCCGGGGCGAAGGGTTTCGATCATTGCTTCCCTCTATTGTAGCGTCCGTTTGCGGCCTTGAGCTCGCGGACCTCGGCGGCCAGGGAAAATTCGAGTCAGTCAGCGTTTTTTTCGAATTGGGCAATGGCTTGCTTCCGCCATGGGCTGGTGGGGTATTCTGAATTCTGTGCAGGACACACCTCCGGGCAAGGCGGTTCGCGAATCGATCTCCGAGTATTCGGAGCTGACGCTGCCGAATGACTCTAATTCGCTGGGCAGTCTGTTTGGCGGGAAGCTGATGCAGTACGTGGATCTGGCGGGGTCACTGGCGGCGGCGCGGCACGCTCGGACGGCTGTAGTGACGGTGTCGGTGGATTCGATGACGTTTCTGCGTCCGGTGGCGATTGGTCAATTGGTAATATTGCGATCGAGCGTGAACCGTGTTTTCCGGACTTCCATGGAGGTGGGGGTGAAGGTGTTGGTGGAGGACTTGCGAACGGGGCAGCAGGATCACGTCTCCTCCGCCTATTTGACGTTTGTAGCTCTGGACCAGGAGCGGCGGAAGATAGTGCTGCCGCCGGTAATCCCGGAAACACAGGAAGAGATACGGAGATACGGAGAGGCAGGCGACCGGCGCGCCTACCGGCTGCGGCAGAAGGAGCGGGAAAAGGGCTGAGCGCAGGCGGCCTTTGCGCTTTGCGAGCTATTCGGCCTTGTACATATACTTGATGCTGAGCTTGTAGACCAGCACGTTGGGGCCGTCCTCCCGATTCACTTTCAAGCAAGACTTGTCGTACCACTCGATGACGCCGTTGAGCACTTCACCGTCGGTAAGAACCAGGACCATGGGGGTCTTGGACTGCATTTGCTTGACGTAGTAAAAATTTTCGGCGTTGGTTTGTTCGGCCGGGGTATTTTTTTTCAGGCCTTGATTTTGATTCCGTTTAGCATCCATTTTTTCTTTGAGTTCGTTAAATGACGGGCGGATCAATTTGCGATTAGCTGCCTCCACGAGGGGCTCCTTTGATACGGATGATGCACCGGTCCGGGCACTATTAGCGATTCCGAAGCCCGAGAGCCGGTGGGATAAAAATGAGTCTGCTTATTGGATACCACAACCACCGTTGGCAGGCAAGGCCGGGAAAAAGCGGCGGGAGCGGCCGGGCCACTTGACAATGGCCAAATGGTAATTAGAATGATGAGTAATCTTGCGCCGGCAGGCAATTGAGGACCTGGGTTCCTGAACCGGTGTAGGATAGGAACAGTCGATGAAGAAGCAGGTCGCGAAGGAGTTTGCCGTTTCCGGCGATCCATCATGAGCAAGGCGGCCAAATCAACAAAGAATGCGACGCGCAAGCCGAGCGCGGCTGTCCGGAAGACTGCCGATACGAATCATTCGAAGGTAAAAGGCAAAGTAAAGGTGGA
>JAENWC010000203.1 GCA_016650235.1 Terriglobia bacterium
GCGGTGACCTTATATAGCTATGACACCAAGACCAAGCAGGTAAAGCGGGCTGTCGACAATAGCGGCCTGGATCTGAAGTCAGCCTCGCTTGGACCAGGGGCCATCGCCTATGAGCAGTTTGGCTCGCTGCATCTGTACGACCTCAAGACGGGTAAGACCCGCCCAGTAAGTGTGAGGCTCGCGGGGGACCTGCCGGAAATGCGGCCCCGTTTTGTCAATGTAACCAAGCGGCTCTCGAACCCTGGCCTCTCGCCGGGCGGCGCGCGGGCGGTGTTCGAGGCGCGCGGCGAAATCGTGACGGTTCCCGCGGAGAAAGGCGAGGCGCGCAATCTCACCGGCACCACCGGGGTATTTGAGCGCGACCCGGCCTGGTCGCCAGACGGAAAAACCATCGCCTACTTTTCTGAAGAATCAGGCGAGTATGAGCTGCATGTGCGGGAGCAAAGCGGCATGGGCGCAGTGAAGAAGTTCAAACTCGGCGATAATCCGGCATTCTACACGGCGCCGCGGTGGTCCCCGGACAGCAAAAAGATCGCGTATTTGGATAATCATCTGGGGATCTGGTATCTGGATCTGGACACATCCAAGCCGGTATTAGTTGATACGGACTATTACGTGTCGGACCGGGAGCGGGCTCCAGCGTGGTCGCCCGATAACAAATGGCTGGCCTATCCGAAGCAGTTGAAGAGCCATATGAGCGCCATCCATTTGTACTCTTTGGAGACCGGCAAGGCCACGCAGGTCACGGACGGAATGAGCGATGCGGGCCGTCCGGCATTCGACAAGGATGGCAAGTATCTCTACTTCCTGGCCAGCACCGATTCCGGACCGGCAATGGAACCGGATGTCCACGCGTTTGCGAGAGTTGTTACGCGCGGAGTTTACCTGTTGGTGTTGTCGGGGAAACATGCCTCGCCACTTGCACCCGAAAGCGACGACGAAAAACCGGCGGAGGAAAAGAAGCCTACGGAGGAAAAGAAAAAAGAGGAGGCCCCGCCTAAAGTGGAAATGCAAGTGGACTTCGACAATATCGGCCAGCGCATTCTGGCAATACCGATGCCTGCCCGCAGCTACTCGGATTTGTTCACGGGCAAGGCGGGTGTTGTCTACGTGACCGAAGATCCGCCGCGGACGCCGGGATCCGAGCCTAAACTTACCGTGCACCGTTATGATCTGAGCAAGCGCAAGGCAGACGCGCCTGTGAGCGGGGTGAGGAGTTTCCAGATCTCCTTCAATGGTGAAAGGATGCTGATCCAGAAAGACGGCAAGTGGATCATCGCGGCGCCTCCGGCTGAGCCGGCAACGGTAGACACGTCCAAAGGGGTCCTCAAGACGGAATCTTTTGAGGTGCGCGTGGATCCGCCGGTAGAATGGCGGCAAATGTACCGCGAAGTGTGGCGGCTGGAGCGCGACTTCTTCTATGATCCAAACGCGCATGGCCTGGACCTGCAGGCGGCCGGGAAGCGCTACGAGCCGTACCTGGAGAACCTGGCCTCGCGGCATGATCTGAGCTATCTGTTCACCGAGATGCTGGGGGAATTGTCGGTGGGCCATCTGTTCCTGGGCGGCGGCGATGCGCCGGAGCCGAAGAAAGTGGAGATCGGGATGCTGGGCGCCGACTACAAAGTGGAAAACGGCCGCTACCGTTTTGCGAACGTGATCCACGGAGAGAACTGGAATCCGGATCTGAAGGCTCCACTCACTCAACCTGGAGTAAACATCGCGATCGGCGACTATCTGCTGGCAGTGAACGGAATAGAGTTGCGCGGTACGGACAACGTCTACAGTTTCTTTGAGGTCACTTCGGGCAAGGCGGTGGTTTTGAAAGTGGGGGCGGATCCGGCGGGGGCGGGGGCAAGAGAGGTGACGGTAGTGCCTATCGCCGATGAAGCGAAACTGCGCAAGCTGGCCTGGGTGGAGGCCAACCGGCGCAAGGTGGATCAGATGACCAACGGCCGTGTAGCCTACATCTATATGCCGGACACCGGATACGGCGGCTACTTGAGTTTCAGCCGCTACTTTTTTTCCCAAGTGGGCAAGGAGGCGGCCATCATTGATGACCGCTTCAACCATGGCGGACACCTGGCCACCGACATCATCGAGTATTTGAAGCGTCCGCTCATGAGCATGATCACCACGCGCGATGGGGCGGATTGGGCGCAGCCGTTAGGGGCCATCTTCGGACCCAAGGTAATGATCATCAATGAATTCGCCGGCTCCGGCGGAGATGCCATGCCGTGGTACTTCCGCCGGGCGGGCGTGGGAAAGCTGATCGGCAAACGCACGTGGGGAGGGTTGGTGGGCATGTCGGGGGTTCCGGAACTGATGGACGGCGGCGTGGTCACAGCGCCGAGCGCCGCCATTTGGAACCCCAATGGGCAATACGACGTGGAAAACATCGGTACGCCGCCCGATATAGAAGTGGAACAGGACCCGAAAGCGGTGCGCCTGGGCCGCGACCCGCAACTGGAAACCGCGGTCTCAGTGGTGCTGGAGGAACTCGCGAAGAATCCGGCACCGGCGATGAAGAGGCCGCCCTTTCCCAACTATCACAGAAAGAAGGATTGATCTATGACGCGCCCAATGCTCCCCATGCTGTGTGCCTTCCTGGTTGCTTGCTCGCTCTACGCACAGGATGTGCCAGTCCTCAAAACCAC
>JAENWC010000204.1 GCA_016650235.1 Terriglobia bacterium
ACCTCGGCTCTGCCGATGAGGTTGGCTTTGCCGGCGATGGTTTTCCAGTCGCGGAAGAATTCGACCAGAAACTGATTGCGAGCCTTCTCGAGCTCGTCGGCCGTGATGCCGTCCTTGCGCAGGCGTGCCAGTTCGGATTCGAGGGCGGCTTCCAGGACGGCCGGGTCGACGCCGGCGCGGGCCTGTGCGCTGAAGATGAACTGGCCGGGGTCGAGCGAGTCCTGAATACCGCCGTTTACGTTGAGGGTGAGTTGTTTTTCCTCGACGAGGCTCCGATGCAGGCGCGAACTGCGGCCCTGGGTGAGGACGGCGGCGAGCATTTCGAGGGGAAAGCGGTCAGGGTGTTTCGATGCAGGGACGGGGTAGCTGAGCATGAGCAGGGGCAATTGAGCGGCCTTGCGGACAGTGACGCGGCGCTCGCCGAGCTGCGGCGGCTCCAGCGTGCGGACGGGTGGAGGAGGGTCCTGGCGCGCGATGGGTTCGAGGTACTTGCGGGCGAGGCGCAGGACGTCCTGCTCTTCCACATCGCCGGCGACGACGAGGACGCAGTTATTGGGCGCATAGCCCATACGGAAATGTTGTTTCAAATCGTCGATGGTCCAGGCCTCGATGTCGGAGGCCCAGCCGACCACCGGCCAGCCGTAAGGATGGGCCATGAAAGCTGCGGCGTTGAGCTGCTCATAGAGGAGTCCAAAGTTGCTGTTGTCGACTGAAGAACGGCGTTCGGAATAGACGACGCCGCGCTCGCTCTCGATGATCTTGGGGTCAAAGGCAAGGTCGCGGATGCGGTCGGCTTCCATGTCGAACATCATTTCGAGAGAAGCTTTGGGGAACCAGTCGGTGTAGACGGTAACGTCGCGGCTGGTATAGGCATTATTACGGCCGCCGTTTTTCTCCATTTGAATATCGAACTGTTTGGGTCCGTACTTTTTAGCGCCGTTGAACATCATGTGTTCAAAGAAGTGGGACATGCCGGTGACGCCAGGGCGTTCATTGCGGGAGCCGACTTTGAAGAAGAGATAGAGGGCAACGTTGGGGATATCGTGGTCGGGGTGGATGAGGACTCTCATCCCGTTGGACAGGTTGTGGGCGGAGATGGCCAGGGGTTGGGACAGCAATGGTCCCGCAGAGGCCAGCAGACAAAAAGTAAGCAGCCGGGAGGGGATTTTGCGCGCAAACATGGCTCAAAGATAACATTATATAAAAGGAGTGAAACCTGCCCCTGTTGACAGCCGTCGAAAAAGCACGCAGTATTGGAGAGGAAGGACCATTATGAGACAGCTTTGCACCTTATTGGGCATGACGGCACTGTTGGCCGGAGCGGCGATGGCTCAAGAAGTTGTGAGCGTCAAGGCGGGGTTGATCTCGTATCCGGAGGGGGAGGTTTTTCTGGACGGGAAGCCGATTGACCGGCCCACGCCGGGGAAAGGCTTCAACCAGTTTGCCGATATGAAGGCAAACGCGGTTTTGAAGACCGGTTACGGCCGGGTGGAAGTGTTGCTGGCTCCGGGCATTTTTCTAAGGATGGGCGAGGACTCCTCGATCCGTATGATCTCGAACAAGCTTGAGGATACGAAGCTGGAGTTGCTAAGCGGTTCAGTGGTATTGGAAGCCGCGGAAATCCTGAAGGAAAACTCCATCAGCATTCGTTACGGGCAGGCCACGGTGATACCGGTTAAGAACGGCTTGTACCGCATCGACAGCCAGCCAGCCGAACTACGGGTATTCGAAGGGCGCGCGGAGGTTGTATCGGGCGACAAGAAGCTTTTGGCGAGGAAATCCGCGCTGGTTCCGTTGAGCGGGGATTTAGTGGCCGGCAAGTTCGATACCGATGACACCGATCCGCTGGACCGTTGGAGTGCGCGTAGAGCCGGATACACGGCGATGGCCAATGTGTCGGCGACCAAGTCGTTGCGGGATTCCGGGATGGGTTGGAACCGGTCCGGCTGGATGTGGAACCCCTACTTCGGCATGTACACGTTCATTCCGGTGAACGGGGGGATCTACAGCCCATACGGCTACGCCTATTACAATCCGCGGACCATTTACTCCGTGTATGAACCGAGAAACAGTTACTCGTCGGGTGGAGGAAATGGGGGCGGCTATAGTGGCTCGCGATACGATTCGAACCTGGGCTATTCGGTGAGTTCCGGACGCAGCTACGGCGGATATGCGCCGTCGGGCGGCGGGGCATCGGGCGCTCCGGCAGCGGCGGCGGCCCCGGCGCCGCGAGCAGCGGAATCGGCTGCACCACGCGGCGGCGAAGGTGGCGGACGCGGGAAGTAGCCGGACTGTTCGACTGAGGGGGTGCTGTGTCCTCACCATCCCGTAGTTTTTCCACCGGTGACGAGTTGGTCAGTCTGCTTTCGAAGAAGGTAGTCGGCCAGGCGTCGGCCTTGCAGTACATTGTTCCCTACATACAGATTGCGCAGGCGGGTCTGTCTCCGCCCGGCCGTCCGGTAGGTGTGTTCCTGCTGTTGGGACCCACCGGTACCGGAAAGACGCGCACGGTGGAGGCGTTGAGCGAGATCCTGCATGGGTCCGAGAAAAGTATTTTAAGGATCGATTGCGGTGAGTTCCAGATGGACCATGAGGTGGCCAAGTTGATTGGCGCCCCGCCGGGTTACCTGGGACATCGGGAAACGCAAGCGGCGCTTTCGCAACAGCAACTGCACAATGTGACCAGCGAGCAATCGCCGCTTTCCATTCTTCTATTTGATGAGATAGAGAAGGCGTCGGACGCTTTGTCACGACTACTGCTAGGGGTGCTGGACAAGGCGACACTGCGGTTGGGAGACAACTCGATTGTAGATTTCCAGGACACGCTCATCTTTCTGACGAGCAACCTGGGGGCCGAGGACATGATGCGGGAACTGCATCCGTCCTTTGGCTTTGCAGGCGATCCTACGCGGCCGAGGGAAGAGGTGGCCGATAAGCTGCAGGCGATTGCGTTGGCGGCGGTCCGGAAACGTTTTTCGCCGGAGTTTGTGAACCGGATTGACGCGGTGGTGACCTATCAACCGCTGGATGAGCGCGCCTACCGGCAGATATTGGACCAACAGATACAGGGCCTCCAGCAGCATGTGAACACGCGGCTGGGGACGCGATGTTTCCAGATTGAAGTTTCCGATGAGGCGCGCGATTACCTGCTTCGGGAAGGCACCGGTACTTTGTATGGGGCGCGGGAACTGAAACGCGTGGTGCATCGGCATCTCACACAGCCTTTGGCAAAAATGGTTGCCCTGGGTGAGATTCTTCCCGGAGCGTTGGCGTACGTGGAACCGGGCGGTGAGGGCTTGGTGATTCGATGCTCGGAGCAACCGGCGGCGGTGGCGCAGGAGGCCGTTGGGCGGATTCTGATTGTGATGGACAACCAGGATCTGTTGAACTTTCTTTCCAAGTGGATGACGGGGGAGGGGTTTGAGGTGGCAACGGCGCTGTCGGCCCAGGCGGCCTGGGAGCAGATCCAGGAACACTGGCCGGCGGTTGTCTTGGTGGATCACATTCTGCCGGAGGAGAGCGGGCTGAACTTTGCGATGAAACTGCGCCACAAGTCGCCGCGGTCGAAAGTGATCCTGATGATGGCGGGGTCCTTGGAGCCAGGCGAGCAGGCCTTGTGCGATCAGTTCCACATTACGGAGATGCAGAAGCCGTTCACGGCCAGCTACGCGTTGGGAGTGGTGCGGAACCTGCTGGGGCGGAAAGCGGCGGCGGCGTAGGGTTTCGCGCGATCAGGGGTATACTGGCCGGTGGCAGGGGCGGAAAATGAAAATCCCGGATGAGCTGACCAACAGCTTGTTCCGGAATACTGGAAAGAGCGCTATGCGGAACTTGTTCGACCGGGCGGGGCTGCATGCCATGCTGGCGTGCTGTCTGGCTTTTGTTGCATCCGGCCAATCGAACTCCGTCGAGAACCAGGCCAAGGCGATCCTCGATACGAACTGCCTTGCCTGCCATGGTCAGGCTCGCATGTCGGACCTCGATCTTCGAGAGACGTCGAGCATTCTCAAAGGCGGCAAGCGCGGCCCCGCGGTAGTGCCGGGCAACGC
>JAENWC010000205.1 GCA_016650235.1 Terriglobia bacterium
TCTACGTGCCCGCGCAGTATGATTCTGCCAAGTCTACTCCTGTAATGGTTTTCCAGGACGGTAGTGGATACGTGAGGGAAGAAGGCCGCTGGCGCGCCACCATCGTGCTGGACAACCTGATCCACAAAAAACAGATGCCTCCCACCATTGGCATCTTCATCGATCCCGGCGTGCTGCCCGCGCTCGGCGCCAATCAGCAGCCGCGATTCAATCGCAGCTTTGAGTACGATGCTGTCTCCGGCCGCTATGCGCGCTTCCTCATAGAAGAGATCCTTCCGGAGGTGGCAAAAAAGTACAACCTCTCCGCCAATCCCAATGACCGCGCGCTCGCCGGATCCAGTTCCGGCGGCATCGCCGCCTTCACTGCCGCCTGGCATCGCCCGGATGCGTTCCGGCGCGTTCTCAGCTTCATCGGCAGCTACACCAATCTTCGCGGCGGCAACAACTATTCTTCGCTGGTTCGCAAGACAGAGCCCAAGCCGCTGCGTGTCTTCCTGCAGGATGGCAGCAACGATCAGAACATCTACTCGGGCAGTTGGTTCCTCGGCAATCAGGATCTGGATGCGGCGCTCGAATACTCGGGTTATGATCACACCTTTGTCATCGGCACGGAGAAGCACAACAGCATTCATGGCTCCTCCATTTTGCCCGACGCCATGCGGTGGCTCTGGCGCGACTATCCGGCCCCCATCACCAACCGCAACAACACCGCCGACCGCCGCTTTGTCACCGATATTCTGGACCCGGCCGAGAACTGGGAGCTGGTGAGCGAAGGGCACAAATTCACAGAAGGCCCGGCGATCAGTCCGTCCGGCGAAGTCTTTTTCACTGACATTCCAAACAATCGCATCCATAAAATTGATGCGGCAGGCAAGGTAACCGTGTTCAAGGAGGACTCCGGCGCGTCCAACGGTCTCATGTTTGGTCCCGATGGAAAGCTGTACGCCTGCCAGAACGGCCGCAAGCGAATCGTCGCTTATTCCATGGATGGCGGCGAAAAAGTGATTGCGGAGGATGTTCAGTCCAACGACCTTGTGGTCACGGCCAAAGGCGATATCTATTTCACAGATCCGGCGGGTCAACAGGTCTGGCACGTCGACTCGAAGGGAAACAAGCGCGTGGCGCACAAAGGAATCGCGCGCCCCAATGGAGTGATCCTTTCCCCCGACCAGTCGCTGCTCAACGTGGCCGATTCGCTCGGCAAGTTCGTCTGGTCTTTCCAGATACAGCCCGATGGTGCGCTCGCCCATGGGCAGGCGTTCCACCGCCTCGAAACCTGGGATGACTCCAGCGCCAGCGGCGCCGACGGCATGACCGTCGATTCGGAAGGCTACCTCTACGTGGCCACCCGGCTCGGTCTTCAGATTTGCGATCAACCGGGGCGCACAGTGGGCATCATCGCCAAGCCGCACCCGGGCTCACTCGCCAATGCCGTCTTCGCCGGTCCGGATCTGAAGACGATCTACGTCACCGCCGGCGACAAGGTGTTTCGGCGCAAGGTGCGGCGGCACGGCGTGCTGCCCTGGAAGCAGGCGACTCTCCCTAAACCCGGGCTATAAAAGCGCTTGTTTATTCCCCTGATCCTGCTGTGCACCAGCAGGGGCCGTGAACCGGCGTATGATACACTTCGAGAAGCCTCTCCAACTGGAAAGTAACAGATTATGAAGCGCATTCTTGCGGTATTTGCGGCCTGCGCGGCGCTGGCTGCGTTCACGGAATCCGATGTGGCGCCGCTCGGCTCCTATAAGCCCGCTGAGCGCCGGCACTGGGCCTTCCGGCTGCGGCAAGATCCACCCGCGCCAGTCTTCACCGACGCCGCCGCTAAAGCGTGGATACGAACTCCCATCGACGCCTTTGTGCTGGCCGAGCTGCGCAAGGCTGGTCTGGCGCCGGCTCCGGAAGCCGATCGTGCCACGCTGCTTAGACGTCTCACCTACGATCTACACGGGCTGCCGCCAACACCGCAAGAGATGGCCGCCTTTGCCAGCGACCGCTCTCCGAAAGCTTATGAAAACCTGGTGGACCGCCTGCTTGCCTCGCCGCGCTATGGCGAGCAGTGGACGCGGCACTGGCTGGATGTGGTCCGTTTTGCCGAGTCGGATGGCTATGAGTACGACACGCATCGTCCGGACGCCTACCGCTATCGCGACTATGTGGTGAACAGCTTGATCGAAGACAAGCCGTACAACATTTTTCTTAAGGAGCAACTGGCCGGCGACGAGATGGATCCGGCCAATGAACTCTATCAGGTGGCCAGCGGCTTTAACCGGCTGGGGCCGTTGCGCAAAAACGCCGGCAATCAAGAGGTAGCCAGTTCGCGAACCGAGGTGCTCACCGAGATGACCAACATCGTCGGAGCAGCCATGCTCGGCGTTACCCTCGGCTGCGCCCGGTGTCATGATCACAAGTTCGACCCCATCCGCCAGTCCGACTACTACCGCATGCAGGGCTACTTTGCCCAGACGCAGTCGCATGACATTGCCGTTGCCACTCCGGAAGAACAGGCTGCCTATAAAGCGCAATTGGAGCCGCTTGAACAGGAGATGCGCAAGCTGCGCTCCGCCATGCGCCGCGCCTCCGAGGAAGAGAAGGGAAAGATACAGACGCAACTGGAAGCCATCGACGAGAAGATGCCGCTGCCTCCGCCCTCGATGTACGCCGTGAAGAACGATCCCGCACAGATGACCGCGATCCATATCCTGGCGCGCGGCGATTATCGCAACCAGGGCGCCAAGGTGGGCATGCGTCCGCTCGGCGTCCTGCTGCCCGACAATCAGCCTGAGTTGCCGCTGACCGCCGCCAAGCCCAGGTTGCAACTGGCCGAATGGATCACGGACCCGGCCAATCCGCTTCCCACTCGCGTGATGGTCAACCGGATTTGGCATTTTCATTTTGGCCGCGGCATCGTGTCTACCCCCAACGACTTTGGACGCATGGGCGTCCTTCCCACGCATCCGGAGCTGCTCGACTGGCTGGCCAGCCGGTTCATCGCAGGCGGCTGGAAAATGAAATCGCTGCACCGCTTGATTTTGCTGTCCAGCGCATGGCGCCAGGCAAGCAAGTCGCCCGCGGAGAAGGCAGCGATGGAAAAGGATCCGGAAAACAAGATGCTCTGGAAGTTCAACCGGCGGCGGCTCGAAGCCGAAGAGATTCGCGATTCCATGCTTGCCATCTCCGGACGGTTGAACACGAAGTCCGGCGGTCCCAGTGTGATGGTTCGCATAGACCCCGAACTCATCAAGGACCTCAAGCGGCCCCAGTATTGGGTTCCCACGCGCGACCGCTCCGAATATGATCGCCGCACGCTGTACATGATCTACAAGCGAAACCTGATTCTACCGTTCATGCAGGTGTTTGATTCACCGGACACGCTGCTGTCCTGCTCCCGCCGCGAGCAATCCACTCATGCCCCGCAGGCCCTGGAGCTGCTCAACGGAAAATCCTCGAATGATCTGGCCGGCTCATTCGCCGCAAGGCTTCTCAAGGAAGGCGCAACACCTGCCCAGCGCATTGATCTGGCTTGGCGTCTGGCCACCGGACGCGCGCCCACCCCGGCCGAAAAGTCTCTTGCCGTCAATTATCTCGATGACGGTCCCCACGATCAGGCCCTGCTCAAGGAGTTCACGCTTGGTCTATTCAACTCCAACCCGTTTCTCTATGTGAATTAATATGAGCCAACACATCCGGTACGCACGCAACCGCCGCGAGTTTCTCACCGATTGTTTTTGCGGCGCGGGCTCGCTTGCCTTCGCTTCGATGCTCGCGCGGGAACAGGCGCTCGCCGCTCCGCGCTACAATCCGCTCGCTCCCAAGCCTCCCCATTTCCCGGCCAAGGCCAAAGCCTTCATCTTTCTTTATATGGCTGGTGGACCATCGCACCTGGAGACGTGGGACCCCAAGCCGCTGCTCAACCAACTGGACGGCAAAGTGCGCCCCGCCGAATTCGGCGACGTCAAATACCAGAACGTCAATTCGCAGTCGCGCATCCTTGGTACCAAACGCACCTTCACCAAGTACGGCAAGTCCGGCATCGAAGTCTCCGACCTGTTCCCGCGCCAGGCCGAAATTGTCGACGAGCTCTGCGTGCTGCGGTCGATGCACGGCGACATGGTGGTGCATTCGGCCGCGCAATACCAGATGATGTCCGGCCGCGTGATTCCCGGATTTCCCGCCATGGGCAGTTGGATTGCCTATGGACTGGGAACCGAAGCCGAATCGCTCCCTGCCTACGTGGTGATGCCGGATCCCAACGGAACGCCCGAAGCCGGCCAGCCAATGTATACCCATGGCTTTCTTCCCGCCGTCTATCAGCCGGCTATGTTCCGCCCCGGCAAACGCCCGGTGCTGAATCTCGACCTCCCGGAAGGCGTGACGCTGGAACGGCGCCGCAAGACCATGGACTTCATACGCGGCATCAATGAAGCCAACATCGCCGGTGAGGACCCCGAATTCGCCGCGCGTATTTCCGCTTACGACACCGCGTTCAAGATGCAGACCGAGGCTCCGGAGATCTTCGACCTCTCAAACGAACCCAGGGAGACCTTGGACCTTTACGGCGTTGGGCAGGCCAACACCGACGACTATGGCCGGCGCTGCCTGCTCGCCCGGCGACTGGTGGAGCGCGGCGTGCGGTTCATCTGCGTCGTGTCTGGCGGCGGCGGAGCCGAATCGGAATGGGATGCTCACAGCGACATCGAGCGCAACCATTTGAAAATGGCTTCCTTCACTGACCAGCCAGTGGCGGCCTTGATCAAAGACCTGAAGCGGCGCGGCTTGTTGGATTCCACCGTGGTTCTTTGGGGCGGCGAGTTCGGCAGGTCGCCGGAATCGGAACGGAGCAAGGGCCGCGATCACCATAACACCGGTTTCTCCATGTGGGCGGCCGGAGGCGGATTCAAAGGCGGCACTGTCTACGGCGCCACCGACGCCATAGGTCTTAAGGCGGTTGAAAATCCCGTACACTTCCGCGATCTGCATGCGACCATCCTCAACCAGATGGGCCTGAACCAGGACCAGCTCAGTTACATGCACCAGGGGCGGAAAGAGCGGTTGACAGAAGTGCACGGCCGCATCATACAAGAGATCATTTCCTGATCCATGCTGCTGCTTCGTTTCCTGCTCATCGCCGTTGTTCTGCTCACTCCGGCTTATCCGCAAGAGGTTGCCCTGCGCGCGGGAGTGGCCTCCATCGATATCACCCCATCCATGCTGGGCCCCATGTATGGCTACTCGAATCGCCGATGCGGTCCGGCCACCGGCACTCATGACAACCTCCATGCGAAAGCTTTGGTACTCGATGGCGGCGGCCCGCGCGTTGCCATTGTCACGTTGGATCTCGGTAGCATGTCGTCGGAAACTTTGTTCCGCCGTGCCGCCGATGAATTGAATCTCCCTATCCTGCTGCTGAGTTCCTCGCACACACACTCTGCTCCGGCATTCCTTCCTCCCTCCGTACCCCAGCCGGCCGCATACAAGCAGGAAGTGGAGGAGAAGATCTTCCAGGCGCTCAAGAAAGCCACCGAGTCGATGTTCCCGGCAAAACTGGGAATCGCCCGCGGCTCCATCCAGTTGGGCTACAACCGGCTAACGCTCCGCGAAGACGGCCGTGCCCGCGCCGTGTTCGACAATCTCGACCGCATCCCCTACGGCCCGGTCGACCCGGAGTTCGTTTTGCTGCGCGTCGAGGATGCCCAAGGCCAGTCCCGCGCTTTGCTGGTTCACTACGCCGCCCACGCCGTGGTTCTCGGTCCCACCAGTTGCCTCTACTCGGCCGACTATCCCGGCCGGATGCAAAGCGATGTCGAGTCGGCGATGCCCGGAACACAGGTCATGTTTGTGCAGGGCGGGGCAGGTGACATCAACCCGCTGTTCCAGGGCCGCACCGGAAACAGCGAGGCTGACTTTGCCACTATGCAGAAGATGGGCCAACTGCTGTCCGCGGAAGTGATGCGCGCCTCGAAACGCATCCGTCCCACACGCGCCCATGCATATTCCA
>JAENWC010000206.1 GCA_016650235.1 Terriglobia bacterium
CCGAGACGCACATCACCCGTCCCCAAATGCGTTGGGCGCGCCGCAGCAGCCCGATCACCGAGGTGAACTCGACCGCTTGCAGCTTCGCCAGCAGCGACCGGCGATTTCGAACACGAGGGTTCCCAGCCACTGCCCCGACGTTGGGCCAGGCGAAGTGCGGTACCATGCGCCGCAGCAGCATCCGGTCTGGGATGGAGTCGGCGTCCATCACAAGTACGAGATCTCCTTTGGCGCAGATCAGGGCGTCGTTCAGCGCCATGGCCTTGCCTTCGTTGATATGCTTGTCGAGCAAGCGCACGCGCGGATCCGCCAGGAACGGCAACACGCGCTGCACGGTGCCGTCGACCGAGCCGTCATTGATCGCGATCACTTCGAAATCCGGATAATCCAGGCACAGGGCGCCTTCCAGCGCGAGCGCGATCGTCTCCTCTTCGCAATACGCGGGTATGAGAATGCTGACAAACGGGAAATCACCCGTGTATTCGGCCTTTGGTGGAATTCTTTTGTCCCGGCGGAAGTGGTAGAACATCCCGCCGATGATCCAAAAAATGCTCGTCACGACCGGATACAGCCCGAAGAAGCTCACCAGCAACCAGTACGGCAACGAGTTTTCGATGGCCACGATCCAGCTCACCGTGTGAACACCTCCACTTCCACCGCGGTATGTTCTTCTCCCGGCAGTTCCGGGAGGGAGTAAATCTTCCGTCCGTTCCGGATCTGAACCACGAGGTGCTTTGCGCCAAGCGCGGCGTGGGGAGCGACCTCGATCGGCCTGCCAAAATGATCGACAGTAAACACGGAGCGGGCGAAGCAGCGCACTTTAGGCTTTTGGGCCGTGCAAAGGCAATACCAAATCCACAGAGCCAGCCCGGCGCCGTAGGCTACGGCCATGGCGCCGATCCACAGCAGCCCATTGATCAGTTCGGATGGCTGGGTCCTGATCACGCGCACCCAGGCGAACGCGAACGCCGCCCAGAGGAGGGCGATGATGACTTTTGCCGCGCGGCCCAGCCGCGAATTCTCCGCATCTGCAGTCATTGCTTGTAAGTCTCTCCCTCTGCCTTATCGGCGAGACTGGCGAGTTCTTGCAGTAGTTTCGGGCACAGCAGTTGCGCAGGCAAGCAGGAATCCAACTGCCTCAAAATCAACAGCGGAGCCACTCCGAACGGCAGCCGGTTCCGGCCGCTTGGACACCACCCTAGCGCGCCTCTCCGCAGGCGCATAAACTAAAGAGATGTTTCCCGTCCTCGCACTTCTGGCCGCGCCGGTTCTCATGGCTCAGCACGGCAACACGACGCAGAGTAATCCGCATGATTCCGAGCAAGACCGCGCCGCCGGAGCCAAATTGTTTGCCACACAGTGCACCGGATGCCACGGCAAGAACGGCTCCGGGGGCAGCGCCGCCGAACTCACCACCGGCGTGTTCCGGTACGGATACTCCGACGCGGGTCTGTTTAACTCCATTGCAAGCGGCATTCCCGGCACAGCCATGCCCGCCTTCAAACTTGATGCCCGCCACACCTGGCAACTGGTGGCCTACGTCCGGAGCCTGGGCGAAGGCCGCGCCGCCGGAAAAGCCAAAGGCAATCCAGCCAGGGGAGCGAAGGTCTACGCATCCAGCGGTTGCCAATCTTGCCACTCCATCGGCGGCCAAGGGGGTTTTGCGGGACCGGACCTCAACGCCATCGGCTCCACGCGTTCCCTGGGCCATTTGCAACGCTCTTTACTGGCGCCGAACGAAGAGGTCTCCTGGGACTACTGGTCGCTTCTGGGGCGCACGGCCGCCGGAGAGCGGATTGCCGGCCTGCGCCTGAACGAAGATACTTATTCGTTCCAGATTCTTGATTCGCAGGGCAAGCTCCGCTCGGTGGCCAAGCCGGATCTCGCCGAGCACCAAATCGACCGTACTTCGCCCATGCCCTCTGTGGAAGGCAAGCTGAAACCGGACCAGTTTGAGGACTTGGTTGCCTATCTCGCCAGTCTTCGGGGAGCCCAACAGTGACCAGATTGCTTCCCGGTAACAGGCCGCAAAACGGAGATTGTCCCCCTGCGGCCCGGCGAACGCCCTTTGCGCTTGTTGCCCTCCTGCTTCTGGCATCGCAGGCCCCGGGCCAGGTAAGCCGGGAAAGATTGCTTGGCGCCGCCTCCGAGCCTCAGAACTGGCTGACTTACCACGGAACCTATGCCAGCCAGCATCACACGGGGCTCGATCAAATCACGGCGGCGAACGTCTCGCAACTGGATCTGAAATGGGTGTGGCAGGCGCAATCGCTCGACAAATTTCAATCCACGCCGCTAGTGGTGGACGGGGTGATGTATGTGAGCGAGCCCCCTTCCACGGTGGTCGCCATCGATGCCGCGACGGGACGTACTTTCTGGATGTACGAGCATAAGATGCCCACCGGTATTACGCCTTGTTGCGGGAAGGTGAACCGGGGTCTTGCCATTTCCGGGAAGACGCTCTACATGGCAACGCTCGATGCGCGTCTGCTGGCGCTCGATGCCGCGACCGGCCGCAAGAAGTGGGATGTCGCGGTGGCTGAATACCAGAACGGTTACTCGCTCACTCTCGCCCCGCTAGTGGTCAAGGACAAGGTGATCATCGGCACGGCGGGCGGTGAACTCGGCATACAGGGATTTCTCGCCGCCTTTGACGCCAATACCGGCAAGTCTCTGTGGCGCTTCCACACCATTCCCCAGCCTGGCGAGCCCGGCCACGAGACATGGAAGAACGATGCGTGGAAGACAGGCGGCGCATCCATCTGGCTCACCGGATCATACGATCCGGACCTCAATCTTACCTATTGGGGTGTAGGCAACCCGGGTCCCGATTGGGATGCCTCCGTCCGTCCCGGCGACAACTTGTATTCGAGTTCCGTGGTGGCGCTGGACGCCGAAACAGGCAAGCGCAAGTGGCATTTCCAGTTCACTCCCAACGACGCATGGGATTGGGATTCCGTGCAAACGCCGGTGCTCGCCAATATGGAATGGAAGGGCCGCCCGCGCAAGCTGATGCTCTGGGGCAATCGCAACGCATTCTTCTATGTGCTCGACCGCGCCACCGGCGAATTCCTTCTCGGCAAGCCTTTCGTCAAGCAGACCTGGGCCAAAGGCCTGGACGATCGGGGCCGCCCCGTGAAGATCCCCGGCATGGAGCCGAGCCCCAAAGGCACCGTGGTCTATCCGGGCGTGCAGGGCGGAACCAACTGGTATGCACCCAGCTTCAGCCCCAGGACCAATCTCTTCTATCTCACCGCGTGGGAAGACTATGTGGGCACCTACTACACCTGGCAAACCGACTACGTTCCCGGGAAATGGTACGCTGGCGGCGGGGTGAAAGCAGTGGTTCCACCCACCAAACGAGACCAGATTCAGCGATGGGGCCGCGACGCTGGTTATGCCGCCATCCTCGCAATCGATCCGCGCACTGGCGCAAGAGTTTGGCAGCACCCCATGACCGGCATGAGCGAAAGCGGTCTGCTTACCACCTCTTCCGACCTGCTGTTCTCGGGCAACCGTGAAGGTCACTTCTTCGCCCTCGACGCCCGCTCCGGCAAGCTGCTCTGGCGCAGATACCTCGGCGGCCAAGTCATGAACTCGCCCATTTCCTACATGCTGGGCCCGCGGCAGTATGTGACCGTGGCCTCCGGTCATTCGCTTTTCACCTTCACTTTACGGGATTAGAGGCACACTGTCCTATCTGCTCCAACCAGGGCACAGCTTGGCCCGGCGTTCACCTGTCGAATCCACGGCGTTCGAGGCCATGGACGAAAGACGCGCGCCATGGATGCAAGTAGCCGCAGTACACTGGTAATGTGACTAGTTTTGGCCGGTTTATCTTCTGTTTGGCGGCGGCCGGGGCTTGCTTGTCCTGGGGCGGGATCCTGGGCGGGCTAACGAGCCGGATGCACGAATTCCAGTTGGGCAACGGGATGCGGTTCGTCGTGCTCGAACGCCATCATTATCCACAAGTGTCGGCGTGGATGTTTGTGCTGGCCGGAGAGATGGACGAAGGTGAGGGGCAAAGAGGGGTGGCCGGACTCATGGACAATGTGTTCCTGATGGGGACCGAGATTACCGGGTCGAGATCACCGGCATCGGAGAAAGCCGCGCTCGCGGTAGTGGAGCGTGCCATGGACCGGCTGGATGCGGAAAAGAAGCGGTCGAGCGATGAGTTTTCGCTGGGAAGGGAGACGGCCGAAACCGAAGTGAAGATCGCCTTGGATCAAGCGCGGCAATGGGAGTCGGATACATTCCGGCAGATGTCGGCGGCCAACGGGATGAGCCGTGTGAGAGTGGACACAAGAATGGATAGCACGGGCTTCGGCTGGACGATGCCATCGGAGCGGGCCGAGGTATGGTTCAAGTTGCTGGGAGAGTGGCTGGGCAAGCCGAGTTTCCGGGGTTTCTACCGCGTGCGAGACGCGGAGGCGAGGAAAGAGAACCCGGCCGCGGCATCTGGCGGATCCGATGTGGACTGGATGGCGATGTTTCGCCGGGAGGCGTTTCCGGATAGTCCGTATGGCCGGCCCTCCGGGCAGCTTGGCAGCCTGCGCGCCAGGGGGGTGGAGCAGTATTTCCGGGAAAGATATCGCGCTTCGCGCATGGCCGTGGCGCTTGTCGGGGACATCACACCGGGCCAGGCGCGGCAATGGGCAGAGCGGTATTTCGGATCACTGCCGGCGGAGCAAGAAATGGAGGCCCGGCCGGCGGCTCGGGTCAAGACCGGCGCATACCGTGAGAACATGAACGCGATGCTGTCGGCGGTGGGCTACCGGCGTCCCCCGCATGGTCACGTGGATGATCTCTATTTTGATCTGTTGACGAGTTTGTTGGCGGGCGGAACAACTCCAAGCTACCTGACAGAAATGAAAGTGGAACGCCAGGTGGCGCAGAACACCCTTGTAGCCGGCAACTATCCCGGCGACCGGCTGGAAAGCCTGTTTGTCCTTGCGGCGGCGCCGGCGCCTGGACGCACAACCGGGCAAGTGGAGGCGGCCACGATTGAAATTGCGGAAAAGTTCAGCAAAGAGCCTTTGGAGGCGGGGAGGCTGGCGGCCGCGGTGAACCGGATTCAAGTGGAATTTCTGCTGGCGCTGCAATCGAATGAAGCCGCATCGGTAAGGCTGGCGCGGGCGGTGGGAATGGGTGGAACCGTAAAGGGAATCGAGCAGGAGTTTGATCGGCTGCAGAGCGTGAGTCCGGCGGAATTTCAGAAGTTCGCTCAGCAATATCTGAAACCGGAGAACCGGTTTGTGTTTGCGCTGGGTCCGAATGCAATGGAGAAAGCGCCCGGGGAAGGTGGACAACAGTGAGGAACAGGGGCATGCGCGGAATTCCGATGCGCGGAATATGCATGGGCGCGCTCATCAGCGCCGCGGCTTGGGGGCAGGGGCAAAAAGCGCCCGCGGCTGGGCGGGGTGTGGATAGTTTGACGATGGGAGTGAAGATCGCGGAGCCGGGGCGGATTCAAACACCAGCGATGGAGAGCTGGAAGCTGGGCAACGGAATGAGGGTGTTGATTGGGGTGAATACGGGGCTTCCTCTCATTTCGGGAACGGTGCTTGTTCGCGCAGGCGTTTTGTTTGATCCGGCGGACCGGATCGGGCTGACGGAGGTAGCCGCTCGTGTGCTCCAGCATGGGGGGAGCAGGAAACAAGACGGCGCTCAGATGCTCAGGAAGTTGGATGAATGGGGCGCGAAGCTGGCTATCAGCGCGGATGTGTCGGAGTTGCGTGTGACGTTTTCCTGCCTTGGCAGGCATCTGAAACCGATGTTGGAGATGCTGGCTGAGCTGATGCGCGAGCCCGGGTTTCCGGTGGAGGCTCTGGAGCGGGCGCAGGTCGAGTTGCGCAACGGCATTGCGGAGCGGAATAACAACCCGATGGGGGTTGCGCTCCGAGTATTTCAGGAAGCCATGCACGGGGAGAATGCGAGCCGGCGCCTCAGCCCGGGGTATGCCGAATTGGAGGCGATTCAAATCGAAGACCTGCGCCGGTTTCAAGAGCAGTATCTGCGGCCGGACGCGGGGCAACTGGCGTTGACAGGAGATTTCGAAATAGCCGCGGTGCGTGAGATGGTGGAAAACAGTTTTGGGCGCTGGGAGGCCGGAGCAGGGGCGACGCCGGCGCCGGCGCAGCGGAAGCCGGATGGACAGGCCGTGAAAGGGGTGTTGCTGGCCCGTACGCCGGACTCGGAGACAGCGATGCTGGTGGCGGGGCATAGCGGGATCCGGATGGCCGATGCCGGCTACATTCCGTCGATGGTGATGGCGCAGGTGCTGAACAGAAGAATGGAAGCGGCCATCGAACGCAATGCTCGACGAGCCGGTTGGACGGCATCGTTCTCGATGGCGGTGGAGACGCATCCGCTCATGGAGGGAACAATACAAATCCGGGGCACAGTGCGCACGGGCAGCGCGGCGAAGGCGGTTGAATTTGTTCAGAACCAAGTTCCGGAATTGCTGGCATCACCGGTCACAGAGGAGGAAGTGGAGAACGGCAAACAGAGAACGCGATTGCTGTTGGAAGTCCGGGCCGAGCAGGAGGCGCGGCTCTTTGAATACTGTGCGTGGCTGCGCTTCCACCAAATGGGTGGAGAGGGAGCGGCCGGCGATCCTTTCACGCAATGGCAGAAGGATCTGGCGGGATTGACCAAAGGCGCCGTGGAGCAGGCGATGAAGAAGCATGTTCGACCCGGGCAGTTCACGGTGGTGGTAGCGGGCCATGCGGAGTCGTTCTTTCCGCCGTTGAGCGGCGCGCGGGAGATAGATTTATCCTCTACGCCGGCGAAGGCGCCGGGGATAAGAACGAACGAAGAGAGCCGGCGGCAGGGGCTGGTTTGGCTAGGCAAGATGCGGCACGGGCTGGGCGGGGAGGAGAAGCTGGCCTCGATCAAGGACTACCGGGTTGAGTACGAAGGTGAGCTGCCCGGGCGGGGAGCAATCAAACTTCGGGAAAGCTGGATGGAGGGAACACTGCGACAGGATCAGGATGGGGCGGGCGGGACGGTCTCGATCTTCTACAACGGGAAGATCGGATGGATGGGGCGCGGCGGCCTTGTGGCTCCGTTGCCCTCCTCGATGCTGGAGCAGGTGAGGGGGGATCTGTTCCGGCAACCGTTCCGGCTCGCGCTCAGAGGCAAGGAAAAAGCGGGGACGGTAGACTATTTGGGGTCGGGCTCGGTGGAACTCACAGGGGAGCATGAGCAGTGGGCGCGAGTACAGTTGGATGAGGAAACGGGGCTTCCGAAGAAGACGTCATACCGGTTGCGAACCGCTGCTGGAGCTTTGTTGCAGGCCGAGGATGTTTACAGCGACTGGCGGAATGAGGGCGGAGTGATGTGGCCGGGGCGCATCCTCACGCGGCGCGGCGGCTCCGGCTATTCCGAGCTGCGGATGGTGCGGATCGAATGGAATAAAGGGCTGACCCAGACGGAGATGGAAAAAAAACCATGAAGAGCGTACAGGGCGCTGGCTGCGCCCTCAAGGGTCAAGAAACAAACGGCCTGCGCCATCGCGGGGCCGCGCTCCGTTGTGCACGTTTGCTCAGGACGATTCCGCTCGTTGCGGTGCTGGCGGCAATGCCCGCCTTGGCAGAAAGCAAACAGGAGCGCGGCAAGAAGATTGTGGAGGCGGCCATTGCGGCGTTGGGAGGAGAAAAGTTTCTGGCGATGCGGGACCGGGTTGAGAGCGGACGCGTGTATTCGTTTTACCGGTCCGAGCTGCGGGCCTTGTCGCGGGCGACTATCTACACGCGGTATTTAACGCGTCCGGATCCGCCCTGGCCGGGGGGCTTGTACGTCCGGGAACGGCAGTCCTTCGGTAAGAAGAATGAGGAGGACTACGCGGTTTTGTTCGATGAAAAATCGGGGTATCAGGTGACCTACCGCGGAGCCACGCCGCTGGCCGAGGAGGTCCTGGACCGGTACCGTGATACGACGCGGCGGAACATCCTCTACATGCTGCGGCAGAGAATCGGGGAGCCTGGGTTAGTCCTGGAATACCGCGGATCGGAGATTCTGGAGAACACGCCGGTCGAGGTGGTGGATCTGATCGATGGGGAAAATGTGACCGTGACGGTTTATTTCCAGCAGTCGACGGGCTTGCCGTTGCGGCAGGTCTTTTACCGCCGGGATCCAACGACCAAATTCCGGAACGAAGAGGTGACCATATTTGCGAAGTACCGGAACGTGGGCGGAGTGCAATGGCCCTTCAACGTCGTGCGGCGCCGGAACGGGGAGAAGATCTTCGAGATTTTTTCCGAATCGGTCATCATCAACCAGGATCTGGAAGATCAGTTTTTCACCTTGGGGGCGGATTTGAAGATTCTCAAGCCGGCGCGATAGGTTCTTACCGGCCGGGGACATACTTTACCGGGCCGTGACCATGGGGAGCGAATTTCAGCGAATCAGGGCCGGCCGAGCGAGCAGAGCGGGTCACCGGCGACGATATTCATCCAACTGAGTGCGGGCATTGCGAGATAGAAGCTTTCGGCCAGGTTGCGGCCGGAGTAGTAGGCGGGAAAGAGGTAGTCGGGGCGCGGAGTGAAAGAGAGGAAGGGCTCAAAGACGTGGCCGGAGGCTCCGGTGGCGCCTTCCATGAGGAAGTCGGCTGTAAGGCTCTGCGGGGATCCGGCCCACCATTTTGAGCTGGGATCGCTCCAGGAACCGGTGGTCCATGTGGCGGGAGGCTGGAGGAAGGTCCGGCCATCGGTGGAGACATATCCGGTGGCGATGCCTCCGGGCAGCCAGTGCATCCCTGAGAAACGCTCCTTGCGGTTCTTGTCGTTTGTGCCCCACGAGGCGTAGCCAATGACGTCACTGTGTCCCTTGAGCACGGTGGTAGTTTGATCGAGGACGACGCGATGGGCCGGGAGAAGGATGGCGGCATCCAGTAGCCAGGAGTTGCCATCGACGTCGGAAGCATCTCTTTGATCCAGGACAAAGACCCCGCGATTGGCGGCTGCCAGGCTCTGATCGATCATGCGCTTGACGGTGGCCGTATCGTATGCGGCCAGGCGCGTAACCAGGTACATGGGAAACACACGCTGATCAAAGCGCGAGTCTTTCTGCCGGTAAAAGGGATTGGCGGCCGGTCCAGGCAGTTTGATGGTATGGCCGCGCATGCGCGCGTAGAGTAGGGCCAGTTCGCTGTCCACCGAAGCCGCCGTGGTCTCTCTTCCTCCCGGTCCTTCAATACGAAGAGGAAGGCCGAGCGTCGTGGCAATGTAGAGGATGGGGCCGGCGTGCGAGCGCAGGCAGTCCTGGATCGGGCGTTCAATTTCCTCGTCATACTGCAGCCGGGAGATGGTTTCCTGCGTGGTGGCCTGTATCGAGCAGATGTTGGCCGGTGGGATGCCCCGCTTGGAAGCGTAGTAGCTGGTGATTGCAGCGGACGAAGCCGAAGTCCGGTTCAGGATCACCATCACGTTTCGCGGTCCCTGGGCCGGGCAAATGGCAAAGCCGGCAAACGCCGCAAGAGCGCCAAGAACGCGCGCCGCCCCGCCAGGCCGGCTCATCAGGGTAAGGAGTTGAGGTAGGCGACGATGGCTTCGGCGTCGGCCTTTTTGAGCTGGTACGCGGGCATGGGGGGACCGGCGGGCTTACCGGCGGGCGTGAGTCCGGTCATAAGGTACTGGACCATCGACTGTGCGCCGCCCCACTTTTTCCAGAGTTTTCCGGAAGGGGTAATGTCCGGGGAAGTCTTGTGCCAGTGCTCGATGGTATCGATAGGTTGGACTTCCATGACCTTGCCCTTCATGAGCTTGGTCTCATCGAGTGCGCCCGAATCGGTGACCGGCGTATGGCAGTTGACGCATTTGGAAACCTCCACGGCGAGGTACTTGCCATAGGCGAGTTTGGCGGCTTGATCCTGGGGGTGCGCGGCGGAACAGAAGAGCGCAAGGAGGATGGCGGATCTAATCATACAAATCTCCTAATGATATAATTTTGACAGCACCGGTCGCAAGATCGCGTGGACCGGTTGCGTAAACCGATGGGGAGTCCCAATCGCGATGGATCTGGATCAGCTTCACACATTTCTGGAGATTGTCCGCCTGAAGAGCTTCTCGAAGGCGGCGCAGACCTGCTTCCGGACACAGCCGGCCATCAGTGCGCAGGTTCGTCAACTGGAACAGGAGTTGAGCACCAGTCTGTTTGACCGGTTGGGCACGCGGATCGCGCTCACGCCGGCGGGCCGGATCCTGGCCGATTACGCCGAGCAGATCCTGGAATTAAAGAAAAGGGCGCAGGATACCATCCACGAGTTGGAGTTTGCCCCGCGCGGTGAGATTGTGATCGCGGCCAACGAGGCCACCTGCATCTACGTATTGCCGCGAGTGTTTTCGGGGTACAAACAGCAGTTTCCCAATGTGCAGCTACAGGTGGAGCGCAGCTATGGAAGCCGGATTGTGGAGGCGGTGCTTGACAATCAGGCCGATTTCGGTATTACTCAGCTGCCGGTCGTCGAGAAGAGATTGCAGGTGGTGCGTATTCATTCCGACGAAATCAGGGTGCTGGTGACGCCGGACCACCCACTGGCGGGAATGGATTCTGTGACGGCGCTGGATCTGACGCCGTATCCGCTATTGATGCCGAAATCGGGAACCACGCGGACGCGGTTGAACGAATGGCTGGAGATTGTGGAACCGGATCTGAACATCTCGATGGAACTCGACGCCACGGAGATGACCAAGCGGTTTGTGATGGCCGGGCTGGGCGTGTCGTTTTTGGCCGCGTCCAACTGCGCCGAAGAAGTTGCCCAGGGCAAGCTGGCGACGGTGGCGATGGCGCCGGAACCGCTGATCCGGCGCATTGGGTTGATCTACCGCAAGGACAAGGCGCTGTCCAAGGCGGCGCTCGGCTTCATCAACGTGATTCTCGCGCATACGGAAGGCGACACGCCGCAGCCAAAGGGGACGCAATCGATACGGCAGGACCAGCAGCGGCTGGTGAGCCGGAGATAACGATATGGACCGCTTGACGCAGAAGACATCCACCATTTTGATCAGCGCCGGAGATGGCACCAAGGTGTACCGCTCAGTGCAGGAGGTGCCCGCGCGGTTGCGGCGGAAACTGTTGGAGTCGACCTCTGGGGCCAATTCCGCCACCGTTCTGATTGCCGATGAGGGCGGCCGCAAGCAGATCATGCGGTCTTTGCAGGGCTTGCCGACGCAGCTCGAGTCACGGCTGCTGGGATCCATGATTACCAAGTTGCGCGAGGGCGCCTCGGCGGACAAGACTCGCAGGTTTGGATGGAGGCAGGCGGCCGAAGTGGTATTGATCGGGGGGATCGGTTTATGCCTGTGGCTGCTGGCGGCGTGGAAATAGGCCGTTAACACCAGACGCGAGCTACCCCGCTTCCGATTTTTCCTGGATAGAAATAAGCAAGGCGGAGCCTTGCGCAGCCGATGAGAGAGCAGTGAAGCGTCGAAGCGAAAAACGAGTGCCGGCGGCGGAGTTGCCGCTCGCCATGCAAGTCCAGTTGACTTTGTTGGGGGACGGGGCTGGCGCGCCCGTGCGGTTGAATGCGAAAGTGGAGAACCTGTCCGGACGCGGCGTGCGCTTGCTCATCGACCGGCCGTTGGAGGTGAACATAGCGGTACAGGTGGATTTTCAGTATGACAGCGATGCGGCGCTGCTGTTGGGAGAAGTGGTCTATTGCGTAGCGCAAGGAGAGCATTACGCGGTGGGACTCGAGCTGCATCACAGGCTGGTACACCTCACGAGCCTGCGGGAACTGATGAAGCGGCTAATGAGTGAGCAGGTGTTGGGTGAGCATGAAGAGCGTGTGGGCCAACCGGTGCGGCAGCCCCGGTCTTGATTGAAACAGAGCGGCGACCAGAGGGAGCGGTACAGCGATTAGAAATCGATCGCGGCCAACAGTTGAGAAGGCTTGGTTTCGAGCGCGCGCGAGATGGCGAGCAGGCTTTCGATGCTCGGCAGATGAGCGCCCCGCTCGATGGAGCTGATCTGGCTGACGCTGAGTTTGGTCAGAGCGGCCAAATCCTTGAGGCTCCAGTCCCGTTCCACACGCAGCATTTTGATGCGGTGTCCCAGCTTTTCGCGAAGGCGCTGGGGAGCATTTCCGAGACCGAAAGTTTCCGCAGCGTTCTTGAGGACAGAGCGGAGTTGTGCCAGCGAGAACGGTTTGGCGAGATAATCAAACACCTTCAACTTGAAGGTGGCGCGCATGTCTTCCAGTGAAGGGTAACCTGTCACGACGATGACGCAGAGGGCGGGCCAGCGCGAAAGCATTTTCTCCAATACCTGTTCGCCGGACACCGCGCCCATTTTCATATCGAGCAGAAGAACA
>JAENWC010000207.1 GCA_016650235.1 Terriglobia bacterium
GCTGCGATCCACAGCCGGATCTTCTCCCGCTCCACGGCGGAAAGATGACATGACTTGCTCATGTCCCAGGATAAGACAAACAGCATCTGCCTGTCTAGTTATTTGTTGGACACTACACTAGGGACACCGCCCAACATCCGCGGGTCCGCCACAATCCACCGCTAATCCTTATAGGGCGCTGGCTGCCATTCTGACATCGCTGTTCCCCATTATATGCGATCCTACGCCGCCGCCCAGCGGGAGCGCGTGGTCCACGCCGAATACAGTCCCGGAGCGGCTTCGCCTCCCGCACCGTGCCCCGGAACTTGAGCTGAGTCTCCGTGCCCGCGCCAACGAACGTCTCCGCGAAGCCCAGACTGCTGCGTGAACGCGCCCGGGCCAGGCGCAAGCGCCGCGGCCGCGCATCGGCTCTTGGGTCAATGGGCGGCCCTTTCGCTATGCCGCGGGCCTGGGCTCGTAGCGTTCGACGCGAATCTTCCCCGCATGCTTCAGCGCCTGCGCCAGATCGTAGGCGGCTTGCATCCGCACCCAGGTTTCGGGCGTGCTGCCGAAGGCCTTCGATAGACGAATGGCCATCTCCGGGGAAACGCCGGCCTTCTCGTTGACGACATTGTTCAAAGCCTGGCGCGTCACGCCGAGAACCCTGGCGGCCTCGGTCACGCTGAGGCCCAGAGGCTCAAGACAATCGTGCCGGACAATGCGGCCGGGATGCAAGGGGTTCTTCATAGGCATGGTGGTTCTCCTTTCAGTGGTAGTCAACAAGCTCAACGTCCAGGGCGTTGCCGTCCTCGAATCGGAAAACAATCCGCCAGTTCGCGCGGACGGTCACTGCCCAGTGCCCCTTGAGATCGCCTTTCAGCGCATGCAGGCGATACCGCGGGAGGTCAAAAGCCTGTGGCACCGCCGCGGTGTCAAGAATGGTGAGGATTCTTTCAACCGTCTCCACAAGATCGGGGCGGATTCCGCTCCGGCCGCCCTCATCGTAGAGCCTTTTCAAGCCTCGATTCTTAAGGCTCCGAATTATTGGTTCTAGTTTACACTGACAAGTGTCGCTTATCAACTTCAGGCCACCCTGTTGCCTCCCCTTGCGCCATCGAGCAGACCATCCCCGGCTCCGTGTTGAGCGCGAGGACCGTGGTCCGGAACTGAACGCTCCCCGCCGCCTTCCATTCCGCTGCTGTGATACTCGACGCGGTTCCCGCGGGTGAGCGGGGGCGAGCAGGACAAGCTGGGCGGCCTGATTACGCCGCGCTAGTGCCCCCGGACTTCAGGGCCGGATGCTGAATGCAAGGCAGCGTAAACCAAAACCTGGAACCGGAACCCGGCGTGCTGGTGAAGCCAAGGGCTCCTCCCATGGCTTCGGTCAACTGCTTGCAGATGGTCAGCCCCAGCCCAGTGCCGCCGTAACGTCTGGTGGTGGACTGGTCGGCCTGCGTGAAACTCAGGAACACGTGCTCGCTCTGTTCGGCGGTGATTCCGATTCCGGTGTCCGTGACGGCAAACAGGAGCATGGGTGCGTCATCAACGGACTTCCGCTCGATGCTGACGCCGATGCTGCCGGCTTCCGTGAACTTGATTGCATTGCCGATCAGGTTGGTGAGCAGTTGCCGCAGCCGCACAGGATCGCTGAGCATCTGCGCCGGAACCGCGGGGTCGACGCCCAGGTTGAACTGTAAACCCTTCTCCTGAGCGCGCGGCAACAGCAACGCCATTACGCTGGAGGCGACCTCCTTTGGATCCACCGGAACCGACTCGATTTTAAGGCGTCCCGCCTCGATCTTGGAGAAATCCAGAATGTCGTTCAGGATGGTGAGTAAGGATTCGGCGGACTCCCGGAGCGTTATGCCGTACTCGCGCTGTTCCGAATTCAGGTCGGTTGTAAGGAGAAGCTCCGTCATGCCCACCACACCATTGAGTGGCGTCCGAATCTCGTGAGTCATGTTGGCCAGAAACAGACTCTTCATCCTTGTGGCTTCCTCGGCTGCGCGCAACGCCTCTTCCAACTGGTGGTTCTTCTCCTGGAGGATTTGTTGCGACTCCAAAATCACTTCCAGATCGCCGCGCCGCGTGGCTTCGAGTTGCTCGAGTTCCCGGCGTGTCCGTTTAGCGTCCCTGGCGTAGAACATTCCACGGCGGGCGCAAAAAACGGTCGCGACAACAATCAACGCGGCTAGTCCAACGGCCCAAATCTCGTCGGCATGTACCGATCGACGTAAGAAGGCGTGCCATTCAAGTGCGATTAATGCCGAATAGAAGTTCAAGTCAATCTACCTGTTTGACTAATTCAATTGTATAAGTTTAATCATTGTACACGCAAAGGTAAAACCTATCCCAACAATGCAGCAATTTCTTCGGCATCGTTAGCCACCACTACCGGCCGGTTCCCAAAAGTGGACTCTATCCGCACACCACCGGGAGCCTCCAATTGTCCGGTATGATACCGGAAGATGTAATCCGGGTCTTTGAGCAAATTCCCGGTAAGCACCGCCACAACGTCTGCTCCTGCATCCATCTTCCCCGCCGCGGTCAGCTTACGAATCCCGGCCAGGGTGGCGGCCGATGCCGGCTCACACCCGATACCGCATAACCCAATCTGCACCTTGGCGTCCGCGATCTCCTGTTCGGTCACCTTTTCCACCAGGCCGCCGGATGCGATCACCTCGTGTTTTGCCTTGGGCCAGGAGACCGGATCGCCGATCTTGATGGCGGTGGCGAGAGTCTCGGGATGCTCCACCGCCTGGAACCGGCCGCCGGGATTGCTCATGTATTCGTAAAAAGGCGCGGAGCCAGCCGCCTGAATCACCGCCAGCTTGGGCGTCCGGTCAATAAAACCCAACTCGCGCAATTCGCGCAGCGCCTTGCCGAATGCCGACACGTTACCCAGGTTCCCACCCGGCACCACAATCCAATCCGGCGCCTGCCAATCCCGCTGATCCATCATCTCGATGATGATGGTTTTCTGTCCTTCAATCCGGAATGGGTTGATGGAGTTTAACAGATAAATGCCGAGCTTCTCGGCCAGCACGCGCACCAACTTGAGAATCTGGTCGAAGTTGGCTTCCACCTGCAGCGTTTTGGCTCCATACTCGAGCGCCTGCGCGAGCTTCCCGTAGCTGATGTTTCCGTGAGGGATAAAGATGGCTGGTTGCAGTCCGCCCGCGGCCGCGTAAGCTGCCATCGAAGCCGAGGTGTTACCGGTGGAGACGCAGGCCACGCGCTGCATGCCCAGGCGGCGCGCCTGCGAGGCTCCGCATGTCATGCCGTTGTCCTTGAAGGAACCGGTGGGATTGAAACCTTGATGCTTGAAGGTGAGCCGCCGCAGTCCCCCATAGGCCGCCGCGCGCCCCGCATCGAGTAACGGGGTGTTTCCTTCGCGCAGAGTTACCACGTGCCGGTAGTCATCCAGAAATGGAATCAGCTCGCGGTAACGCCAGACGCCGCTTTGGTCCAGTGGCGCATTGCTGGTGCGCCGCTGCCGCCAGATCCGCTTCCACTCCCCGGCTGCAACACTGGAGAAATCGTATCCGGCCTCCAGCAAGCCGCCGCAGCGCGGGCAGTTATAAATGACCTCGGTAACGGCGTATCGAGCGCGGCAGGAGGATTCAAAACAGATGAGTTCGGCAGGCATGAATCTCCAATTATACTGGTGTCTGGTTCGCATTCATGATAGCTGTACATCTTGCGGCAGGCCGCGTGGCGATGCGGCGTGTCCCCACGCCCCGCCGCCGCAAAGGTTTCTCCCTCATCCGGCTGTTGGCCGGCGGCATCTGCAACACGGATCTGGAATTGCAGCGCGGCTACTACGGCTTTGCGGGCCGCCCCGGCCATGAGTTTGCCGGGGAAGTGGTGGAATCGGATACGCAATCGCTGGTGGGAAAACGCGTGGTGGGCGAGATCAACCTCCAGTGCAACCGGTGCCTCTGGTGCCGGCGCGGGTTGGGCCGCCACTGCCCCTCGCGCACGGTACTGGGCATCGTGGGCCATCCCGGCGCGTTTGCCGAATTCCTCACGCTGCCCGATGCCAACCTCCATACGGTGCCTGCACGCGTGTCTACGGAACATGCGGTTTTCACCGAACCAATCGCGGCGGCTTGCGAAATCCTCGACCAGGTTCGTATTCCCCGTAACAGCCCCGTAGCGGTACTGGGCGACGGCAAGCTCGGACTCCTGATTGCCCAAGTGCTAATCAAGATAACGGGTGCGCAGGTCTGCCTCTTCGGGAGGCATCCGGAGAAACTCAAGATTGCCGCCGCGGCCGGCGCTACCACAGCCATTGCGACCAGCAAGCTTCCCCAAGCCGAGTTTGATTTTGTCGTGGACGCCACTGGCTCGCCGGAGGGCCTGCGCGCGGCCACAAGCATGACGCGGCCGCGCGGCACAGTGATCATGAAGTCCACTGTCCATGGGAAGGTGGGGATCGATATGGCGCCGGTGATCGTGAATGAACTGACGCTGGTCGGATCGCGCTGCGGGCGGTTTGAACCAGCGCTCAAGCTTCTACAATCCGGCAAGCTGCAATTGGACGCGATGCTGTCGGATGAGTTCGCATTGGCCGATGCTCCGCAAGCCTTCGCGCGGGCAGCGGAAAAAGGTGTGCTGAAAGTTCTGCTGCGGGCCTGAGAGGTAGACTAAACTCAGTGCCGCACTGCCGAACAGCGTGCGAACCGTACGCCCGCTTGCGAGGTTACTGCGCCCGCGGCCTCACATCGAAAGGAGCCAGTTTGCCCGAGTGCACCGCCTGGAGCCGGTGGTGGGTCGTCTGCATGGCCTCGATCAACTCCCGGTAGGGCCGGTCCGTTACGTCCACAAGTCCGATGTTGTAGTTCTCACCGTCCATCCGCCCCGTCGAGGGCTGGTCCACCCACTGGAACCAGCTCGAGCCGATGAACGCCGGGAAGGATGCCGCCTGCTCTACGTAGTAGCGGTAGGCCGCCCCGCGCTCGGCCTGGTCGCGCACCTGCACCAATCCCGAAGCCAAACCCCGGCCCGGCACCCCAAAATGGAACTCGCCCACGATGATCGGGCGCCCCGTCTCTTTGTAGATCTCCTCCAAAACCTTCTGGTTCACCGACGTCGAGTAGACATTCATGCTGTACACGTCGAAAGCCTTCGAAGCGCGCAACATCTCCGCGGGCGGAGCGCCGCCGCCGAAGCGCAGCCCCAGGTTCAGATGGTTCGGATCATGCCGCCGGATGGCGGCATTGATAACTTCCAGGTACTTGTCGAACGCGCGGTAGATGAACTGCCGCCGTCGCTCCGGAGTATCGCCGCCCGCCAGGAAAGCCTTGGCTTCGCGCTGGATCGCGCTTGGAGGCCGCTCCAGAATGATGTCCACCACCAGCGACTCCCGGCCCGGCCACGGCGGCTCGTTAGCGATGAAATACCCCAGCAGGTACGGGTCGTTCTTCCGCGGCGCGCACTGCTCCGCCGCCGCTTTATCGGCGAGCTTGGGGAATTCGCCGGAGAACACGTCCGGCATCCCCATGTAGCCGGTCTCCATCCCCCACCCGTGCAGGTTCACTACATACGCCTTCCTGTGCGCATCCCACAGCCGCGCATCGCTCCAGTTACCGATCGTGTTCATGCCCCACGATTCCAACCGCCGGATGGCGAGGTCGATCCACTTTGAATCGAGCTCTTTGCCGTGCCGCCGCGCCAGGTTCCAGGCGTAGAAGCCGGTCTGCGGGCGGCGTCCGGCCGCGGGGGCCGGCTCCACTGGCGGCAACGCTGTGAAGTAGTCCTCCCGGCCCCGCAGGCGCGCGTCGCCCCCGCCGCTGCCGATGCCGGTCGAACTGGTCGAAAAGAAAAGGTGCCCGTCGGGGTCCACAAACCACCAGCGGCCGTCCACCTGCTCGACGCGGAAGAAGTTCGTCGCCTTCGCCTTCGTGTTGCGATAGCCGCCGTACTTGCAGTAGCCGAAATCGCCGGCGCCCAGGCCCGCTTCCGCCGCCCACTCCTTCTTCAATTGGTCGAGGCTCTTCACCTTCCCCGGCCAGTCCGCCGGAATCCATTGGCCGAACTCATCCACCACCGGCTTCTTATCCAAAATGCCGGAGCCGGGATCGTCCTTCGACAGCCGTACCGAACGGATCTCGATCGCCGGCTCGCCGAGCGGCGCCTGCATGGTGACACCGAGTGCCTCCACCGCGTTGAGCGGTCCGTAGACGCCCCCGGTGCTGATCCAGAAACTATTCCGTGGCACCTTCCCCACCGAGGCCAGATCGAAACCGGCACGGTTAGGTTGCCGGTAGTATTGAAGCGGCACCGCGGCGCGGATCCAGACGTTCGGGAGCGGGTGGAGTTGTCTGCGCTGCACGCCGTCGCGGCCGTAGATGGTCAGGAAGAACCGCTGCGGCGAGGAGGCCCTCATCTCCATCACCAGGAAGTCGTAGCCGGTCCAATCCGCCGGCAGGCCGGGGTTGAGATCCTTCAACGCCCACTTATGCTCGGATTCGGCGCCGTTAAATACGACGCGCTGCTGTGCAGGTGAGACGAAACAGACCTGTGCCAGGAGTGCGGTGGCGACCATAAGGTTTCGAGTCATGATGGTTCTCCTTGCTGCCGCCCCCGTTGCCCGCCCAAACGAGTGTCCCGTGGGCTGCGCATCCAATATAGTACTTCACGGGAGTTGCCGAACTTCGCTGCTTCAAGCGGGAAAGCTATCTCCGGCGCCATGCTTCAATTGACGCTCGTAGCCGGCGCTGTCGAAGTGCCCGCGCGATTGCGCGATGAGTCCGTCCGCACCGATTTGCCATTCCTCGAATCCGCTGATGCGAATCTGCTTCGCAATCAGCGTCCACTGGTAAACGGCGCCGTCGCCCTGTATGAGAAGGCCGTCCATGATGACCAGCATATCCGGCAAGGCGGTCATGAAGCTCCGGGCTGTTTGGGCAATGGCGTCGCGTCCCACGGCGGGCGCGCCGGCGTTGACGCTGAGACTCCCGTCTGCCGAGTAACACGCGGCCACGCTGGCGGCGTCCTGGCTTCCCCAGGCGGCCGTGTAGCGCCGCGCAAGATCCATGAGCTCTTCCTGGTGGATCATCCGGCCGGTTCCTGCTGCGTCATGCAATGCAGCGTGCCCAATCCCAAGACCAGGTCCCGGCAGTAAATGCCCACCACTTCCCGGTCCGGAAAAAGGCGCGACATCGTGTGTAGCGCCAGCCGGTCGGCCGGATCGTTGAACACCGGAACCAGAACCACGCCGTTGGCGATGTAGAAGTTGGCGTAGCTGGCCGGCAGACGCTGTCCATCAAAATAGACCGGACGCGGCATCGGCAATGTGGCCACCTGCAAGGGGACACCGTCCTGATCCCGCATCTTCCGCAAACGCCGCAAGTTGTCCCGCAGCGGCGCGTAGTTTTCATCGGACCGGTCCTGTTCCACCACAGTCACCACCGTCGTCGGATTCACAAAGCGGGCCAGATCGTCCACGTGGCCGTGTGTATCATCTCCGGCAATGCCGCGCCCCAGCCACAACACCTTGGTCACCCCCAGATACTTTGCAAAGGCGTGTTCCAGATCCTGTTGCGTGAGGGTCGGATTTCTGGCCTGCACCGGGCTCAGCAGGCACTCCTCCGTGGTGAGCATGGCGCCGAGGCCGTTCACGTCAATGCTGCCACCCTCCAGCACGATATCCATTTTCTCCTGCGCCATATTCAGGCGGCGCGAGAGGAGCCCAGGGACGGCGTTATCGCGCTTGTGGTTGGCGTACTTGGCCCAGCCGTTGAAATTCCAGTTGGTGATCAGTACCTGATTCCGGCGGTTTCGCACGAAGATGGGAGCAAAGTCCCGCGTCCAACTGCGGTCCGTTGGGCAGACCACAAAATCGACCGCGGCCATGTTGACGCCGCTTTTTGCAAATACGCGTGTTGCCGTGCGCTCGGCCTCACGGTCCGGCACTAGCAATCGTACTCTCTCCCGTGTGGACAAGTGCCGGGCGACTTCCCCGTACACCCACGGGATGGGCGTGAACTTGCCCGGCCAATCGGAGCGCTCGTGAGGCCAGGCGAGCCAGGTTCCTTTGTGCGGCTCCCATTCGGCGGGCATGCGCAGGGGCGCATTCTCGCGCGCGGCCATTACTCCAGCCACCGGTTGAGAATTGGGGCATAGGCATCGACGCGGCGGTCGCGCAGAAAGGGCCAGTTGCGGCGAACCTCTTCCATCTTCCCGGGATCGCACTCGGCCACCAGAATCTCCTCCTGGTCCACGGAGGCGTCCGCGATCAACTGGCCGAACGGATCGGAGATGAACGAGGAGCCCCAGAACTCCAGCCCCTCCTCGGGCGTTCCTTCAAACCCCACCCGATTGGGAGCGGCTACGTAGATGCCATTGGCGATGGCGTGCCCGCGCTGGATGGTGCGCCAGGCATCGCGCTGGCCGGAACCGAACTCGGCCTTCTCATGCGGATGCCAGCCGATGGCGGTGGGATAAAACAATACGCTGGCGCCGCCTAAGCTGGCCACCCGCGCTGCTTCCGGATACCATTGATCCCAGCAGATCAACACCGCTATGCGCCCGTAGCGCGTGTCAAAATTGCGGAACCCGAGGTCGCCCGGGGTGAAGTAGAACTTCTCGTAATAGAGCGGGTCGTCCGGAATGTGCATCTTGCGGTAGAGGCCGAGCAATGCGCCATCGGCGTCGATGACCGCCGCGCTGTTGTGATAGAGGCCCGCTGCGCGGCGCTCAAATAGCGGCGCCACCACCACAACCTTGCGGGCCGCCGCAACTTTGCTCAGCGCCGCCGTGGTTGGTCCGGGGACAGTTTCGGCCAAGTCGAACCACGCGGCGTTTTCTTCGCGGCAAAAATACTGGGATTGAAACAGTTCCTGGAGGCAGATGATCTGCGCTCCCTGCCGCGCGGCTTCCTCGACATGGGCTTCCGCTTTGGCCAGATTTTCAGACCGGCCGGAAGAGCAGGACATCTGCACCAATCCAATGCGGAATGGATCTGGAGATTCGGCCATGTCGAGGCTATGCTCCCTGTGGGCCGTCCGCTTCCGCAACCGCATCCGCTTGCGGCGCTGGTTCCGGCGCGTTTTCTTCCACGTCGCCTTCCCCCAGCGCGAGCCGGCTCAATTCCTCGAATTCCTTCAGAGTCGGCAATTCCGAAACATCCTTCAGGCCGAACTGCAGGAGAAAATCCTTGGTCGTCTTGTAGAGCACCGGGCGGCCGATCACCTGCTTGCGCCCGGCCGCTGTGATCAGTTTGCGGTCCAGCAGAGTCTTCACCACGCCCGCGCCTTGCACGCCGCGAATCTCCATGATCTCGGGTGATGTGATCGGTTGCTTGTAGGCGATCACGGCCAGCGTTTCCAGCGCCGCCAGCGACAACTTGAACTGCGGCTTCAGCTTTTTGACAAAGACACGTATCTCATCGTGAAACTCGGGTTTGGTGCCCAATTTGTAGCCGCCGGCCACCTCGCGTAAGGTCAAGCCCCGGTGCGGTTGCGAATAATCGGCCATCAACTCAGCCAGCGTTTGTTCCACCCGCTCCTGGGTCTGATTCAGGGCCTCGGCAATCTGCTTGGCATTCAGCGGTTCTTCGGTGATGTAGACCACCGCTTCCACCATCGCCCGCAGCCTGGCGTCTTCGGTTTCCACCGAGCCGGCCTTTTCCACCAGGCCGAGTTGTTCGGCCTGCTGGTCGGACATAGCCGTCCCCGCATCGCTCTCCTCTATCGCCGCCACTTCCGTATCTTCACGCTTCATCAATTTAACTGTATTCCTCTTGGATGGATGTCATAGCCTCTTCGCTAGCAAAAACGTCATCAAACTGCTTGGCCCGCTTCAGTCCGATTTCGCCGAACTCTTCGGTCTGCACCAGCGACACCGCCTGCATCCTCACCATCTCCAGAATCGCTAAGAACAGGCAGATCATCGCGCGCCGGCTGCGCTGCCGTTCAAACAGCTTTACGGCCGAATGGGACTCCCCGCGCCCGCCTTCCCGCAGCACGGTTCTGAGGAAGGAAATCATCTCCGGCACCGTGACTTCTTCCTTGCCCACGTCATACAGCGGCCGGCTCCGCACACGGTCCAGCACGGTCTGCAGCGTCTGCACCAGATCAAACAGCGTCACAGAAAGTTCCGGCTCCTCGCCTTGGTTGAGGAACTCCTGCACTTGCGGATTGGACCAGATGGCGTCCTCAATCATCCGCTTCTGATGCAGCATCTCAGCCGCGTTCTTGAACCGCTCATGCTCCAGCAGCCGGTCCACCAGTTCCTTGCGCGGGTCCTCTTCGGGCGAGATCTTCTCCAGTTCCGGATCCCTCGGCAGCAGCATCTTCGACTTGATATGGATCAGCGTCGCCGCCATGTAGACAAACTCCGCGCCCAACTCGAAGTTCAACTCCGCCGCCTGTGCCATGTACTCCAGATACTGCGCCGTGATCTGCGCAATCGGGATGTTGTAGATGTCGATCTGGTGTTTACGGATCAACTCCAGCAGAAGGTCCAGCGGACCTTCAAAGCTTGCCAGTTGTACGTTGAGCGGTGAGGACGACATTGCAGGTGCGAAGACCCAAAATACCACACGAGTGGGTCGGGTCTATTTTAGCAGGCCTTGGACTTCATCGGGTGCCTCAATGGCTTACTATGGTACAAGTGCTGCTGCTTGTGCCCCCCTTTCCCCCGGCGTCATTGCTGAAAGGCGTGTCCCTATATGTTGTAGTGTTTTTCTGGGCGCCACAAAATTCTGTGGTATGACTCCTTTACTTTTTCCCCACAACCGGGTACTATGAATTCAATCTCTCCCCCGAGACGCGGGCTTTTCCGCCCCGTAATTTTATGTAGTGGAGGGCCATCTCCCTTTGCTGAAACTTAAGCGCGTCGAGATACAGGGTTTTAAATCCTTCTTAGAACGGTCTGAGCTCCGTTTCCATGGTGACGGCATTGCCGCTATCGTTGGTCCGAACGGCTGCGGCAAATCCAACTTGAGCGATGCCATCAGTTGGGTGCTGGGCGAGCAGAGCGCCAAGACGCTCCGCGGCGCACGCATGGAGGACGTTATCTTTGCGGGTACCCGCGACCGCAAACCGCTCAGCATGGCGCAAGTCACCATGACTCTGGTGGACCCCAACCACTCCGATCATTTCCCGCCCGGCCTCGTCAACGGAAACAGCTATACCGACGTCAACGGGCGCCACAAGCCGCATGAGATCACCATCACGCGCCGCCTGTTTCGCAACGGCGATAGCGAATACCTGGTGGACGGCAAGCACTCCCGCCTGCGCGACATTCAGGATCTGTTCATGGGCACCGGACTCGGTCCGGAAAGTTACGCCATCATCGAACAGGGCCGCATCGGGCAGTTGCTCAGTTCCAAGCCGGCGGACCGCCGCGCCGTCATTGAAGAGGCCGCTGGCGTCAGCAAATTCAAGACGCGCCGCCGCTTGGCCGAGGCCAAGCTTGAGAGCGCCAAACAGAACCTGTCCCGCGTGTTCGACATCCTGGAAGAGGTGGGCCGTCAGGCCAATTCCCTCAAACGGCAAGCCGCAAAAGCGAAGCGATTCCACGAGCTTCATGCGGAGATGGCGGTGCAGTTGCGGCAGACGCTGGTGGGCCGCTACCGTCTGCTCGAGCGCGAGACCGGCCGGATTTCAGGCGAACTGAACCTGGCCCAGGAAGAGTTTCAGAAGCTTTCCGCCGAAGTGGCCTCCAAGGAGAAGGATCAGCAAGGGCTGCAGGAGCGCTGCTACGCCAAGGAGGCGGAACTAACGGCCAGACGCGAGGATCTGGCCGGGCTCCGCCTGGAAGCCGAGCGTACGCGAGGCCGGCTGGAGTCCCAAGCACGCGAGATCGGCAACATCGATGCCCGCCTGGCACAGGGAGAAACCGACGCTCAGGCCATCGATCAACAACAGGCGGACGTGGCGGCCGAACTACAGGCGCATGGCCAGCGCCTGATGGAGCTCGAGCAGCAGGTGGAAGAGGCTCGCGCTCAGCTCGATGCCAAGAACAAGGAACGGGAGAGCCTGCAGTCCGGCCTGCGCGAACGCGAAAACGCGATCGAGGCAGGCCGGCAGCAGGTGCTGCGGCTGTTGGGGGAAGCCTCCTCGCTGAAGAATCAGCTTGCTCAGGCGGAAACCTATCTCGAGTCGCTGGAACGCGACCGCTGCCGCATCAGCCGCGAAGAACAAATGGCCGCGGCGGATCTGGAACGGCTGGAAGGTCGCAAGCAAGAGGTGAGCGGCCTGCTGGCAGCCAGCCAGATTGAACTCGAGTCCACCACCGACAAGCGCCGCCGCGTGGAAGGCGACCTGAACCAGCGCCGGCAAGCCGCCGGGGATTCCCGCAAGCAACTGGACCAGATTCGCGGGGAATCATCGCGGCTGCGCGCGCGCCGGGACTCGCTGGATGAGATCCTGTCGCACCGGGCCTACACGACGGAGTCAGTCAAGCGGCTGTTCAGCTCGGTGGAGCAAGGGCAAGCGCACGAACTCCAGCCGGTTGGCGTGCTGGCCGACTATGTGGATGTGGACGCCGCGTATGAAAAAGCGGCCGAAGAGTTTCTGCACGAAGAGCTGGAGTGGGTGATCGTCAAGGACTGGCCGCAGGCCGAGGTGGGCATCGACCTGATGCGAACGGATCTGGACGGGCGGGCGACGTTTCTGGTGCATCCTGAAGCAGGCGACCGCGTGGCGGCGGTACCGGCGTTGGAACCTTCGCTTGGTCCGGAAACCGGAATCGCGGCGCGTCTGAGCGATGTTCTTCACATGACCAACGGCCTCACGCAGGCTCCGGCCGCGCTCATCCCGCGCCTGTCACGGTGTTTTTTGGCCGGCAACCGCGCCTCAGCGCAACGGCTGGCCCGGCAGTATCCTGATTTTTATTTCCTGCTGAGCGATGGCATCTGCTATCACGGCCACGCCGTCAGCGGCGGCCGCAAGACCGGCAGCGGACCGCTGGCGCTGAAGCGCGAACTTAGGGAACTGACGGCGCTGGTTGCCTCGCGGCAGCGCGCCGAGGAAGAGACGGCGCTGCAACTGCAAACGCTCGAGCACGAGATCGCTTTGCTCGGCGAGGAACTGGAGAGATTGCGCACTGAGCAACAGGGCAAAGAGAAGGAAGCCCTCGCGCTGGACCATGAGATCCGCCGCCTCGCCGAGGAGTTCGCGCGAGCCGGCTCCAAGCTTTCCGTGGCGCGTCTGGAACTGCAGCGCATCGAGAAAGAGAACGCCCGCGCTTTAGAGACGCGCGAGAAAAACCAGCAGGTGGTCCTTGAGAAGGATCGGGCGCGCGCCGCTCAGGAAGAGGCGCTTGCCGCGGCCCGGCGCGCGCTGGAGGAGATACAACAGCAGGTTTCGCGCGTCGTCGAGGAGCACTCGGTCTTGCGCGTTGGCGTTGCCGAGCAGGAGGAGCGTCGTCGCGCCGAAGCCGCGGCGCAGGCGCGCCTGGAGTCACAATCGCAGGCAATGCTGCGCCGCCGGCAGGAGATCGCGCAAGATATGCAGAGGCTGGGCGTCGAGCGCGCCCATCTGCTGCGGGACAACATTGGCCTCGATGAGCGGGCCGGGATTCTTGCGGGCGAGATCGGCGCAAGCGAACAGCAAGTGGCTACGCTGTCGGCTGAGGAAACGGCTATGCGCGAGGAACTGCTTGCGCTGGATGAGTGGCTCCGGGGCCGGCGTCAGGAAGCGCAGACCGCGCACGAAAAGCGCGGGCAGGTGGAACTGCTGCTGGTGGAGCGCCGCGCCGAACGCAAGTATCTGGACGAAACCTGCCAGAAGGAACTCAAAGTCAGCCTCGACGATCTGGCACAGTGCGAAGGGGCTGAACTGGACGAGATCGGGTTGGCCGAGGCCGAAGAAAAGTACCAGCAGATCAAGACCAGGATCGAGAACTTGGGGCCGGTCAACCCGCAAGCGCTCGAGGAGTTCGAAGAAGCGCAACAGCGCTATGACTTCCTCAACGCGCAGCGCCAGGATCTGCTCGATTCGATTCGCGACACAGAGAAAGCGATTCAGGAGATCGACGTCGAATCCAAGCGCCGGTTTACAGAGGCCTTTGAAGCCATCAACCATAACTTCAAAGAGACCTTCACAAAACTGTTTGGCGGCGGCATGGCCGAGATGCGTCTCACCGATGAATCCAACGTCAACGACTCCGGGATCGATCTCATCGCTTCGCCGCCGGGTAAGCGGCTGCAAAACGTCCTGCTGCTGTCGGGCGGGGAAAAGGCGCTCACCGCGCTCAGCCTCCTGATGGCTATCTTCCGCTACACACCGAGCCCGTTCTGCATTCTGGACGAGGTGGATGCGCCGCTGGATGAACCCAACATTCAGCGTCTCATGGGCCTGCTCAAGGAGATGGCCGGCCAGTCGCAGTTCATCGTCATCACGCACGCCAAGCGGACCATGGAGGCGGCTGCATCGCTCTACGGCGTCACCATGCAGGAGCCGGGAGTCTCCAAGCTGGTCTCGGTGCGGTTCAATCCGCCGCCGCCCACCCCGGTGGTTCCCACGGTTACCGCTCTTCACGCCTGAGGTTCCGGCCACAGGCTGCGATCAACCGTTGCGTATGCTGAGGCAACCGGTTCCTTGCGCCGTCCTGATGTTGCTCGCGATCACTGCTCCTGCCGCCGGGCAATTTCGTGGTACCGGCCTGATCGCTACAGTCATCGTTTCCACAACGTCAGAATGGGGCGCATTGGCGGCGGCGATTGCGCTTGGCAGATAAAATATTATCGGCTCAATATGTTTCATTGGGCCAACACTTGAAATCGAGTTGCTACAACCCTCTTTCCGTCATATCCGTCGTTTCACCCCCC
>JAENWC010000208.1 GCA_016650235.1 Terriglobia bacterium
ATTGCTGGACTATCCGGAGGGGTTGACGGTGCAGTTGGTAGCGTCGATGGCCAATGATGCGCCAGTGGAGCACATGCTGCGGGGGCACAAAGCGACGTTGTATTTCACCAGAGAGGGTTTCACGATAAGGCCGCAGAGGCTTTTTGAGAAGGAGGTGCAGCCCGTGACGCACAAGAAGACCGGGGCCGAAGACCTCACGCTGCATCATCGCAACCTGCACGCCGCGATACGAAGCAATGCCGCGCTGAAATGCGACAGCACGCTGGGCTATTACGGCGTGGTGGCGGCGGCCATGGGCGTGGACAGTTATCGCAAGCGGCAATATGTGGCTTGGGACCGGCGCAAAGAGAAAGTGGTGAAGGCATGAGGCGGGTTGCTTTTCTTTTCTTCATTGGTTATTGCACGCTGTGGGCGCAGCCGCATCAGTTGCTGCTGAAGGGCGGCCACGTCATTGACCCCAAGAACAACATCGACGCTGTGATGGACGTGGCGGTTCGGGATGGAAGGATTTCCGCGGTAGCGGCCAGCATTCCAGCCTCGGCCGCGCGGCGCACCATCGATGTGACCGGCTTGTACGTGACTCCTGGGCTGGTGGATCTCCACACGCATCTCTATCACACAACGGGCGTGAAGGAGTCCTGGGCGGGAGACAACAGCGTGCAGCCGGACGCCTTCAGTTTTCGCACCGGCGTTACGACCATGGTGGATGCCGGTTCAAGCGGCTGGCGCAACTTTGAGGATTTCCGCTTCTTCGTGATCGATCGCGCCAAGACGCGCGTGCTGGCGCTGATCAACATCGCCGGCTTCGGCATGATGACGGACTTTGTCGAACAGGGTGACTTTGACGCCGAGGCGGTGACGGCGCTGGCGCGCAAGCACAAGGACGTGGTGGTGGGCGTGAAGTCGGCGCACTACCAAAAACCGGACTGGAGCTCGGTGGACATGGCTGTGGCGGCGGGCAAGGCGGCGGGGATTCCGGTGATGGTCGACTTCGGATACTTCATGCTGGAGCGGCCCTATTACCAGTTGGTCGGGGAACACTTGCGGCCGGGCGACATCAGCACGCACATGTTTCGAGGGCCGGTCCCGTATGTAGACGCGCAGGGTAAGCTGTACGACTATTTGCGCCAGGCGCGCCGGCGAGGTGTACGTTTTGACGTCGGGCATGGCGGCGGAAGCTTTGTGTTTCGTAACGCGGCTCCGGCCATCGCGCAAGGGTTCTACCCGGATTCCATTTCAACCGATCTGCATACCGGCAGTATGAATGCGGGGATGATCGATATGCCGGCGACGATGTCGAAGTGTCTGGCGCTGGGGATGCCGCTGGTGGAAGTAATGCGCGCCTCCACGTGGACGCCGGCGCAAATGATCCAAAGGCCGGAATTGGGCCATCTCACAATCGGCGCGGAGGCGGATGTGGCGGTTTGGAACCGGATGCAGGGCGCCTTCGGATATGCGGATGCGAGCGGCGCCAGGCTGGAGGGCAAGCAGCGTCTGGCCTGCGAGTTGACGCTGCGGCGTGGCCAGGTGGTCTGGAACTGGAACGCGCGTGGAGGATCGGACTACAAAAACCAGCCCAAAGACTACGGCGTCCGCAAAGGCGTGGACCACGTCATTCCTCCGAGGTGAAACCATGAAATGCATCTGGATTCCCGTGGCGGTAGCGGCAGGGTTTCTTGCCGGTTTGCACGCGCAGTCAAGCGCGGGCGATGTGCTGCTGGAGGCCGACCGCGAGTTTGACCGTGTTACGGCAAGCAGCGGCGCCGAAGGCTGGGCCTCATTCTTTGCTGAAGATGGCCGGATGTTCCGGAATACCGGCGAGGTGGTCACGGGGCGCGACTCGATCCGCGAAATGATGGAGCCGCTATTTGCAAAAAAAGAGAACTCGCTGCGATGGAAGCCGGAGTTCGCCGGCATTGCGGCGTCGGCGGATCTTGGATACACCAGCGGGACCTCGCTATTGCGCTACATGGAAAACGGCGAGCCAATGGAAAGGCCCGGCCGCTATGTGACCATCTGGGGCAAGCAGGGCGGCGGGTCGTGGAAGGTCGTTCTGGATATCGGGAACTCCGGCCAGCCAAGAAAACGGTAGTCTCGCGGTTTCTTACCGTTCCATCCGGCGCCTACCGGGCCGTAACTATAAGAGAGCGGTGCGGCCCAGAAAAGATGTCCAGTTAATTAATGCTTGGACATTGCGCTAGCAGTCCGCAACCCCCGCCCCTGTTGCGATAAACTGATTCCTACGCAATGCCGCTCTCCGCAGGTGAAAAGCTTGGCCCCTATGAGATCCTCTCCCCGCTCGGGGCTGGAGGCATGGGCGAGGTGTACAAAGCTCGTGACACGCGCCTGGACCGCTTCGTCGCCATCAAGGTCCTGCCTGAACACATCGCCAAGCGCGAGGACCTCCGCCAGCGATTCGAACGCGAAGCCCGCGCCGTGGCTTCGCTAAATCACCCGCACATCTGCGTGCTCCACGACATCGGCAACCAGGATGGCACCGGCTACATGGTGCTGGAGTACATGGAGGGCGAGACGCTGGCGGCGCGGATTACCCGCGGCGCGCTCCCGCTCGATCAAGCGCTCAAGTTCGCCAGGCAGACCGGCGACGCGCTCGACCGAGCCCACCGCGCCGGGGTCACCCACCGCGACGTGAAGCCCGCCAACATCATGCTCACGCGGGATGGCGTGAAGGTGCTCGACTTCGGCTTAGCCAAATCCGCATCCAAGCCCGGTCCGGCGGAGGAAACTTTGACCGCCGCGCTCACGCTCGAAGGCTCTGTCATGGGCACGCCGCAGTACATGGCTCCGGAGCAGTTCGAGGGCAAGGAAGCCGACACGCGCAGCGATATCTGGGCCTTCGGCGCGGTGCTCTACGAGATGGTGACGGGCGAGAAAGCGTTCCAAGGCAAGACTTACTCCAGCATGCTGGGCGCGATTCTGTCCGCGGATCCTCCGCCGATGTCCGTGAAGCCGTTCACGCCGGCGGCGTTGGAACGGCTGGTGAGAAGATGTCTCGCCAAAGATCCCGAGGATCGATGGCAGTCCATGCGGGATGTCGTGCTCGACTTGGAAATGCCACCACCGCAGGCAGCCGAGGCGCCGGTCCGGACGAAGTGGTGGCCGTGGGCGGCGGCGGCAGGGCTGTTTTTGATCGTTGCGCTCACCACTGCAATTCTCACGCGGCCGAAGCAGGCGCAAGAAGCCGCACCGATGCAGTTCGAAATTATGCCGCCGGCCCTTGATCACATCAGAGAGGTTTCTGTCTCACCCGATGGGAAGATGATCGCCTATCAAGTCGCTGGTGGTGCGGCAAGGCGGCTTTGGCTGCGCCCGGTTGACTCAGTCAAGGCGCGCATGGTCGACGAGATCGGCCCGACATCCGTGAGTTGGTCTCCCGACGGCCGCGCCATCGCATTCCTCTCGGGCGGGGACCTTAAGAAGATGGAGATCACGGCGTCGTCGGCGCAAACGATCGTGAACGGCGCCACGGTTAGTTCCGGCACCGCCTGGGGCCACGGAGGTTACATCCTGTTCGGTCCGGCAAACGGACCGATTCAGAAAGTACGTGAGACCGGAGGCGCGCTGGCGCCGGCGCTCGAATTGGACAAGGAATCCGGTGAGTTCGCGCAGCGCTTTCCGGTTGTACTTCCGGATGGAGAACACGTGCTGTACGTGTCGCGGCGCAAAGATCCTTTACAGGATGGCGTCTACCTGGCACGCTTGGATGGCAAAGAGCGCCCGCGGCGAGTCTACCGGAGCATTCGCAGCTTTCAGTACGTGCAACCCGATACTCTTTTGGTCGAACACACCGGTGGCTTGGCGGCTGTGAGGTTCGACGCAGATTCGAAGGAGCCCGGCGACACCGTGCTGCTCGCCACCGAGTTGAGGGTTAATGCCGGTGGGACACCGACCTTTTCCGCGTCCACCGATGGCAGGGTGATAGCGTATCTCACCGGCACAGTTCACGGGGAGCAGCTTGTGCTCTATGACCGAACCGGCAAAAAACTGGAGACATTGGCCGGTGCTGATCCGAGGGAGACCAGTCACGTAGAGATGTCACCCGACGGAAAGAGGCTGCTGCTCGAGCGCGGCGCAGCCAACAATACTGACCTTTGGACCGTTGATTTGGGCCGGAAGGTGGTTTCGAAACTCACTTTCAATCCGGCCAGCGAAGGGCCGGGAGTGTGGTCCGCCGATGGCCAGAAGGTATACTTTTACACCACTCGTCCTGAAAGCGGCCCGGCCATTTTCGAAATTCCGGCCAATGGCGCAGGGACAGAAAAGCTGGTTGCCAAGACATATACTCATCACATGCACGCGTCTCCGGACGGGAAATACCTGATGTTCGAGAGAGTGCGCGACACCAATGCCGGCCTGGCCACACTCGATCTAAAAAATGAGAACAAGATGGCCATGTACCTCGAAAAGGCCGGTCTCAATTCGCCGCAGTTTTCCCCGGATTCCCGCTTCGTTGCCTACGAGTCATCCGAGACTGGACGCACAGAAGTGTATGTGCAAACTTTTCCCGCGGGCGGAGGGAAGTGGCAGATTTCCACCAACGGCGGCGTCGAGCCGCGCTGGCGCGGCGATGGGAAAGAACTGATCTACGACCAAGGCAACGGGACACTGATGGCGGCCAGCGTGGCTGTGCGAAACGGATCGCTGGAGGTGGCCGACACAAAGCAGTTGTTCCGCTTCCGCAGAACAGGATCCGCGGGTACGGCAATCGCCATAAGTCAAGACGCCAAGATCTTTGCCATCCGCGAAGCCGCGGAGGAGGCGCAGGCGGTGCCCGTCACAGTCAAGTTGAATTGGAAGCTGAACGCAAAGACCGGTTCGGAGAAATAGTGGCTGGCTCGAACTTCCCGCACTCAGCTTCCACAAGAACCCAAACCTCCAAGGCGGAAATTCGCGGCTCGTATGCGGCGAGGTGTCGACGGTCAGCAATCGATGCAAGGCGGCAGAGCCCTCCAGCTCTGTCTTGCTCCTTCGGCCCTTCGCTCCAGCCCCATGACAGGGCCTTCTTTGCTACTACGGCCTCTGCTGTCTTCTTCCGCGCTCTCACGCGAAAGATCTCCCCAGGTAAGGCACAGAATCTTTCCCCTCGCCCCTTCCGGCTCTACCGGATGCGTCTCGGATGACTTTTGGACTTTGCTGTTCCCAGCCGGCTCCTCGCCTGCACCCGGCCCCGCTGCCGGTGTCGTGTTCCTACGGTCGCGGGTTTGCTACGCGCTTCTTTCAGCTTCCCCTCACGGCTACGCCTTGCGTTTCGCTAAGGTTGTCGTCATCAACTCCGTCGATCTCCTTTCATATCGATAGATTCTGCCCATGCTGGGCACACTGGGGCGGGCAATCGTGCCAGAATTGGCTGCCCCACAAAGGGAATTGTTTTCAGAGCAACGCCGATGCATGCCGATGTGTGATTGCCCAGTTATTTCCAGGACACTACACCATCTAGGGCTATAATCACCGCATGCCCCATTCACGCCGTATGTTTCTTCAGGCAGCCTCCGCGCTTGCCGCCGCGCCCGCCCTCCCCGCGCCTGCCAACGGCAAAATACAGGCCGGTGTCATTGGATGCGGCGCACGGTCGCATGAGCTGATGCAGCACCTCATGAGCACTGGTGGCGCAACCATCACTGCCGTCTCGGATGCTTACACAGGACGCATGGAGCGCGCCGTGGACCGCGTGGGCAAACAGGCGCGCAAGGTTCCTCACTACAAGGAACTGATCGCGGATAAGTCCATCGACGCGGTGGTGATCGCATCTCCGGACCACTGGCATAAGCAGATGGTTCTGGAGGCCATCGCGGCCGGCAAGGATGTCTACTGCGAAAAACCGCTCACCTACACCTCCGCCGAAGGGGTCGAAATTGTCGCCGCCGCCAAAGCGGCCGAGCGCATCGTGCAAGTGGGCAGCCAGGGCGTCAGCTCCGTCACGCAGCAAAAAGCCAAGGAGATGATCCGTGCGGGGAAACTGGGCAAAGTCACTCTCATTCGCGCGGCCTATAATCGCAACACCGCCTCGGGCGCCTGGATCTACCCCATTCCGCCCGATGCCTCGCCGCAGACGGTGAACTGGGATGCGTTTCTGGGACCAGCGCCCAAACGGCCATTCAGCCTGGAGCGTTTTTTCCGATGGCGGTGTTATGCGGACTATTCCGGCGGCATTGCGACGGATCTGTTTGTGCATCTGTGCACCACCATTCATTTCCTGATGGATGCCAAGGCTCCGTCGAAGGTGATGGCGATGGGGCAGCTTTACCGCTGGAAGGAATCGCGCGACGTGCCCGATACGCTCAATGCCGTGCTGGAGTATCCGGAAGGATTCGCGGTCAATCTCAGTTCGACGTTCAACAACCAGACGTCGGCTGAAGGCGGCTTCCAGATACTGGGCACCGAGGGCAGCATCACACTGGGGGGCGACCTCACGTTCTATCCGGAAGAGGCTTACGAGGACAACCGCTGGATCGTCGAGAGCTGGCCCAAGCGCCTGGAGGAGGCCTATTGGAACGATCCGAAAGTCCGCGCAGCCGAACTGATAGGTGGGCACAAGCCCAAGCTGGTGGAAGGCGCGCAGAAGGTGCATGCCACGGGCCAGGACGCGACTGTGACGCATATGGCGGCATGGCTGGATTCGATCAGGACGCGCAAGGCGCACTGGGAAGACGCCGCGGCCGGCCACCGCGCCGCCGCCTGCGCGCACATGGTGAACCGGTCCGTTGCCCAGCGCCGGATGGTGGAGTGGGATTTCGCCCGTGACGACATGAAGGCTTAGCGCCATCAGGGTTTTCGTTCATCCCGGTTTTCCGTTATTGTGGACAGTAGGTGTCCAATGACGGAGGCTGAGGGAAGCATCGCGCCGGCGGAGCTCACCTGTTCCCGCCTCAGACGTATCGGCGAGGGGATCGGCAGGGTGGTCTACGGTTCCCAGCACTGGGTGGTGAAACGCGAACGCACGCCGGTGGAGGTTGTCGCTCTCATCCTCGTCTGGAAGCTTCTGCGCAAACTGCCTGCCGGGCTCACCAGGAGACTGCTCGAAAGGCCCTCCAAGCGCGTCCGCCTGATGCGTTTATTCACGCAAGCCGGCCTTTTGGTCATCCCCATGCAGGTCTGGTTCACCTCTCACGTCCGCGAGATCCGCAAGCTTTACCGTTCGCGCGATCTGCGGGGGGAGCGTCTGACGCAGACGTATCTGGCGGGCACCTCTTTGATCCCGCGCCGGATCACTTTTCCGCCCACGCGCGTCAAGATCGCCGGCTGGCCGGGCCATCTGACCGTGACCGAGGCCGAGGAGCGTGTGGAGTCCACGCTTTACCAACGCCTGGCAACGCTGGCCTCGGCCGGGCAGTTTGAATTGCTCGAAGAATGGCTCAACCGGTTTCTCGATCTCCGGCAACAGGGCTGGCAGCGCGGGCTTTTCTCTGTCGATGCGCATTTGAAAAACTTCGGGGTGACGGGAGACCGGATTGTGCTGATTGATCCGGGCGGCGTTACCGATCGATGGGAAGACGTGGAAGCCAAGCTCTGTTTCGAAGAGGTAGTGTCGCAGCCTCATGTACAACTCGGGCTTGGCCCGGTGCTGGGCGGCTGCCCGGAGGTGGCAAGCCGTTTCAATGCGCGGTGGAAGGCGCTGGTGAACGCCAGCGTGGTCTGGGGGCACTGGCCCAAACCCTCAGACAGCTTGTGAGGACGCGCGCAAAACGGAGCTGCCAGCCGCGAACCTAAGTCTCGTGTTCCTTTGGGGTTTGGTGGCGCGTCGTTTGCCCTTTGCGCTTCTATGCGACCTTCAGACCAAGCGATCATACTCGGAATGGCTACCGATCCAGTACCAGACGACGCAGCCATCAGAAAACAACCGCTTGAAGTGCCGGGTGGTCCGCGACTCCATCAAAGCAGATCGTCGAACGGCAGCGTTTCACCCCTTTCATCCTCCTCGATAGCTTCCTTGGCCATGCGACGGATCACATCGCGTTTCTGGATGAAGCGCTTTTTCCACCATGCTTGCCCGGCACGAACCCTTTGCGCTTGCAAGCAAGACGGCCTGTAAATCGGTTATGCTGAGTCCACCTATGACCAGACGCAATTTCGCTGGCGCCACGGCGGGCGCTTTGATGGCAGCGGATGGAAAAATCCGGCTGGCGGTGGTTGGCGGCGGATTTGGGACACAGTTCTACTGGCATGAACATCCAGGCTGCCAGGTGGCGGCGGTGACCGATCTCCACAGCGATCGGCGGCGGGCGCTGCGCGATACCTATCAATGCGACAGTGTCTACGAGTCGATGGAGGACATGCTGGCCAAGCGCAAGGACCTGGACGCGGTGGCCATTTTCAGCGGAGCGCCGGACCATGTGCGCCACGCGGTGGAGTGCATGCGCCGCGGCTTGCACGTCATCAGCGCCGTTCCGGCTTGCATGACTTTGGAAGATGCCGCGTTGTTGAAAGAGACCAAAGAGAAGACCGGGATGCGTTACATGATGGCCGAAACCAGCTATTACCGGCAGGCGGCCATCTATGCGCGGGAGTTGTTCGAGAAGGGCGGCTTCGGTCAGATTCATTACAGCGAGGTGGAATACTATCACGATGGCAACCGCGAGCAAATGATCGCGGACAGGAAATCGCTCTACTACAATCCCGATGGAACCAATAGCTGGCGGCAAATGCTCCCGCCGATGCTCTATCCCACGCACTCGCTCGGCTTTGTGATGGGCGTGACCAGGGAGCGCATTCAGGAAGTGGCCTGCCTCGGCTGGGGCGACCAACGCATGATCGCCCAGTTCCCGGCCAATCGTTACAAGAATCCATTCGTGAATGAGTTCGCCTTGATGAAAACGGACAAAGGGCACATGGTCCGCTGCAACGTTTTCTGGCAGATCGCGGCCGATGGGGAACGCGCCCAATGGTTCGGGGAGAAGGGCTCTCTCTACATGGCCAAGTCCGGTTTTCACGGGGATATGTGGCATCCGCGCTATGGCAAGCCGGCGGCGGTGAGCGTACCCAACTACTGGGCCACGGGCCGGCTTCCAGACCCGGCCATTGGCCGGCTTCCAGAAAAGATGCGCCATGACAGCGGCCATGGAGGGAGCCACACGTTTCTGGCCGCCGAGTTTATACAGGCGCTGCTGGAGAAGCGCGAGCCCACCGTGGACGTGTATGAGGCGCTGGCGATGACCACGCCCGGGATTGTGGCGCACCAATCGGCGTTACGGGGCGGGGAGCAGATGAAAGTACCGAGGTTCGACCGGGGAGTGTAGAGCCAAGAACTGGAGCCGTCCGCCGGGATGGAACCGGCGACCTGCTCATTACGCCCACCATGGAGGGAGAACCAGTCGTCGTCGGTGACAGCGGCGACGAGCTTCATGCCTAAATTAAAGAATTACAATGAACGCTAGCGCTTCCTCCCGCTCATCGGATACTCGCCGGAACGGGCATGCCCGGCACAGTTCACCACCGGGGCGCGATTGGAAGGAGCCCCCTGACCCATGGAAGCAGCAGCCGTTGTGGCCCGAAGGTCTCGTCTCGTCCTAGCGGGCCCCTACGCCCGCTTGAGAATCGCGCGCAGCCGGGCGAGCACCAGCCTGTGCTCGCCCGGTTGCATCATCCAGACCGAAATCTTCAACCGCCGTTCGCCAAAACCGGATACGGCAATCGGAGGGTCGCCTTGCATTAGCTTCCGGGTCACCTCGCCCGTGCTCAGAAGGCAGGCGTCTTCCGTCCAGTTCACCAGCACGTGCGGCACATGATTGGCGATCGGCGGCATGTAACGTTCCGTCGTCAGCCCGTCGATCCCCGCCAACCCATCGCGGATCTCCGTGACACGCGATTCCAACTCTCTCATCTCACCGTCATGGTCGGCCTTGAGATAGCGCTCAATGGCCGCCAGCAGTCCGACCATCTCTTCTTTGCCGACCTTCATGCCCCGCCCGATGCTCGCGTAGGGGTTAAACCCGGGCAACGCCGCCGCGATCAGATCTTTGCGTCCCATCAATATTCCGGAACACTGCGGCCCGCGAATCGCCTTGCCGCCTGAAAAAGCCACCAGGTCGAACCCTTCCTTCTGGTACTGGAACAGCCGCTCTCTCGGCGTCGCATCCGAGGCTGCATCGTTGAAAGTGGGCACACCGCGCCGTTTGCCGGCTTCAATCCACTCGTGGCGTGTGATCTTCCCCTCGGGCTCCATTTCGTTATAGAAGAACATCATCGCCGTGCGATCGTTGATGGCCCGCTCCAGTTCTTCCTTTGTCTCTACCCAGACGATCCTTGCTCCAACCAACATCATCTGCTGTTCGTAGCCGCCGCGGTGCTTCTTCTGCTGCACAATCTCGTTCTTCATCCCGGAGGTGTCCGGCAGGCGCTTCAGTTTCTCCGGGTCACCCTGGGCCACACACGCCACCGTGCCCATCGTGATGGCCGAAGCGCACCCGCCGGTTACCATGGCGGCCTCCGCCTCGAGTAATTCCGCGATCCTGGCCCCAACCTTTGCTTGTAACTCGGTCAACGGCACAAAGCACCGCGCCGCGTCTTCCATCGCCCGGGTGACTTCCGGATGCATCAGCGATCCACCTAAGTGAGTCACGACGCCCACTCCGTTGATGACGGGCCGGATGCCAAGCCGGGCATACACGTCAGGCGCCGGCGCGGGAGCAGCGGGTGCCTGCAACGCCCCGGCAGCCGCTGCCGCTACCGTTGTCGAAGCCAGAAACCCACGACGGCTGGTTTCGTTTTCCATGAAGCCTCCTGTTATCTGCGACAATTCCGCACCGGTCCGATCGACTTTGTCCCATCCCACCAAGGTTCGGCCCTGCGGTTTGTAATCCCCTAGTTTATCCCGGTTCTCGCGCGTGCGGCGTTCGTATCGTAGATGACCGTAGATGACCAACCCGTCGCAGGTCGGTTCGCTATTTCATTGCCAACGTGATCGAGTTCGCAAGCCCCGAGTCGGTAGGTTTTAACCGTTGGCTTTGGTTACCAGAGGCCGTCGAAGAAAACGGGCGACGCCTCGCGCCAGCAACTCCGAAGCCGGCTCCCTCTCTCCCCGCTCCCACCGGCCCAACGTGCCGGGGTCCACGCTGATCTGTCGCGCCGCGTCCTTCTGCGACATCCCCAGCTCCGTTCGGCGCCTTAGCGACGTCCCTCGGCATGCTCGCTTGATGGGACGGTTCACTGACTCAAGTTCGTTCCGGCCGGGCCGGACGCCGCGAGCGAGTCGTTTGTAAGGCACAACGGCGCGCGACACGCACTGGAACCCATCCACGGTTTGGCGACAACCCAGCCGTGGGTTTCGAAGTCCAGTGTGCCAGCGTTGCTGTACAAATCAGCGGAGGTGCTGTTCCGGGACCTCGCGATGAAATCCGCTGAGACCTTGCAGTCGTCCCGCCCCTACAGCTTTATCCGATCGTAGTTGAACCGCTCATCGACCAGGTGGTACTGCGGTTCGCCTTCCTTTTGCAGATAGTAGGTCCGCAGCAGCGTGCGCGGGAAATCGGTCAGCTTGCGCGCAACCGGCCCTTCGTCCGTCCACTCATACACGGGCACCTCCCATGGATTGAAGGTGTCGCTGAGCCCGCGCTCCTTCGCGATCCGGTAAAAATGCACGTTACCCGGTTCGTGGCCACCCAGCCACAGCCCCACCAGGTCCAGCCGGAACGGGTCCTTGCTGAACATCACCAGGTTGGGCAGAAACTCCTTCACCGGGTCGGCGGGGTCCTCGTTCTTCGCGTAGATCGCTTCGATCATCGCCAGCCCGAACTTGAGCACGCTCAGGTTGTCGCAGGTCTTGTGCGCCCAGATCTCCTGGTGCAGCGGGCTCAGGTCCGCCGCGCTGTTGTACCGCGCGTATCCCATCCGCCGGTGGCTCTCCAGGTACCGGGTCACCCGCTCGACGACGTCCGGCGCGATGTACGGCTTCATGTAGTCCGGCACCCCCGTCACCATCGCCCAACCCGAGCAGAACCGTTGAAACGGCCAAACCGTCAGACCCTGCGCGTTCTTGCACGCCTGCGTCAGGCACATCCCGTGTGAGCGCCACTTGGCGATGTTCAGCAGCCAAGTGTCCGGCTCGTTCACCGGCGGGTAGTGCGGAACCTGCCGGTAGACTACCGCGTCGGTCGGCCGGCTCCAGTTCATCTCGAACCCATCCTGATAATGCCGCCCCCGCCGTGGCGGTTCGCAGACCTCGACTCCGTAGCGCTCGTGGATATCGTCGTAGTGATCGCTCCATCGCGACGACCGGTAGTTGGCCTCGGCGTAGTGGAACTTCCGCAACCCCGCGTCCCGCAGCGCGATCAGCAGCCCCTCGTAGAAGTCCGGATCGGTGCCCCAGTTGATCTGCCCGTCGCTCCCGCGCCGGGTCAGAACGTTGGGCTTCAGGATCACGCGGTGAGAAGTTGGGATGCCGGGGTGTCCCATCGGCACGAAAATCTGGCGCCCCAACCGGAGGCCCTCCGCGTGCATCCCGGCGCTGTCCATCCGGTGGGCCGCGCGCGTACGGCGAATAAATACGGCGCCCCGGTTGGCTTCGATAAACGGATGCAGCCCGAAGTACTGCGGAACACTTGCCAACGGCGACGCGGCCGCCATCGCATTTGCCGATAGCACCGCTCCGGCTCCAACGAACCGCCTGCGTGTCCACTCCATCGCGATACCTCCCGGTGCCCGTCAAACAGGCACCCGCCTTCATCATGCCCGATAAAATGCAAGCTGGCAACCGCCATCTACTCCGCGCCGCGACAAATGCCGGATGGCCGAAGCGCTTCCGGGAATTATTGCGCTGAATGCGTCTGGAGCCGCGAGATCCGGCATGCTCCTACTGGAGCATTGGTTCTCCCCGACCGTAGCGATTGAGCCAGATTGCGAACACAAGGAGCGCTCCGGCGAGCAGCATCCACACGAGCCAGTGCCAGAAAGCTCCGCTGGTCAAAGGTAAGCATCCCGTGAACACCACTGGCGGACAGCCGGAAAGTCTGCTACGAACGGGCAACAATGTAACAATTAGCGATTGGCTAGCGCCCAACGATGGGGCAGAAGCTCTTCGAGAGCGTTGACCGGATGATCGGCAATGCG
>JAENWC010000209.1 GCA_016650235.1 Terriglobia bacterium
GGCAAGACCATCCCCGCTGGCCGTATGTTAAAATCAGGAGTTCGCGCCCCTGCGAGGGCCCGTAGCTCAGTTGGTTAGAGCGCTACCTTGACACGGTAGAGGTCTCCAGTTCGAGTCTGGGCGGGCCCACCACTCCTTCCTTCCTCGACTTCTACTGTATACTGGCTGGAATCACGCACATGAATGGAACGCGGCTCGGCCACTTCGACGTTCTCGAGCAATTGGGAGAAGGCGGCATGGGTGTCGTTTACAAGGCTCGCGATACGCACCTTGACCGGTTCGTGGCCATCAAGGTGCTGCGCGCCGAACGCATGGGCGACGCCGAACGCAAACGTCGCTTCGTGCAGGAAGCCAAAGCGGCCAGCGCGCTGAACCACCCCAATATCATAACCGTGCACGACATTTCCAGGGAAGGCGACGTCGACTACATGGTCATGGAGCTCGTTTCGGGCAAAGGGCTCGGCCAACTCATCGCGGGCCGGCCCATGCCGCTCAGGGAAATCCTGCAACTGGCGGCGCAGATCGCAGATGCCCTGGCGGCCGCGCATGGCGCGGGCATCATCCACCGCGACCTCAAACCGGCCAACCTGATGGTCAATGATCGAGGGTTTGTGAAGGTGCTCGATTTCGGGCTGGCCAAGCTGCGGGAGCCCACCGCGCTCGGGCCGGAGGCGGCCACCAGGACGGCGCTGGCCGAGGCGGGTCCAGCCACTGAGGAAGGAACCATCCTGGGGACGGTGGCCTATATGTCACCGGAGCAGGCCGAAGGACGCGCCGTCGATGCGCGGTCCGACATCTTCTCCATTGGCGTGGTCTTGTACGAAATGGTCACCGGCCGCAGGCCGTTCCGCGGGGAGACACGGCTTTCCACGCTGTCCGCCATTTTGAAGGAAGATCCAAAGCCGGTGAGCGATCTGCGCCCCGAAGTTCTCCCGGAACTGGAGCGGATCATCGCGCGCTGCCTGCGCAAGGATCCTGCGCGGCGGTTTCAGCATATGGACGACCTCAAGGTTGCGCTGGAAGAAGCCAAGGAGGAGTCGGATTCCGTCAAGAGTGCCACTCCCAGGCCGGTCGCTTCCCGCTTCGGTTGGCGCTGGCCGGCCGCAGCCGCGCTGGCGGCGGTGCTGGTAATGGCCGGCATCCTCTATTGGAAGAAGCAGACTCCCCAACAAACTGGAGGCGAACCGGTTCTGAGACGGTTGACCGCAGACTCCGGCCTGACCACCCAACCCGCGCTCTCTCCGGACGGCAAGCTGGTAGCCTATGCTTCTGACCGGGCTGGTGACGGCGGACTCGATATCTATGTGCAGCAACTGGCAGGGGGCGAGCCGCATCGCCTCACTACAGACGCTGCGGACGACAGCGAGCCCAGTTTTTCGCCGGATTCGAGCAGAATTGTATTCAGTTCGGAGCGCGAAGGCGGGGGCATATTCGTGGTTTCCACCTTTGGTGGAGCAGAGCGCAAGATCGCCGGGAGAGGTTACCGGCCCAGGTTCTCCCCTGATGGGGCGCGGATCGCCTATTGGGCCGGCGACCGTTCTTTTTCTCCGGCCTACGGCTTCGGCGAAGTATGGCTGGCCTCCGCCGACGGAGGCAAAGTGGAAAAGTTGGCTACCGGATTGGCCTCCGCCGGGCTTCCGGTCTGGTCTCCTGACGGTCGAAGTTTGCTGGTAGAAGGACGGCTCCCGCGCTCGAATTTCGACGAAGCGCAGGACTGGTTCGTCATTCCATTGGATGGGAAGCCCGCCGTCAGAACCGGTGCTGCCGCAATTCTCCGGGCGAACAAGCTTCTGGTCTCAACAGTGACAAGTGGCGATTACGTAAGGCCCGTTCCACATGACTGGACGGCAGGCGGTATTCTCTTCTCGGCACCGCTCGGCGATTCGGTCAATGTCTGGGAATCTCCCATCGAAGCCGATTTCCGCATGACCACAAAGCCAAGACGGCTCACCTCCGGCACTGGAATGGAAGGGAATTCCTCGCTGGCCTATGCCGGCGGTAATAGGCTTCTTGTCTTCTCGAGCATGACCGCCAACACTGACATCTGGGGTCTGCCTTTTTCGCCAGACCAACCATCCGGCGCGCTGCAGCTACGGCGCATCACCGACAATGTCGCTGAAGACATTCGCCCGTCCATTTCCGCCGATGGCCGGCTCATAACGTTCAACTCGAACCGCTCCGGTAACTGGGACGCCTGGATCCGAGACCTGACCTCGGGCAAGGAGACCCAGATCACTTCGTCTCCGGCAAACGAGGAAAATCCGCGTATTTCCCCGGATGGGACCCGAATCTCTTACCGCATCGTCACCAATAACCAGCAAACTGGTTTTGTCATCCCCGCAACTGGAGGGCTGGCGCGCCAGTTCGTCCAAGGATGCAATCTTTTTCCCTGGGCACAGGATTCCCGCCAAATGCTTTGCGCTGTTCAAGGTCTCCTTCTGGTGGACGTCGATAGCGGTCAAAAGAGGAGGCTCCTGGACCAGGATGCCGGAGGACCTGCACCTCGGCTTTCATGGGATGGAGAATGGGTCGTTTACTACCAGCGCCAACGTGGCACGTTGGGGCGCACGCGCATCGTGGCCGCCCCCGTCAGCGCTACGCGGACCGCTGGGGCCAAGGACGAAATCGGCGTCACAAAGGGAGACTTCGATGATAAACTTCCCGAGTTCTCCCCGAACGGCAAACTAATCTACTTCATCTCCAATCGCGATACGTTCGAATGCCTATGGGCAGTCCGCTTTGATGCCGCTGCTTCAAAACCCGTAGGTGATCCCTTCCCAGTCCATCACTTCCATTCGGCGCGGCGCTCGCCCGGGTTTGTGCGCGGCGGCCAGCGCGCCATCTCCATCGCACGCGACAAGATCGTCTTCACCATGCAGGAGCGTACGGGAAACATCTGGCTGTCCGAGTCGCCCGCGCCTTGATTGAAAGTTAGTATCTTGGTATGCACATGAGCCCGCTTCTTCTTGGCGGCCGAAACACGCCCGCAAGCTCCCGCGGTCACTCGCCCCCGCGCCACTTCCGGCGATCCGATTGAGCCTGATTGGGAGCAACGCATCAAGATCACGGTGGGTCCGGAGAAAGCCGACATCGTGGGCTCGGATCACCGCGTCATTCAGGCGGCTGTTGATTACGTGGCTGGCCTCGGTGGTGGCACGGTGCAGATCCTGCCGGGCGAGTACCGATTCCGCAACGCCGTCCAATTGCGCTCCGGCGTACGCATCGCCGGCAGCGGGCTGGATTCCGTCTGCGTCAAGGAACCGTCCGTTAAGACACTTCTTGCTGAGAATTCCGACTGGTACGACCAGGAGGTCACGCTCGCCGACGCCGCGGGATTCGGAGTGGGAGACGGCATCGTGTTGCGCACAAAGAATCCGAACAACGGAAGCATGGACACCTACAAGCGTACGCTGGTGGCCCGCAGTGGGAAGCGTTTCAGGCTCAACGAAATGCTGGTGGAGAACTTCTGGACGAAGGAGGGCGCGAGTGCGTCCACCTTGTTTGCCCTCTTCGATGGATTCCGGGTGTCAAACGTTGCGATCGAGAATATCTGCCTCGATGGTAATCGCGCCAACAACGAAATGCTGAATGGCAACTATGTGGGCTGCATCTTCCTGCGCGAGAGCAACCGCATCCACCTGCGGCAGGTGACGGCGCGGAACTTCAACGGCGACGGCATCAGTTGGCAGGTCTGTCACGACGTGCGCGCCGAGGACTGCCACAGTCATGATCACGCCGGATACGGACTCCATCCAGGCTCGGGGTCGCAGCGGACGGTGGTGACGGGCTGCAAACTGGAGCGCAACGACATCGGATTCTTCTTCTGTTGGGGAGTCAAATGGGGGCTGGTGGAAAAGAATTCGATGCTCGACAACAAACGCTTCGGCGTGTCTATCGGCCACAACGACACTGACAATGTGGTCCGCAATAACGAAGTACTGCGCAGCGGCAAGACTGGAATCTATCTGCGTCAGGAGCACGGTCCGGCTTTTTCACCGAGCCGGAACCACATTGAAGGCAATCGGGTGGTGGATAGCGGCAGCGAAAACGGTGTGGCGATTGACGTCGAAGGCGTAACGGAATCGGTGACGCTGAAGCGCAATACTCTGCTTGAAACACGTCAACCCGCCCGCCGTATCGGGGTGCGGATCAGCAAGGAAGCGAAGCAAATCGCACTGGCGGAGAACCGCATCGACGGCTTTTCAACTCCAGTGCTGGATTTGGGAAAGTAAACGCCGCCGCCCCATCATCTAGGGAGGCGGCCGATTCACGAACCGTACCGATCCGAATGCCTCGGGCACGTGGAAATTCGGCTTTTCGGCCGAGACCGGCGACCAGGTACTGTACTGCGCGTTGGTCCTTCCTCCAGCACGATTCAGATTGAGACGCCATGCGTCCCCGTCGCGCGGCGGTGTGTTCGGCGCGTCCTTTACGAAGTTCTTGAACGGAATCGCCAGCTCAAGAATCCAATGATCGTCTTCGGGAGATTCGTTTTTCACCGGCAGGCCGTGGAACGAAGTACGATAGCGTACGCCTTCCGGCTCCGTGTTGAATGGACCTTTGTACCAATCGGCGCGAATGAAATTCAGCATCGTCCCGAGGACGTTGATTTCGAACCCATAGTAGTTTCGCGGTTTGGAAGCATTGGGACTGATAAACGCCTCAACGCAGTCGTCTCGCGAAACAGGGCCGTGCCGCTGCACGACCTGGCCGGAAATGTTCTTATCGTGGCAATAAAAGCCGACATAGAGATTCTCGTCATCCCAGAGCAGCTTGGCCACGGTCTGTTCTTTCGGCCCCTCCTTCCACCAATTGAAATGGAAGTCGCTCGCTGCCGGCGCCTGCCGCCATGCGGTCTCGTCCAGTTTGCCGTCAATCACAATAGGCGCGGGCGCACGCAGGATATCGTGGCGCGGCAGAGACTGCGCCAAAAGCGGCATCGCAGCGCTGGACAACAGGAAACGATACAGAAAGCTGGTCACCATGGGATTATCCTTTCGTCTTCTCGATTTCTGAAACTATGATACATGCGCCGAGGCTCGTGGAACCCGTGCGTGCCATCCTGATGGGAAAAATCATTTATGCGGTGCTACGGCAACATTCCGTAAACCCAGCCGAGCGTGCGTGCGACCCCCATTGGCCTCCCGTTGGCTGGTATTCTGGACTCTTACTCTTATGACCTCCTCCCCAGGCACGGCCCAGCAGGCCAAATCTCAGCTTGACGCGCACGTGCGCGAGATCGTCGAATGGCACTTCAACCCGGCAACCGGATGTCCGTTCTGGCTCGATTACGCATCGAAGCTTGGATGGGATCCGCGCAAGAGCGTCCAGACATTTGAGGACCTGAAGCGCTTCCCTTTGTTTGAGGACGACTGGCTGCGCGGCGGTCCGGTGCGGCGCTGGCTGCCGAAGGGTCTGGAGGGCAAGCCGCTGTTCGTCTTTGAAACCGGCGGTTCCACCGGTGTGCCGAAATCGCGGCTGACCAGTGAAGATTTTCGCATCGACTACGAGATGTTCTCGGATACCTTGCCGGAGAAGTATTTCCCGCGCGGTTCCAACTGGCTGATGCTCGGACCCTCCGGTCCGCGGCGGTTGCGGCTGGCCGTGGAACACTTATGCCAGCATCGCGGCGGCATCTGCTTCAGCGTCGATCTGGACCCACGCTGGGTGATCAAGCTGATCAAGGCCGGGCTCACCGAGGAGATGCATCGCTATAAGGAGCATGTCATCGATCAGGCGGTGACGATTCTGACGGCGGGGCACAACATACAGTGCATGTTCACGACGCCAAAGCTGCTGGAGGCTCTGGCGGAGGAATTGGACAATCGCGGAACATCGATCCGGAAGATCGGGATTACCGGCGTATTCGCCGGAGGCACCGAGTTCACGCCGCAGTTCACGCGGTTCGCCATGGAAGAACTGCTCGGCGAGGGCGTCTACCTGACACCCACCTACGGGAACACGTTGATGGGGCTAGCCTGCTCGAAGCCGGTTGGTCCGCGGAGCGACTACAAGATCACCTACTATGCGCCACAGCCGCGCGCGGTGATCGAGGTGGTTTCGTTCGACGATGCGTCGAAGTTAGTCGATTATGGGAAGACCGGACGCGTGCGGCTGACGACGTTGACGCGCGAGACGTTCATCCCCGGCTTCCTGGAGCGGGACGAGGGCGAACGAGAGGCCCCGTGCGAGGAATACCCGTGGGACGGTGTCAGCGGCGTACGGCCTTTCCGCAAGCTTTCCGCTTCCACCACCATAGGAGTCTACTGATATGCTGAACCTTCCGATCCTTCGCTGGGGCCAACCCTACACGAGCCTGGAACAGGATGAGGTGGTCCACTTTCTCACCGGGAAGCCGCTGGCCCGGGTGAGCCAGGCCAACACCGGACTGCTGAGCCGCGATATGCGGCATGCCGAACGCGCGCGGCGCATGCTGACCGAGATCCCGATCGGCGACTTAATCAACATGATGAAGAAGGCGGGTGACCTGTATCTGAGCGGGACGCTGGCCATGGGCGACGGAGAGCAATCGCCGGACGACTTCGCGCGGCAGCAGTCCGCCTCCACCGGGCTGCCGGAGCACATGTGCAAGGCCAACATGAGCAAGAATCATTTCGTGTTAAACAACATGGACCAGATTCTCGACGCGCTGACGCGCGGCTTGCCGCTGAATATTCTCACGCAGGGCTACGGAATTGAAGAGCGGGGCGTGGTGGTGAGTTATCAGGCGCAGTGTCCCGTGCTGGGGCTGGTGCTGCCGTCGAATTCGCCGGGCGTGCATACGCTGTGGCTGCCCGTGATACCGATGCAGATCGGGCTGCTGCTGAAGCCGGGTCCGCAAGAGCCGTGGACGCCGTATCGCATGGCCGCCGCGTTCTATGAGGCGGGCGTCCCGCGCGAGGCCATCGCCATCTATCCTGGAGGCGCCGACGTCGGGGCTGAAGTGGTGCGCCGCGCCAATCGCTGCATGATCTTCGGCGGCACCCCGACGGTGGAGCGGTACAAAGGCGATTCCCGTGTGCAGGTGCACGGCCCGGGATTCAGCAAGATTCTGCTCGGCGACGATGTGGTGGATCAGTGGGAAAAGTATATCGACATCATGGCCGACAGCATCTTCCTGAACAGCGGGCGCGGTTGCATCAACTGTTCGGGGATTTGGGCATCGCGGCACACCAAGAAGATCGCGCAGGCGCTGGCGGAGAAGCTCGGGCCGATCGAGGCGAAGCCGCCGGAAGACCCGCAGGCCTCGATTGCCGCGTTTACGGTTCCGGGCGCCGCCCGGGCGATTTGGAATTCGATCGATATGCGTTTGCATGAACCCGGCGTCACCCACATGACCGCCCCGTTCGGCCACCGTCTGGTGGAGCTGGAACGCTGTGGGTACCTGCGCCCGACCATCATTCATTGCGACTCGCCGGACAGAGCGCTGTCCAACACGGAGTACATGTATCCGTTCGCCACCGTCGTCGAATGTCCGCAGGAGCAAATGCTCGGCAAGATCGGCCCGACGCTGGTCTGTTCGGCGATCACGGAAGACCAGCAGTGGCGGCGCCAGTTGATGGAAGCGCGCCACATAGACCGCTTGAATTTAGGGGCGCTGCCGACAATCCGGCTCAACTGGTTGCAGCCGCACGAAGGCAATATTGTGGAGTTCCTTTTCCGCCCGCGGGCGTTTCAGACGGCGGTTTAGCGCGCAAGGCCCCGTAGACCGGCTATCCCCTCCCGACGGCATGCTCCTGCTCCTGAAAGCTGTAGCCGAAGCCACGCAGGGAGCGTATGATCAGCGGGTTGGCCGGATCGGCTTCCACTTTCTGGCGCAGACGCAGAATGTAGACATCGACGGTGCGGCCGGTCACGACGCGGTCATGGCCCCAGACCGAGTCGAGCAACTGCTCCCGGGAAAAGACGACTCCCGGGCGGGACATCAGGAACTCGAGCAGGCGGAACTCGGTGGCGGTGAGCGCAAGGGCTTCGCCGTCCTTGCATACCTGGAAGCTGCTGCGGTCCAGTTCCAGCCTGCCGCTTTTGAGCACCTTGGCCGGCTTGGAAGGGCTGCGAAACTGGATCTTGATACGGGCGATGAGCTCGCGGATGAAGAAGGGTTTGACCACGTAGTCATTGGCGCCGAGCTCGAGCCCTACGATCCGGTCGGTCTCCGAGGCGCGGGCTGTCAGAAAGATGACGGGCGTGTGGGCGAGCTCGGAATGCGCGCGTATACCCCGGCAGATGTCCAGGCCATCGGAGTCCGGCAGCATGATGTCGAGCAGGATGAGGTCTGGCCGTTCGCGCCGGCATAACTCAATTGCCCCCTTTCCGGTCTGCGCGCCGGTGAGCTGAAACCCTTCTTTTTCGAGGTTGTATTTCAGCAGGGCAAAGAGATCGGCATCGTCCTCAATCAAGACAATCTTCTTCATATCCGGGTGTTTTCTCCAGACTAGCGTGTGAACTGTTACAGAGCAATGACAACCGCGTGAATGTTACTGAACTTCCCTGGGCTCATTCAGTCCCAAGTCCTGTATTGGCAGGGTGAAGAAGAAGGTGGAGCCCTTCCCTAGTTCACTGTGTACGCCCACCTCGCCGTCGTGGGCCATGACGAGGTGCTTGACGATGGCCAAACCAAGGCCCGTGCCGCCGAGCACGCGCGAGCGGGCTTTGTCGACGCGGTAGAAGCGCTCGAACAGGCGCGGCTGGTCCTCGGCGGGGATGCCGATGCCGGAGTCGCGGACCGAGATCTCGACCTCCTCATGGCGACCTTCGCGGGGGGGAACAGTCCGGCCGGCCACCAGGATGGATCCTCCCTCCGGGGTGTAATTGAGGGCGTTTTCAATGAGGTTCACCAGGACCTGGTGTACGGCTTCAGCGTCACAAAAGACCTCAGCCTCAGCGGGGGCCTTTTCCAGCGTGAGCGCAACGCGTTTCTTCTCCGCCAGAGGCTGCATGGAGTCGATACCTGCGTTGAGCAGCGTGTTCACGGGGTAGCCGGCCAATTGGAACCGCTGCGTCCTGAGTTCAAGGCTGGAGATGGTCATCAGGTCGGCAATGAGGCGGCCGAGCCGCTCGGCATTCTGGCGAATGATGGTGAGGAACCGGACGTTATGCTCCTCATCGTGAAGCGCTCCATCGAGCAAGGTTTCGGTGTAGCCCTGTATGGATGCCAGCGGCGTGCGCAGCTCATGCGAGACGTTGATCAGGAAATCCTTGCGGACGCGATCCAGGCGCTGCATTTCGCGCTGCTCGTCCTCGATCTTGCGGAACATCTTTTCCAGCGCCCCGGCGGTTTCGTTCAACTTGTCGCTGAGCACGCCGAGCTCGTCCGGTCCGGTCATCTGGAGGCGCGCGTGGAAGTCACCAGAGGCCAAGCGGCCGGAATAGGCGATGATTTTGCCTAACCGGGAAGAAAAATGGCGCGCGAGAAAACCCGCCAGGGCGAGCGCGGGGACAAAAGCGAGAGCAGTGACGGCGGCCAGCTTGAGCCGGATGTTATTGATCCTTTCACGGATCTCACGGATGGGTACGGCCACTCGTAAAGCGCCCTCCTTGACAGGAATGGCCACATAGAGGAACTCAATTCCCAGGGTGGGGCTGCGGCGGACGATCCAGGAATCGGCTCCCTGCAGCGCTGATTGGACCTCCGGTCTGCCGCCGTGGTTTTCCATGTGGCTGGCATCGGCGCTGGAATCGGCAATCACCGTTCCATCCCTGGCTACAAGAGTGATGCGGCCCGCGGTGGCTTTCCCAAGCCGCTGCCATTCCGGGGCAGGGATTCGGGCGAGATCACCGCGGGCGGTCGAGAGGATGCGAGCCTTTTCCCGCAGGTTCCGAGTGAGACTCTCCCGGTAGTTCTCCTCGGCGACATTGGAAACCAGGTAGTCGGCCGAAACCAGAGCCACCATCAGGACCACCAGAATCGAAAAAATCAGTTTCAGGAAGATCCGCTTGGTCAAGTTCCCATTCTAAGGCCGGTTGTGGATTGTGAAGGCGGTGAGGTCAACAATTGATCTTCGTGTAACCGGCTTGTAACGGAGACATCGGAAAATGGACGCGATGACTATTAAACATTTTCTAACGTTTCTGTTGCTGGCAGGAGCGCCGGTACTGTCTGGACAAGCTGTGTTGACCGGGACGGTAACGGATGCATCCGGCGCCGTGATCCCCGGTGCGGCCATCACGGTGAAGAACGAACGGACCGGCCTGAAGCGCACTGTACAGGCGTCGGAGGCCGGAATCTACCTGATTACGAATTTGGCGGCTGCGCCGTACCACGTGACGGGACAGGCCGAAGGGCTGGGGCCGAACGAGTACACCGATGTGCGATTGGCCACGGGGCAGGAGCGGACTTTGAACCTGATACTGCAACCGGCGAACCTGACACAGGAGGTGACGGTGAGCGGCGGCGAGTTGGTGGTGATAGACACCTCGTCGGCGCGCATGGGAGTCAATGTGGGCGAGCGTGAGGTGGCGAACTTGCCGCTCAACGGGAGGCAGTTGAGCCAGTTGTATCTGATGGCTCCCGGCGCCGTGACTACGGGTGGGGGCAGCTACGACAATATCCGGTTTAGCGGACGCGCCAACCAGCAAAACGTGATCCGGTATGACGGTGTGGAGGCCACGGGCATCATAGACGCCTCGCCCGGGAACCTGAACGGGGAAAGTTCCTCGGCCTTCCGTCTGCAATCGAGTCTGGAGAATGTGCAGGAGTTCCGCGTGGAATCCAATAACTACCCAGCCGAGTACGGTACAGGATCAGGCGGGCAGATCAGCGTCGTGACCAAGTCGGGCTCCAATGATTTTCACGGATCTCTTTTTGAGTATCTGCGGAACAACGCGCTGGATGCGCGGAATTACTTTGACCGGGACCAGCCATCGGCGCTGCGGGTGAACCAGTTCGGAGGGTCGCTGGGCGGGCCGTTGCGGCGCGACCGCTTGTTCTTCTTCACCGGATTTGAGGTGCTGCGGCAGCGGGCCGGCATCAACCTTGTGGAGGCGGTTCCGGCGGCCGCGGCGCGCCTGCGAGCGGTGGCGTCGATTCAGCCGCTGCTGGCTGCGTATCCCACCGGCATGGCGTCAACCACCGATCCCAACCTGGATCTGGCCTATCTGAATCGAAGTGCAAGGGTCAATGAGGTGTACGGATCGCTGCGAATGGATTACAAGCTCAGCGAGAAGTATCAGGTCACGGGCCGGTACTTCCGCGATCAAGGGGAATCCTATGAGCCAATAGGGGTGACGGGCAACGGACAACGGTTCAACGGAGTGCCGCAGAACGCGATGGTGAGCTTACAGCAGATCCTGACGCCATCGTTAATCAATGAGACGAAGGTGGGGTTGAATGCGTACAAGACGCGGTCCTACGGGCAGGCTCCGGTGATTCCGGGTGTGGACATGAGCGCGATTTCGGTGAACCTGTCGGGTTCGGTGGCGCTGCCGGGGATCGGTGGGCAGGGAGGCTCGGCGGGGCTGGCAACGGCAGGTGGACTGATCCGGTCCTCGAGCGCCTTCAATGGACGCGCACAGCCCTACACCAACTACTCGGTGTCTTTCGTGGATGGACTGAGCTGGATCAAAGGGCAGCACAGTTTCAGATTCGGGATGGAAGTGCGGCCGATACGGCTTTTCACGGACCGGCAGGGTGGCACGACGTACAGCTTCTCGAACCTGGATGACTTTCTGGTCAACCGTCCGTCACAGATCCAGTTCACGAGCGACTTGAGCACGCCAAGCCCTTACAACAATGGGGCCACTGGAATACGGGAGGCGCGGCAAACTTACTATATCGGCTACGCGCAGGACGAATGGAAGCTGAGGCAAAATGTGACCCTCAATTATGGACTGCGGTGGGAGTATTTCTCCGTGCTGCATGAGGCACGAAACCTGAATGTGCAGATGGATACGGTGAACGGGGTGTTGAAGCCTTCCAACGCGCCGTTCTATCAGAGCTCGATGAAGAACTTTGGTCCGAGGCTCGCCTTGAATTGGGCTCCGGGGCGGTTCCACAACAACACCGTATTCCGGATCGGCGCCGGCTACTACTACGGTCCAGGCCAAACCGAGGACCTGATCCAACCGATCGAGAGCGATCGTGTGGTCACGACCTTACCGGCCGGATCTGTCTTCCCGGTGGATCCAAATCAGATCCTTGCGCGCTACGACATCAACAGCCCCACGCTGCGGTATCAGCCCCGGGCTTACACGCCGGGCTACCGGGTTCCGGAACGCATCTTTAGCTATACCGCGTCCGTGCAGCATCAACTCGCCTCGGGGACGGTGTTGACGATTGCCTACGTCGGCAGTCAGGGGCGCAACCTGTTTCTGCGGAGCATCACGAACCTGATCACCGGAGTAGACACGAATCCTGTGACCGGAGCCGCCATTGTGACACGGCAGTTTGGGGATCGGTTCGCTGAAGTGGACATCAAGACCAGCGGGGGCAACGACAGCTACAACGCGCTGCAAACTTCGTTTTCCAGACGCTACCACCGGGGTCTCACGATTGGCGGGCAGTGGACATGGGGGCACAGCCTTGGTACCAGTGCGGGGTCTAATGAAGCGCGCACGGTCCAGGACCCCTTCCACTATAGAGGCGATCGCGGCAACAACAACTTCGATGTGCGGCACAGCATGAATCTGAACTTACTGTATGAGCTGCCGTTCGGCAAGGGTGTGTTGGGCGGATGGCAGGTGGGTGGCATTTTGAACGCGCGCACCGGGCTGCCGGTTGAGGTGGGCATCACACGAAACGATGTAGTCTACCGGGATAACCGAACCGGAGCGATCGTCAACAGTCCGATTCTAGTAGGAGGTAGTCCTGTCACGTCGGCAATCATCAACACGCCAGGAGGCGGGGCGTCGCGCAACGTGCGCCGGCCGGATCTGGTAGCGGGCGTAAACCCTTATCTGAAAACAGGAGACAAGCTGTACTTCATCAACCCGGCGGCATTCGCAATGCCGCAGCCCGGGACCTACGGCAATCTTGCTCGGAACGCACTCTCCGGACCCGGGATGGCGCAGTTCGACCTTACGCTGCACAAGCGGTTCCCGGTACGAGAGAGGATCCATCTGGAGTTTCGAGCCGAGATGTACAATCTTTTCAACCATGCCAACTTCGCGAATCCGTCGTCGCGGCTGAACAACTCGCTGGGGACCGCGGCGCGGCAGATCCAACCGGGGCAGCCATTCGACGCCTCATCAGCGGGGGGCACGTTCGGCGTAATCAACCGTACGCTGGAAAGAGCCGTTGGTTTGGGAACGAGCCGGCAAGCGCAGCTTTCGCTGCGGCTGGTCTTTTAGACCATAGGCGCGCCCCTATTCGCCGTTTTTTTTCAGCGGAGTGAGTTTCATCTTGTGGAATGCACCGGCTGGGAGCTTTTCTCCTCCTTGTCTTCATCATCCGGCGGCCCTCAACCGCGACAGCCGCCAGCGTGCGAAGATGGTATTCTAACGGGAAATATTGTGACCCGCTCCGCTGAACCTACTTCCAAAACCCCAAAGTCCGGCAAACCGTCTCTGATCCCGCGGGTTCTTTCCCAAACCGCGGGCAAAGTGTTCCTGGCGCTGATGGTTCTCTCCTTCTGCACCGGGCTCATCATTTTTTCCTACTACTACTACAAATACGCCACGCTCATCGAAGACCGGCTCGCCAACGGCCCCTACATCAACACCTCCAAACTTTATGGAGCTCCGCAGGTGATCAGCCTGGGCGATGATTCCTCGCCCGATGAGATCGCCTTTGCTTTGCGCCGCGCCGGATATGGAGAGTCGCGCAGCAATCGCATGGGCTGGTATCAGCTCCGGCCCGACGCAATCGAGGTTTTCCCGGGCGTGGACTCCTTCTTCCAACAGGAAGCCCACGCAGTTCGATTCAAGGGCGGCGATGTGGAGCAGATCACCTCGCTGCGCGACAACACGGCGCGCACGCAGTTCTGGGTGGAACCGGAACTCATCACGAACCTGTTTGACCGCAACCGCGAAAAGCGGCGTATCCTCCGCTTCCAGGACATCCCGCAACTGGTGATCAACGCCGTTCTGTCGGCTGAGGACAAGCGCTTCTTCCAGCACTCCGGATTCGACCCATTTCGCATTCTCAAGTCCGCCTACGTCGACATCAAGACGCAGAGCCACACGCAGGGCGCATCCACGCTCAGCATGCAGTTGGCGCGCAGTCTCCTGCTCACTACCGAACGCACGTGGCGGCGCAAGATCCCCGAGATTCTCATCACGCTGCATCTGGAGCGTAAGCTCTCCAAGGAAGAGATCTTTGAGCACTACGCCAATCAAATTTATCTCGGCCGCGTCGGCAGCTTCAGTATTCATGGATATGGCGAAGGGGCGCAGGTATTTTTTGGCAAGGACCTGCGCCAGCTCAAGATTCCGGAAACCGCGCTGCTGGCCGGCATCGTCCAATCGCCCAGCCGCTACAACCCGCTGCTCTACCCGGATCGCGCGCGCACGCGCCGCAACATCATTCTGCTCATGATGCGCGACAACGGCTACATCACCCAGAAGGAGTACGAGGACGGCGTCAACGCGGAGCTGGGAGTAGCGGGCAACAGCAGCGAATCCGAAGACGCCCCCTACTTCGTGGATCTGGTCAACAGCCAGCTCCGCAATCAATTTCGCGATCACGACTTCCAGGCCAACAGCTACCGCGTCTATACGTCGCTCGACATAAATCTCCAGAAGGCCGCCTCCGAAGCCATGCGCGCCGGCTTAAAGGAGGTGGACGACCTGCTGACGCGCCGCGGCCGCACCACTGCCAAAGGCTGGCCGCAGGTGCAGGCGGCCCTGGTAGCCCTCGATGCCCACACCGGCGAATTGAAAGCTCTCATCGGGGGGCGCCACTACGGAACCAGCCAGTTGAATCGCGCCCTCGCCAAACGACAGCCAGGCTCAGCCTTCAAGCCCTTCGTGTTTGCGGCCGCGCTCAATACCGCGCTCGAGGGTGGACCGAAACCGCTCACTCCTATCACGACGGTAATGGATGAGCCGACCACATTTTGGTTCGACGAAAAGCCGTACGAGCCGAGCAATTTCAAGAACGAGTTCCGCGGTCTGGTCACCATGCGGCAGGCGCTCTCCAAATCCATGAACATCCCCACCATCAAGTTTGCCGAAATGGTGGGCTATGACACCGTGGTGGAGCTGGCGCGCAATGCGGGACTCAACATGGATATACAGCCCACTCCGGCCGTGGCCCTTGGCGCCTATGAGGTCAAGCCGATCGAGATCGCCGGAGCCTATACCATCTTTTCCAACCGCGGCATTTTTGTGGAGCCCACCTGGATCAAGCTGATCCGCGACCAGCAAGGCAACATGATCTACACCAGCAAACCCGCCCAACGCGAAGTACTGGATCCGCGCATCGCTTACATGATGGTCAACATGCTGGAGGAGGTGATGCGCTCGGGAACAGCGGCTGGAACGCGCGCGCGCGGATTCGCGTTGCCCGCCGCCGGCAAGACCGGCACATCACACGACGGCTGGTTTGCCGGCTTCACCTCTGAGCTGATCTGCATTGTGTGGGTTGGCTATGACGACAATCGCGATATCAATCTTGAGGGCGCAAAATCCGCGCTGCCCATCTGGACTGAGTTCATGAAGCGGGCGCATCAGTTCCGTCCGTATCGCCGTGCCAAGCCATTTGAGGCGCCCGACGGGATCGTCTCGGTGGATATCGACCCAGGCACTGGAAAACTCGCCGGAGGCGGCTGCGCGGCCGGCTCCCGCGCGGAAGTCTTTTTGGCTGGAACGCAACCCTTGGAACACTGCGGCGGCGCCACACAGGTTGCGTCCTGGGATATGCCCGCGCAGGAATCCTCGCAGCAGGTGGACGATTCCGGCCGGCCGCGCCGCGCCAAACGAACCACTACCATTCCCACTCCCGCCGCTGGGCAGCCCACGCCCAAAGCGCCTGAGCCGCGGGAGAAGAAGGGCTTCTTCTCGCGCATCATAGACGTGTTCCGCAAATAGGCCGCCAGCCACCGCTCCCTGCTTTACCGTGAGCGAGCCGCGGCCAACAGGGAGCGGTGAGCAAGGTTTACTGGACTGGCTCGCGCTACACTGTTGTGGTGAGTTCACCCGCCAAAATCGGAACCACTCGCGTGCTCATTGCCGACGACGAGGAGAACCAGCGCAACGGACTGTCCAACATGATCTCGGGTTGGGGTTTCACCACTGAAACCGCCGCCGACGGGCAGGAAGCCCTGGACCGGCTCCCTGGCTTTGCTCCGCACGTCCTGCTGACGGACCTGATGATGCCGCGTGTCGACGGCTATGAATTGTTGCGGCGGCTCAAATCAAGCGGCAGCCGGATACCGGCGATCGTCATCACCGCCTTTGGCAACATTGAAACCGCGCTCTCCACCACGCACGATTTGGGCGCGTATTGGTTTCTCGAAAAACCGATCCAGGCCAGTGTGCTGCGCTTACTGCTGGAGCGGGCTACGGCCCAGAGCCTGCTCAGCGAAGAGACCGAGAGGCTCCAACGCCAGTTGAGTTATCAAGGCGTTTTGGGGGATCTGGTGGGCAACTCCGAGGCCATGCAGGAAGTGTTCTCGCTGGTGCGCCAGGTGGCGCCCAGTAAGGCCGCCGTTCTCATTATAGGGGAGAGCGGCACCGGTAAGGAATTGGTGGCTCGGGCCATTCACCGGCTCAGCCCACGCCATGCCGGACCTTTCGTCGCAATCAACTGCGCCGCGATGCCGGAAACGCTGATGGAAAGCGAATTGTTCGGCCACGAAAAAGGCGCCTTCACCGGGGCCGTGGAACGCCGCGCGGGATGCTTTGAACTGGCGCAGGACGGCACGCTGCTGCTGGATGAGGTGGCCGAAATGCCCGTTGGCACCCAGGCCAAACTTTTGCGTGTGCTCGAGGATTCGCGCGTCCGGCGGCTCGGCGGCAAGACCGAGAACGTCGTGGATGTGCGTGTCATCGCCGCTACCAACCGTATTCCGGAAGAAGCCATTCGCAAGGGGCTTCTGCGCGAGGATCTGTTCTACCGGCTCAACGTGTTCGGCTTACATCTGCCTCCGCTGCGGCAACGTCTGGATGATATTCCGTTCCTGTGTGAAGCCATGCTGCAGGACCTCAATCGGAAACACGGCTGCCGTATTTCGGGAGTGGACAACACTCTTCTGCTCCGCTTGCAGAACCATACATGGCCGGGTAACGTGCGCGAATTGAGGAACGTATTAGAGCGCGCGGCGATCCTGGCCGGTTCCGGGGTCCTGGGGCAGCAACACTTGCAGCAAGGGTTTGGCGGGAACATGAGCGGTCAGCGGTCCCCAGTCGTATCCATGGCCGCATCCATGGCCGCATCCACGGAGGCGGGCTCGGAGGGAATCACTATTCCGGTCGGCTCCACTGTGGCGCAGGCGGAAAAGTCGCTGATTCTGCTCACGCTGGCGCACACCAAGAACAACAAGACCCGCGCGGCGGAGTTGCTTGGGATCAGCCTCAAAACGCTGTTCAACAAGTTGAAAGAGTATGGATCGAGTGATTCGGAAACCTGATGGAAGGCAGATTGCTCTCATCGTAGCAGGCTGATATGTCCCTTAAGACGCGGCTGCGCATCTCCATTGTGACCCTGGTCACGCTACTGGTCCTGGCCCAATGTGTGGTCAGTTTGCGCATTGCGGCGGAAGCCAATTTTAAGGACGCGCTGGACCGGGCCGATAGCATCGCCAGGCAGGTGCATCATCTGGTGCTGCAGAGAGTGACGGAACAAGCCGCGTTGGCCTCACCGCCTCCCGCCACCATTCAAGCCAGCAAAGTCCTCTGGCAACAGTTGGTGGAGAAAGATCCGGCGTTGCCGTCGCTGCTGGAAAAAACCTTGGCCACATCCGGCGCGGTGGTCGAAATCCTGGTGTGCGATGAGACCGGGCGCATCCTGGCCTCGTCCTCCCCTTCCCGAAGCAGAATCACCTTTCAGTCACTGCCCGATTTCACGGAATGGCAGTTGCGGCCGGTCTGGGACCGGCTTATCGAAGTGCTGAGACAATCCAAAGACTACGCCATCGTGGTTCCCCTCGGGGTGCCGGAACTGCCGCTGCCGATCCTTTCCATCCGCGTCGTGGTCTCCAGTGTGCTCATCCGCAACGCCATTATGCCGCAGGTTCGCAGCCTCTCGGCTGTATCGGTTCTCAGCTTGCTGACCTCCGTTCTGCTGGCTTACCTGTTCTCGAACGTGGTGTTCCGTTCGCTGGCACGATTGAGCCAGCGCATCGAGAACATCGCCGCCGGCGGGATGAGTTCAGGATCGGATTCCCTGGCTAAAGAGGGCAAGGAATTCGCCGAGATGCAGTCCAAACTGGATGTTCTCAGCCAGCAGTTTCAAGGCGCCCGGGACGACGTGCAACAACTACGCAACAACGTGGAAATGATGCTGGACAGGTTGGACGAGGCGGTGCTGCTGTTCGACCATCATTTAAAGCTGATCCGGGCCAGCCGCTCGGCCGAACAACTGCTCGCTCGCCGCCGGGAACAGATGGCCGGACGGAGTCTTGAGGATCTGTTCCCCGCCTCCTCCGCGGTGGGAACACTGGTGCATGAGGCCGTAGAGCGCCGTAAGGCTGTTCACGATGCGACGGTGACGCTCGACAGGGCATCGGCCGGCCCGGTCCGCGTACTGGTCAACGTCGAGTTGCTGGAAGGGTTTCCCGAGCCCGGCCGGTTTGGTCTCTTGCTCACTTTGCGGGACGCCGAAATGCGGCGCCAGATCCGGTCGCAACTGGACATCTCTACCCGCTTGGCGGCTATCAACCGGCTGACCGGCGGCGTCGCGCACGAGATCAAGAATCCGCTCAACGCCATGGCGCTGCATTTGGAGATTCTCAAATCCAAACTGACCCCCTATGACGACGTCCAGAATGAGGTGGAGGTGATTGGCGGCGAGATTGCCCGGCTGGACCGCGTTGTGAAGACCTTCCTCGATTTTACCCGTCCGGTGGAAATCAAGTTGCAGGATATTAACATGGTGGAACTGGCGCGGCAGGTGGCCGCTCTTGTCTGGCCGGAAGCCGAGCAGGCCCGCGTTTCGATTGAGCTCGAATCTCCGCAACCAGCCGCCATGATCCGCGGTGATGCGGACCTTCTCAAGCAGGCATTATTGAATGTAGTGAGCAACGGCATTGAAGCCATGAAGAACAGTGGACGGCTACGCATCCAGGTGAAGCTCGAAGGAGAAGAGGTGGTGGTAACGGTGGCTGACGAGGGTGCCGGCATTCCGGAGGAGCTTCGCGACAAAATCTTCAATCTCTACTTCAGCACCAAGAAGAGGGGTTCGGGCATCGGCCTTGCCATGACATTTCGCATCGTACAACTGCACAACGCCACTATCGACTTTGTCAGCAGCGCCGGAGAAGGAACCACTTTTCATATGCGGTACCCTGCCGCTGAGCCGTCCAGACGCGGGGCTGCGATCGAAACCGTGGATTCAGGAGCAGGCGTCAAATGAGGAGAGTTACCGAGGCTTGCGTATGGCAGTGACGCTATTCCTGAACACTTCGGAACCGCTTGGCACATGCTGCTGCCGAGCCGCCGCCGTAAGGAAGCGATTGTTCGCGGCGGGCAGCTCCGTTTTGCGCGTGTTCCTCAAAAGGGCAAAGGGCCGTGGAGCACGGCTCCAATCAGATGCGGAACTTCGAACTAGGCGGCGCGGAGCAGGCTCCGTTTTGCGTGTGTTCCTCAAAGGTCTGTTGCGGCCCACCGCCCTGCTCATCCTGATAGCGTTGTCCTCGGCCTGCGGCCGGAAATCCAAGGCGGTGGCGCCGCCGCTGGTGATCACTGCGCCGCCGCAGCAGCCTGCGCCTGCCGCGCCTGAGCCCTTGCCTTCCCCTCCTGGTGTGGAGGCCACCTCCGGGGCTGGCTTGCCAAAGGTGGACGCACCTCCCATTGCGCAGCCCGCAAAGCCAACGCCCGCGCAGAAAACCAGAACCACAAGACGTCCCGCTCAGACCCCGCCGCCGTCCGTAACAACAACAGAGCCGGCCCCCCAGGTGGCGCCCCAGCCGGCTACGCCGCAGCTGACGCAACTACTCACACCGGCTGAACAACAAGCCTATAACACGGCGATCGATGAAGCACTGCAACGCACGCAGCAGAACCTCGGCCGCGCCTCCGGCCGGAAGCTCACCACGGAGCAAAGCTTGAACATGGAACGGATTACCAACTTCGTGCAACAGGCGAACCAGGCGCGGCAAACGGATCTGGTTACGGCGAGAAGTCTGGCCCAGCGAGCCGATGTATTGGCTCAGGATCTCGTCAACGGCCTCCGGTAAACATTGTTCACCAGACCTCTTGCGGGATCGCTTGAAAAGAGCGAGGCGGCTACCTGATCACGGCGCGTCCCTGCCCGTCATCGTGAGCCGCCTCGCCTTTCAGACGCCCTACCTGCGGCGTCCGCCTCACCCAGCTTCCAGAAAAACGGGTGAGGAAACTGTTGACGGGGGTTCTAATTCCCTTTCAAGGTGTAGAGCCGTACTTCCACCCGGCGACTGAGTTCGCGGGCTTCCCTGGTTTTCCCCTCGTTGACTAGCACTGCGCTGCCCGCACCGTTCACAAAGATGCGATGCAGCGGCAGCTTCTGCTCGATGGTCAGATATTGCGTCACCGCATCGGCGCGCCGCTTGCTGAGCGCCAGGTTATACTCCGCGTTCCCAACCTTGTCGGTGAATCCCACAATCTCCACCGTGTAGCGATGTTCCGCCTGAATCTTTGCGCCAGCGGCGTCCAACTGCTTCTTGGCCTCCGGGGTCAACTGATGACTGCCGAACTTGAACAAAACCGAGTCAGTGGACTTGAGTTCGAAGTTATCCAGGTTAGTAATGCGCTCATCGAGCACCGTCATCACGCGCTTGCTTTCTGTTTCGGCCGTGCTCTGCGCAGTCGCGGCTGCGCGGCCGGCCGCTTCGGCCTGCTCGCTGCTACGGGCGGCGCGTTCATTGGCCTTCGCGGCCTCAATGGCGGCTTGCCCGGCGCGGGAGTCGGCGCCTTTGACAGCTTCATCGGTCTTGGAAAGATTCCGCTCCAATTCTGAGATGGAGGAATCCGTTTTCTTGCTGTGCGTTTCCAGATCTTCCATCCGCTTTTCGAGCGGCTGAATGCTGGCTTGCACATGTTTCTTGGTGGCACATCCGGTTGCCAGAACCGCTGCCATGGCGGCGGTGCAGGCGAATAGGGGACGCAAAGATCGTTTTGTCATGTAGAATCTCCTGATTCGGTTTGGTTCTGTTGTTGTAGACGGGTAAGAACTGGAGCAGAAACTACCCGCTCGAAAGTACTAAGGCAATAATGATGCCAAATGAAGGTCAGGACTTCGCGCCGCGGAGAGGGAGACCGCGGCGCGACTTCCTATCGGAAAAGCCGGGGAGGAGACCGGCCATTCACCACCCATTTCCCGTTCAGTACTAATGGTGGACCCGATTCTTTTGTTACAAGGCAACAACACTAACTCAGCAGAGGCAACACAGGGCAAAGACAACGGTTTTTGGGAACCGGATTGCACGAACCCTGGAAAGTTCCGGCTCAGTAGAAAGGAACTTGCAGGACCCGGA
>JAENWC010000210.1 GCA_016650235.1 Terriglobia bacterium
TCCGCCGGCTGACCCGCGGCGAAGGCGCATAGCAGCATCGCAAGAAGCAACAGCTTCCGCATGGCGGCTACCGGCGCGCCACCACAGCGCCCGGCCGGATCTTTGCAGCGGACTGCTTCAGCTCGGCCACCGCGTGGTAAATATCGAGTGTTTTTGCGGCGGCATCATTCCATTGGAAGGCGTTGGCCCGCTGCGTACCCAAGCGCTCCATCCTCGTGCGCAGTTCCGTATCGAGCAGCAGGTCGCGCAGTGCGCGCGTCATCTCCGCGGTGGAGGTTGGGTCGAACACGAGGGCGGCGCCATCGGCCACCTCTACCGCCGCCGTGGTGTTGGAACAGGCCACTGCGCGGCCGCACGCCATCGCTTCCAGAATCGGAATCCCGAATCCTTCATAGAAGGACGGAAACACAAAGGCGTCACAACCGCCGTAGAGTTCGAGCAATTGGTCGTCGGTGACGAAGCCGGTAAACCGGATACGGCTGGCGATGGCGGACTTTGCCGCGCGCTGCTTCACTCGCGCGGCATACCAGCTATCCTGTCCGGCCAACACCAGGTGGTGCGGCAGACTTGGGTGCTGCCGGATCAATTGCTCGAATGCTTCCATCAGACCTGTTTGATTCTTGCGCGGTTGGAGATCTCCGACCATCAGGACGTAGGGGCAAGGGATGCCCAGCCGGGCGCGCAGCGATGCCTGCGCATGCTCGCGTGAAATGGGCCGGAACTGGCTGCTCACGCCGTTGTGCACCACTGTCACATTGCTCTCATCCAAGCCGTACGCCTTGCGAACGGCTTGCGCGGAAAATTCGCTTGGGCACAAAATGCGCGCTGCCCGTTGCACCGTACGCTTCACGGTGTAGCGCAGTTGCAGCGCCCGCGTATGCGGAAAATATTCCGGGTGCTCCAGGAAACTGACGTCATGCACGCTCACAACCACCGGGACCGGGCAATTCAATGGCGCGGTGTACTGCACGTGAATGAGATCGGGCCGGTCTTCCCTTAACAGCCTGGGTAAATCCACGCCCAAACGCACGAACGGATTCCCGGCGACGCGGCGGCATTGAAACCGTTGCGGGACATATGCCTCCGAGCCTGTTTCGGAAACATATGCGATGAAGTCCGAAGTCTGATCCAAAGCCGCGAACCCCTTCAACAAGTTCCGGACGTAGACTTCGTTCCCCGTTAAATTCCGCCCTATGGCGTGAGCATCAACCGAAAAACGCATGCGCGTCCTTTCAGTATAGTCAAATCCCGAGCGCAGCTAAGCCTTTCCAGCCGGCTTCCCATGTAAAATACTTCTCGAAAACCCTCCGCCCCCCATTCCCTACCTTGTTCCTTAGTTGCGTAGAGTCTATCAAAGCAGTGACTGCCGCGGCAAAACTCTTTTCATCATCGGCCAGGAGAGCACTTTCTCCATCGACCACCGGCAGTCCCTCGGCGCCGATGCTGGTCGTGACCACCGGGACACCCGCGGCCCATGCCTCCAAAATCTTGACCCTGGTACCGCTACCGCTGCGCAGGGGGACGACGGCGGCAAGAGATGCGGCCAGGGGCGGGAATGCGTCCTCCACCTCCCCGGTCATCTGAATCCTGTTGTCTCCCTTCACGTATGAAGAAACGGCCTCCGGGTTTTTTCCGAGCAGCATCCAATGCAAACCCGCATGACGCCGGGAAAGTAGCGGCCAGATCCGCGAGTTGAAATACTTTACACCGTCACGGTTGGGAGGATAGGCGAAGTTGCCCGAGAAAACGATCCGCTGCTCCTTTGCCGTCTCCGGCAGGTCCCGCCAGGGAATGGTGTTGGGATAAACGTCCACTTTCGCTTGGGGCGCAAGGTCCAGCGCAAGCCGGCGGTCCTGCCGGCTGGCCACCAGCACACGGTCAAATTGCGGCAGGAAAAAGGACTCCTGCTCGCAGCATGCTTCGGCAAAGCGCCGGTGCATGGCCGAGACCGGCCAGTGTTCCAGGGCTCCGCTGCGCAGATGAAGTTGCGATTCAACGTTGTGGAGATCTATCACGATGGCGTCGCAGAATCCGTCCAGAACACTTCGATACCCCACGCACCAAAAGTGCTCCAACACGGCCACAGCCCACCGCCGTCCCTTGGCGAAGCGTTCCACTTCCTTCCCGAATCCGGAAAAGCGATCCACTAAAGGCGGCGCCCCACGCCGGTACCGGCTCCAATTGCGCAGGAACCTGGAATGAAATTGTTTGCTATGGCGCGGAAGTTCAATCAGCAATGAATCCTGAATCAATCCCGGCGGCAGCGCCGCGCGAGGATCCTGTGAACCAGGTTCGGCAAAGAAAACCGCATCCAAAGCGTAGCGCCGCGCAAGGTAGTGCATCACCGCGGCGGTTCGCATGGGTCCGCCGCCGCGCAGCGGATAGGGCGGCTCCGGCATCATGATGAGCGCTCTAGCCTGCAAAACGCGCCGCTGCCTCCCGATACACTTCGCGCATCTGCACAGCCGTCCGAGGCCAGCTAAACGCTTTGGCGCGCGCCAGCCCGGCTGCTCTCATTTGACTGTGCAAGGACGCATTCTCCAGCACCGCCGTCATTGCCGTTACCCAACCCCGCGCATCACTGGCATCCACTGAAAGACCCGCATTACCGGCAACCTCGGCAACGGCCGGATCACGAGACACGAGCACAGGGGCGCCGCACTGCATGGCTTCAAGCACGGGCAGTCCGAATCCTTCATATAAGGAGGGAAACACCAGCGCACGGGCGCCGGAGTATAAGCCAGGCAATGCGGACTCCTCTACCGCTCCCATCAACCGGAGCCCGGGCTCGGCCGGAAGCGGGGCGAAATCCTCGCGTTGCCGACCAGCCAGCACCAGGTCCACCACGTGCGTGCGCCGTACTTGCCGCCAAGCCTCCACCAAAAGATGCAGATTCTTGCGCGGTTCGAGCGTTCCGGCAAAAAGAAAATAGGGGGTGGTCTCCAGTCCATTCTCAACCGGACGAAAATGGTCCGAAGCCGCCAGGGGGACCGCAACTACGCGGTTCGGGCGAATTCCAAAATGAGAGATCGTTTCCCTGCGAATCGCCTCCGTCGGCGTAACCAACATGGTGGCGAGGCCCAGACCGATCAGCCATGGCGTGCGCCGGCTGATACGCTCCGAGGTTCCCGGAGCACGATCCGCCCGAAAAGGACTCAAGTCATGCACGGTCATCACAGCGGCCCGGACCGGCAGATAAGGAACGGAGAAATCGACGCCATGAAACACATCGACATCCCGCCGGATCAAAGCGAAGGGCAACCCGCAGGACCACCACCTTTTGTGCAACGCGCCGGCGCCAGCCTGCATGAGAAGATACTCATCGCAAGGGAACGCCGCATTGAGCGCCCGGTGCAACTCTACTGTATAGCGAGTGATGCCGCCGGTGGGGACCGCAAGCGGCGTGGCGTCCAATGCAATCCTCATGCGTTGCCGTCGGCAAGCCGGCTCAGGGCCTCCCCCGTGACCCGGAAAATGCTCCATTCCTCCTTGGCCACGGCGCCCAGCTTCTTGTAAAAGCCGATGGACGGCTCATTCCAATCCAGTACGGACCATTCCAGGCGGCCGCAGCCGCGCTCTCGCGCCAGCCCGGCCAAGTGCACGAGCAGCGCTTTCCCTATTCCACGCCCGCGCATGCCGGGTAATACAAACAGGTCTTCCAGGTAGATCCCAGGCCGCCCAAGGAACGTCGAGAAGTTATGAAAGAACAGCGCAAAGCCGGCCGGCTTGCCTTCCCATTCGGCCAGAATCACCTCCGCCATGGGCTTTGCGCCAAACAGGTGATGCCGCAGCAAAGCCTCATCGGCCACCATTTCATGCAACAGCCGTTCATACTCGGCCAGACCGCGGATGAATTCCAGGATCAGCGAAGTATCCTCCGGCTCAGCGTTCCGAATGCGCAATGCGATCATGCTGTCCTACTCCGAAGCTCATTGGAGAAACACGCGTAAAACGGAGCTGCTCGCCAAGCCCCAATCGCCGGGGGCTTGATTGGGAACATCTCACCCGCTAACCTTCCCTTGACCTGCGGCAGGGCCACCGCCGCGCCGCCGATGCAGCCCGATGCTCCGGTGACAAATACGTTCATTACGCGCTACTGGTTGGTTGGCTTCAGACCTTCATCGGCTCCCAGACCCTTTTCCAACCATCCCGGATACCAGCGGAACACATTGCCGGTCAGACTTCCGATAAAAATCAAACCGTCGCTAGTGGCATGCAACCAGTGGCCCGGCGATTCCATTGCTCCCAGAATCCGGCCGGTCCCCAGGTCAATCCGCATGATGCGCCCGGCCAGCGTGTCGTAAGTGAGGTTCTCGATGTTGTTACGGTGCGTGATAATCCACATCTCGTCCTTCGGCGTGATAAAGACGTTCTGCGTTGCGCCCAGATGCGTCCATTGTTTGAGGAAGTTTCCTTCCGCGTCGAAGATCTGTATGCGGTTGTTCTCGCGGTCGCTCACATAGAGAGTGCCGCGCGAATCCACGGCCACCGAATGGACGGTATTGAATTTGCCGGGGGCCGTGCCGTGTTCGCCCCAGGTCTTCACGAACTTCCCTTCCATAGTAAACTTCATCACGCGCGCATTGCCATAGCCATCGGAGACATAGACGAACTTGCCGTCGGGCGAGAACGCGATGTCGGTGGGGCGGTTGAACCGCTTATCGTCGGTGCCCGCGCTGCCTTTCACTCCCAGCGTCAGCAGCAGTTTTCCCTGGCGCGTAAACTGCATCACCTGATGGTCGCCGTTATCGGTGATCCAGACGTGGCCCTTCGGGTCCACCCGCATGCCATGCGGGTTTCCGAAAAGACCCTTTCCCCAGGAACGCAGAAACTTCCCCTTGGCGTCAAACACCACCACCGGATCAGCCTTTTTCCCGCGTTGGAACACATAGACTTCACCAGACCCATCCACCGCCACGGCGGAAACACGGCCGAACTTCCAGCCTTCTGGCATCGTGTCGGGCTCTTCGCCGAACCGAATCTGAACGCGGTACTTCAACAGTCCGCCCTCGTGAGGAAACCAGCCCTGCTCTGCCGCCCAAATGGCGCCGGCCATTAAGAGCGCGCCCGTCATGATCTTCTTCATCGTTTTTGCTCCTTACCGTATCAACCGCAAAAGGCCCGAGCCACACAGTACCCTTCCGCGCATATTCCTTAGCAGGAATGATACCTCGCTCAGTAAATGGCCCACAACGCAGCGAGTTTAACTGACCTGACTGCAAGGGGGGTACGCGGGCGCCTCTGCTTACGTGATATTGGCCTGTGGGGCGGGCAATCGTGCCCCGCAGAGGGAATTGTTTTCAGAGCAACGCCGATGCATGCCGATGTGTGATTGTCCAGTTATTTCCAGGACACTACACTTAAGACTAGCTGTTCACGCGCGAGACTAGGGACGTGAACAAGGAACCCCATGAGGAGTCCTTCTTCTTTGCCTTTTCGGGCACAGGCCGGATCCCGCCTAACCGGTCAGCCAGCGCGATGAGGCTCTTGCCGAAACTGCTGGAACTGGCGATCAGCTTGCCTTCCACGAGCGCCCTCTGGACCGCTTCATAGTCGCTCGGCACAACGTGGAAAACCTCACAACGCAAGGCGGTTTCGATGGCATCCTGATTGAGACCCACCTCCGGGCTGTAACGGTTGATCAGCAGCCGGATCTTGGAACGATCCATGCGAATACGCTCCAGACTTTGGAGTACCCGCTGCGCGGCGCGCAATGCCGGCAGCTCGTTGGTGGTGACCAGAAGTATTTCATCAGATGCCGACATGATGCTGTTGGACCAGATTGAATGAGGCCCGTTTAAATCGATAGTGACATGCTCGTAGGTTTGGCGGCAGAAGTCGATCAACGAGGAGGGGTCCGGGAGGTCCTGGTTAATGTCGGCGGGATTCTCGGGGCTGAGCAAAACATCCACTCCCTGCGTCGGACACACCAACCCCTTCCAAAGATCCGAGTCCAGCGTTCCCGCTCTACTCAGCGCGTCCAGGAAACTGTAAGTGGATTTGATCTTCAGCAGGAACGACTGTATGCCGGTGCATGGATCCAGATCCGCCAGCAGAATTTTCTTAAAGCCTAACCGCTTCCACTGAAAAACCAGGTTGCTTGCCAGCGTGGAGGCTCCGCAAGCCCCCTTCACCGGTATGACACTGATTACCTTTCCCCCACCGCGGTTTCCGGCGGCGGATTGACTTGCTTGCGATAACCGTTCCAGGACCGAATGCATCTGCTCGACCGACAGCGGCCGTATCAGAAACTCGGTGGCTCCTTGACGCAAACAACGCATGATCAAGTCCGGATCATTGTCGGCCAGCAGCACCACCACCTGGGTATGGGGTGAAAGCCCTATCAATTCGCCCAATGTGGTGAGAGCAATCTCCACGTCAGAGGTAGTGTCCAGGAAACAAAGGGATGGAGGTTCGCTTCCAACGATTTCCGCCAGTGCGGACCGATCCGGATAGTAGCTCACCTCGGCCACCGGTGTTAGTGGCAAGTGCTGAGTGATCAATGGTTTCAACTCCCCCAGCAACTTCCGCTCAGGGCAGATGGCCAGAATGTTTCGTGGCTTCAAAGACGTATCCCGTTTACTTGAGTCTCTCGGCTCGCACGCAACCAATGGGGAGAATGCTCACCTAGTCTACATCGGCCAATCGCCACCAAAACGTGAGAGTAGTCTCCGCGGGAAAACCATGAGATATTCCCGCGTTGGTACTGACTAATTATCCGAAGCAGTCAATGGCCCATGTCTTGCGGCCTTCTCGGCCCAGCCGGAGCTACCGGTTGGCTACTCTCCATTAAAAGGTTTATGTTCAATAGTTTAACGGCTAACATCGCGCCTAACAACAGCATCATATGACTGACTCGACACCCTCCCCCAACATGCTTACTCACAGAACGGTTGCCGTTTGCGAAACCCAACCAATCACCGCCGAAGGCGTGCGCTCCCTCATAGACTCCTGCGCCGATCTGAAGTTCTTGCGAGCCACAGATTCCCTGGTCTCGGCCGGGGATGTGGTTAAGCGCCTGCAGCCAGACTTGATGATCATCGATAAGTCCTTTGGTTCTCAAGCAGTTCTGCTATGGCTGTCGGACCTGAAAACATTCCAGAGCGCTACTTCCTTGATCGTTTGGGGTAACTCCATCACCGAGCCTGAAGCCTTGCGCCTGTTGCAGGGTGGAGTCCGGGGTATCCTGCGCAAGACAGCCGATTCGCGAACCTTGCTGGCATGCCTTCGGGCTGTGGCCGGCGGCGCCAACTGGATGGAAGATTCTCTCTTCCGGGAATCGCCGCGGTCCGAGCGATACCACCGCTCCGAACTCACTCCTCGTGAGCGCCAAGTGTTGGAACAGGTCGAGCAGGGTTTGAAAAACAAGGAAATCGCGCGCGAGTTGGGAATCCAGCCAGGTACCGTCAAGATTCACCTGAAACATATTTTCGAGAAAACCGGCGTCCGCGGCCGCTACGGCCTGGCACTGACCGGCCTGAAGGAAAGAGGCGTCTTGGAAATGTCGCGCGCCTGAGAGATGTTCGGCGCGACCTATTGTCCCGACGAGGCCTGGTTTGGCTCCCAAAGAACTTCCGGCACTCCCAGCCTTTGATTCACCCAGCGGCTCCAGACAAAGAGCGCATCACTCAGCCGGTTGAGATAAGTCACCGCCTCCGGGCACACCGTCTCGTGCCGGGACAAGGCTACCGTCAAGCGTTCCGCCCGGCGGCAAACCGTTCGCGCCAGATGCAGCTCCGCGTTCAGCCGGCACCCGCCCGGCAATACAAAGGACCGCAGTGAGCCTAGTCCGGCATTCATCGCATCCATCTCCTTTTCGAGTTGTTCCACGTCGGAGGGGGTAATACGAGGTTGCTTGGGATGGACATCCTGGGGCAGCGTGGCCAGGTTCGAGCCAAGATTAAACAACTCGTGCTGCACACGCTTCAGGATGCCGGCCAGAGTCTCCAGTTCGGGATGTGCCGCGGCGGACACGCCTGCCAGGCCCACCACCGCCAGCAGCTCATCGACAGTTCCGTAACACTCAATCCGCGGTGAGTCCTTGGGCACGCGCTGCCCGCCCACCAAGCCGGTTTCGCCCTGGTCGCCGGTCTTGGTATAGATGCGGCTCAGCGTAATGTGGGGATCGTGGAAAGGTTTGGCATCGCTCACAATTCATTATCGGCGCAAGATGCGGTCCGTGTGCGTCACCCGGTCCGGGGAGAACTGCGCGGCGGCCGCCGACAGATACGGCCGGTACTCCCGGATCCAAAAATTCACAAACCCGGTCCGGTGCATATCGTCCAAAGCCTCGCGGTAGTGACCCAAAACCGATGCGCCCACCAACTGCCCCGTGCGCCGGGCGGCCGACTGCGCGCTACGCGAGAACCAGCGCAACTGGCCCGGCGCGTTGCGCATCGCCTCCAGCGCTATCAGCGAGCTGACTGCAAACGTGGAACGCTGCTGTGCAGCCGCCTCTTTTTGCAGATCGGCCCACAACCGTTCCACCGAATCGATGTTCGGAAGCGTAGGAAATGGAACCGCGGCCACCTCCTCCCGGATCGCCGACCACTCCTTACGAAGTTCCGCTACGTTCAGAGGGGGCGTGTTGATGGCGGCGGCGATGTGGCTGCTGCTGCGCTCGAGTCCATCCAGCATCTGGTCCACGCTTTCAAACTGCGTCTCCGGATCCAGCAGCCCTTCTTTCTTGAGCGCCTCGGCGATCTCCCGGATTAAATGCCGGCCGGCGCCGGTCAGATCCGCCAGCGCCGCCATCACCCAAACCGGTGAAGCCCGAAACGCGAGAATGCCCATGATCTCCACTCCATTGCCCGCCGCCCGGCGCATCGCAAAATCGTCGGCCAGTCTGGATTCGGCCGGATACACCCCGTCCACTTGCCCGACTTGCTCCACCAGAAAGCGAAGCGTCGATTCCACCAGATTCTCGTAAAGGCGCGTCCGGCGCACGGCGCTTGGAATCGACACGTGACCCACCTCGCGCAGCAAACCGCCCATGAGCCCGGAGGCTGAGCGCAGCACACGCTCCGGGAGCGAAAGCAGATAATGCGTGAGGCGCCCGGCGCCGGTCTCAGGCCCCATCTCAGGCTTTGTCATAATGGAGCAACTCCCTATGTCCGAAGTTAACAGACAAATCCTGCTCGCGGCGCGGCCCTCTGGTTTCCCTTCCGCCTCTGATTTCCAAATGGTCTCATCGCCCGTTCCGGATCCCGGCGAAGAGCAGGTTCTGGTCCAGGTGATCTACCTCTCGGTGGATCCTTACATGCGCGGCCGCATGAGCGAGGCCAAGTCCTACGCCGCGCCCGTCAACATTGGCGATGTGATGACCGGAGGAGGCGTGAGCCGCGTGATAAAATCCCGCCACCCCAGGTTTGCCGAAGGCGATATCGTGGAAGGCATCACCGGTTGGCAGGAATATGCGGTCTTGAACGGACGCGGGCTGCGCAAGATCGATCCGTCGTTCGCGCCTCTTTCGTCAGCCCTCGGTGTTCTTGGAATGCCCGGACTCACCGCCTATTTCGGGCTGCTCGACATCTGCAAGCCAAAAGCCGGTGAGACCGTGGTGGTCTCCGGCGCTGCCGGCGCGGTGGGCTCGCTGGCAGGACAGATCGCAAAAATTCAAGGGTGCCGCGCTGTGGGAATTGCGGGCACCGATGACAAGGTGGCATGGCTCACCGGGGAGCTCGGCTTCGATGCCGCGTTCAATTACAAGACAGTCAGTTCCTATCGCTCCAAGCTGGCCGAGCTGTGCCCGCAAGGCATCGACTGCTACTTCGATAACGTCGGCGGATCCATTACCGATGCCGTCATGGCGCTCATCAACCAAAGCGCCCGCATCGCCATTTGCGGACAGATCTCGCAGTACAACCTCGACAAACCGGAGATGGGGCCGAGGCTGCTGGGCCAGTTGATTGTGAAGCGGGCGCGGATTGAAGGTTTTCTCGTGATGGATTACGCGGCGCGATTCAAGGAGGGGCTGACGCAGATGGCGGCGTGGCTGCGGGAAGGGAAACTGATCTACCGCGAACAGTTCACGGAAGGTATCGAGAGCGCGCCGCAGGCGTTTCTCGGGCTCTTGCAAGGCGCTAACACCGGCAAGCAACTGGTTCGCGTGTCTCCGGAATAGGTCATCGTTTTTTCTCTTCCGGCGGCAGCAGCATATAGGTCACCAGAGCCGTGCCCACCAGTTTCTTCGAGTCATTAAACAGATCCACGCGGCCCACGCACAGAGTGCTGCCCACTCGCAGCAGATGCGCCCGCGCGCGAATCTTCTTTCCCGACACTGGCAGAAAATAGTTCACTTTCATTTCCACGGTTGTGGCGCTCCGCGTGCCCAGGAACCGGCTGTGTATGGCGATGCCTACCGCGGCATCCGCCATTGTCGCGGTGACCCCGCCATGCAGCACGCCCGCCAGGTTGGTCAGATCGTGGCGCAGCGGGCACTCGATGGTCACGCCATCCTTGTGGCGGCGCGTCACCCGGATTCCAAGCAGGCGGTTGAACGGCATTTGAAGAACGATCTTGTGAAGTCTTTGCTGTGGGTCCAAGTGGATCATTATAGGCCGGCTCAGCGGCTCAATTCCCTCATGGTAAGATGCAAACCGTTCTGTCGTACCGGCGCCCAATTATAAAGCGCCGCCGGACAGGCCGGTCAACTTAGGGAGATGGTATGGACCTCACACTCACCGCGCAGGAACTGCGCTTTCGCGAGGACTTGCGAGCCTGGCTCGCATCCAGCGGCCTCGCGGAATGGCGCAGGCTTTTCAAAACCAAGAAGACACTCGAGGAGCGTTTTGCCCACTCCCGAGCCTGGCAGAAGCGCGTTTACGAGGCCGGATGGGTGGGCGTGGCCTGGCCGAAACAATACGGCGGCCGGGGCGCAACCATGCTGGAACAGGCGCTCTTGCTCGAAGAGATGGCGCGGGCGCAGGCGCCGCCGCTGGCCAACGTCATCGGGATCGGACTGGTGGGCCCCACGATCATCGCCTGCGGAACCGAGGCTCAGAAACAACGCTTCCTGCCCGGCATTTTGAGCGCGGAAGAGATTTGGTGCCAGGGTTTTTCGGAGCCTGGAGCAGGATCGGACCTGGCCGCCTTGCGCACCGAAGCGCGTCTGGACGGGGACCACTTCATCGTCAATGGCCACAAGGTCTGGACCAGCTTCGGCTGGGTGGCCGATTGGAACGCGCTGCTGGTCCGCACCGATCCGGGCGCACCCAAGCACAAAGGACTCACGTACCTGCTTATGGACATGCGCAGCCCCGGGATCACCGTGCGTCCCTTGCGCCAGATGACGGGAGAAAGCGAATTCGCCGAGATCTTCTTTGACAACGTGCGCGTCCCGGCGGAGAACGTACTCGGCAAGGTCAACGATGGCTGGAATGTCGCCATCAGCACGCTCATGCATGAACGCAATACGCTCGGCGCGAGTCTTCACGTCAACTTCACAAGGCAGTTCCATCAACTCGTCATGCATGCGCGCGGGCTTACGCGTAACGGCAAGCCTGCCACGGAGGACCCGCTTGTCCGCCAAAAACTGGCGCAATGCTACGCCGAAATCGAGATCTTCCGCCTTACTCAAATGCGTGCGCTCACTAAAGTGAATCAGAGCGGAGTCCCGGGTCCGGAAGGTTCCATCCTGAAGTTGTTCTGGAGCGAATACAACCAGCGTTTCCAGCAGGTGGCCAGCGAGATTCTAGGCCCCTACGCGCAACTGGAAGAGGGCTGCGCGGATGCCCCCGGCGACGGCGAGTGGTCCTATGGATTCCTGCGTGCGCGCGGGAACACGATCGAGGCCGGCACCAGCGAGGTGCAGCGCAACATCGTCGGACAGATGGTGCTCGGCCTTCCCAAGAGCTACTGACATGCAATTTGAACTATCGGAAACACAACAACTTCTGAAATCCTCCGCGCGCAAGTTCCTCCAAACCGAGTGCCCCATCGCCGAAGTACGCCGTCTGATGGAGACCCCCACTGCGAATGATACGGCGCTGTGGCGGCAGATTTCCGCGCAAGGCTGGACTGGAATTCTGTTCCCGGAAGAGCACGACGGCATGGGCCTCGGGTTAGTGGAGACCGCGGCGGCAATGGAGGAGATGGGCCGTGCCCTGCTGCCCGGACCATATCTCTCCACGGTCCTGATGGCCGGTGTGTTGGTGGATGCGGCCGGCAATGAGGATCAGAAGCGGCACTGGCTTGCGCCCATCTGCCGCGGCGAGGCCAAGGCAACCGTCGCCATACTGGAAGAGGATGCCAGTTGGTCCATGCGGGAGTACAAGACGCGGGCGGATGGGCACCTCCTATCGGGCCGCAAGCTGTTTGTATCCGATGCCGAGGAGGCCGCCTTCCTTCTCATCCTCGCGAGTTTGGACGGTCAACCCGCCATCGTTGCGGTGGACCGGCAGGCCAAAGGCCTCTTGGTGGAGGCCATGCCCGCGCTCGA
>JAENWC010000211.1 GCA_016650235.1 Terriglobia bacterium
CTTCCCCGGTTTCCACCAGACGAATTACTTCGCCCCGCTCCGGTTCGGCTACATGTATGAATGAGCAACTACATGGTGAACTCCTTTCAGTTCACGAGATCAGCCAGGCTTATCCTGGTATTCCGAAGCCGCAAAGACGCAGGGCTTTCAGTTCCAACCAAGCGCACCGGGAACCAGGCAGGCAGGAACGCCCAAAGTGGGGCACTCCGTAGAAGTGCCTTCGGATGCCCTTGGGTATTGGTCGCGATGCAGGGCGCCAAACAGGACTAAGGGATCGTGCAGAAATAAACGTGCCGGTTCGACAGGTCCGCTTCCGTTGGGCGAAGCGCCAACCTCAGGGCCTCTGATACACCACGCGGCCGCCCACCACGGTAAGTGTGACGCGCAGGCTCCGCAATTGATGGGAGGCCAGCTTGGATGGATCACCGTCCAGCATCACGAAATCGGCGAGCATTCCGGGGGCCAGCGTCCCTTTGCGGTCCGTTTCAAATGCTGCGTAGGCGCCGCCGTAGGTATAGGCGCGCAAGGCGTCCTCCCAACCGATTTTCTGCTCCGGGACCCAACCGCCAGGATGCCGGTCATCCAGCGTGGCGCGCGTAACGGCGGCGTAGATCCCTTCGGCCACCGACGGCGGAGCGACAAACCAATCGCTGCCAAAGGCCAGCCTTGCCTTGGAATCGGACAAAGACCGGAACGCGTAGGTTCCCTTGGCGCGTTCGGGACCAATGACTTTCTCCGCCCAGCAGCCGTCGTCGATAGCATGATAGGGCTGCATGCTGGCGATTACCTGAAGTTCCGCAAATCGCGCGATGTCTTCCTTGCGAAGATGCTGCGCATGCTCGATGCGGAATCGACGGTCGCGGGGGCCATTTTGTTCGATCACGCGCCCGTAGATGTCGAGAAGAGTCCGGTTGGCGCGGTCCCCGATGGCATGCACGGCCACGTGCAGTCCGGCCCGATCCGCGCCGCGGATCCACTCTTCGAGTTTCAATTCCGGCGTAACCAGGAAGCCCCGGTCGCCTGGGGCGTCTGTGAAAGGATCCTGCATGGCGGCTGTGTGCGAACCAAGCGATCCATCGACAAAGCCCTTCAGCATGCCCCACCGCAGCCATGCATCGCCGCGCCCATGCGTGCTCGTGTAGTCGCGCAGCCGCTCCCAGGTGGACAGCGGCACCGCGGCATAGATGCGTGTGGAAAGGTCTCCAGACTTGGCGGCCCTCTGGAAGACTTCCAGGTCTTCCCATGTCCCCATGTGATGAATGGAGGTGACCCCGTGCGAGGCCACATACCGCATGGCAGCGGCAAGCGCCTTGTCCTTTTGCGTGGGCGCAGGCGGCGGAATCGTGCGCTCGATCAATGAGGCGGCATTGTCTTTTAGAACGCCCTCCGGCTCACCGGCCGCATTGCGAACAATGGCGCCTCCCTCGATATCCTTGGTGGTGCGCCCGACCCCCGACATCTTGAGTGCCAGGCTGTTGGCCAGCCCCATGTGTCCATCGAGGCGCTTCACCCATACTGGATGCTTGGGCGTGGCCGCATCTATCCAGTTTTTGGCGGGAAGTTCACCTCCCCACAACTCGTGGTTCCAATCGCCGCCAACGATCCAGGCGCCCTCCGGCACAGTCTTGGCAAAGGCCGCGATGCGACGGATGAATTCCTGTTTTGAGGCGGCGTCGCGAAGCTGTACCGCGGTGAGCCGGGAACCGCCTTCGAGGAAATGGACGTGGCTGTCGATGAAGCCGGGGGTGATCATACGGCCCCCGGCGTCAATCACTTTTGTGGCGGCCGTATCGCCGGCGTCGAGAGCGGCTATGCGTCCCTGCCGGACAGTGATTGCGTTGGCCCAAGGCTTGTCCGGTAAACCGGTCCAGATGCGCGCATTGCGCACTACAAGGTCAGCCTCTTGCGCCAGCGCGCTCACGCCGATCAACACACCTGGAATCAGGAGCGCACAGGTGCGCATGCTACTTCAGCGGCGAATAATCCTGTGCGTCCATGAACACGGACTCCACCTTATCGACAATCTTGCCATCGGCCTCGGACGCGTCACGCGCCTTCAACCAAGCGGGATCCTTGCGGAAGGCGTCCCAGCTTGCCTTGGCGGCATCCCGGCTCTTGTGCGAGATCAAGTAGATAAGCTTGTTGCTCTTGCCCGGTTCCTCCTGCGGCACCCAGTAACCGATGTTCTTCATGCCGTGCTTTTCAAAAAGCTTGACGGTGTGGTTGCGGAACCGCGCGTTGAGGGCACTCAGTCTGCCGGGTAGCGTGGTGTAGGTTCTCAGTTCATAAACTTCGGCGTTGGCCATGGTTACCATTCCTATCATGAGGGCTAGGGTTCGAATCAATTTCATTGTCTGTTTTGACTCCTTTGTTAGTGTGCCAGTTCATTCTCCACCATACAGGCGGTGGCAAGCAACATGGCTTCAGCGGCCCGCGGGGCGATCATCTGTAAACCAAGGGGCAGGCCGCCGCCGGCAGGCATAGGGACGGTGATGGCAGGTACTCCCAGCCCGGTCCAAACGCCGTTCATGTGTGGATCGCCGGTGGAGGACAGGCCGGGCGGCGCCGCGCCCAATGCGGCAGGCGTCAACACCACCGGGTATGCCGCGAAGAATTCTTCCATGCTTTGCGCGGCGTCCCGCAGATCCTGCCGGGCCTGTTCGTAGTCATTCTGTCCCATCGCCAAACCGCGCTCGATCAATTCGGCCAGCTTCCTCCCAATGCTGACGCCGTGTGTCCGGAAGAGTTGCTCGTGTGTGCGTGCGCCTTCGAAATGGTTGATGCAGCGCACCGCCCCGGCAGCCAGGTTCCAGTCGAAAGGAGGGTTGCGCAATGGCGCTCCCAGCCGTTCGGCGGTGCGGAGGAACGTCTGCCGCATTGGCTCCTCCACCTCCGGCGGGGGAACCAGTGCGGCCAGCCCGGCAACGGGAGTGGAATCGGCGGCGAAGCCCATCTCCTGCCAAAGCCGGCGCATGCGCAGGGCCGATGCAGTGAACAATCCGGCCGTGTCGAAAGAGGGAGCGAATGCGAGCACACCCTCCAGGGGCAGCAGGCCGTGAGTCGGCTTCAAGCCCACCACCCCGCAGAACGATGCGGGACGAATCACCGAGCCTTGCGTCTGGGTGCCTAGGGCGAACTCGGCCATGCCGTCGGCAACCGCGGCCGCCGATCCGCTGGAACTGCCGCCGGGGGTGTGGGCGAGGTTTCGAGGATTGCGCGTAGGGGCTGGATCGAAATATGCAAACGCGGTGGTTTGCGTTTTGCCGAGCATCACCGCGCCGCGCCGTCGCAGCAACTCAACCAGTGCGGCGTCCCTTTCAGCCTGGCGGCCTTTGAACAGCAGGGAGCCGTATTCGGTGAACAGGGCCTGCGTATCGAAAATATCCTTGACGCCGAAAGGAACCCCGTTTAACGGGCCATCGCCGAGGGGCTCCTGCGGCTCCACGCGGGTCCACGCGCGTACATCGGATTCTCTTGCATGAATCCGTTCCAGGCACAACCGGACTGCTTCACTCATTTATTCTCCCCAAAATACGATGAATGCCCTCCCGGAACAGAGAGGGTTCTGTCAACAAACTCACGACGACTAATGATTCCTGTTCTACATCGTAGAAGAATCCGGGCTGCACCAATACGGTGTCGGCATCGAGCAGCCGGAGCGCCCACTCACTGTCGCTACGCGTGGACGGCAGGCGCAGCGTGGCGTACCAACCGCCTTCCAGGCGCAGGGTTTCCATTTCGCTCCGAACCACGGCCAGATTTTCCCGCAACCGAGTCAACATGCGCGCCAGAAACTCCGGACGCAACTTCATCCAGGCCGGCGCGGCGTGTTGCACGGGAGCGCTCACGGAAAGATAAGTGTCGGCAATCCACTCCAGCCGGTGCAGGGCCTCCTGCTTTCCAGGCCCGCCCACCACCATCCATCCGAGCTTCATCTGCGGCAGTCCGGTTAGCTTCGACAGGCCGCTGAGAGCAAAGCTCAACACTGCGCTGTTACCGGTCACGGTTGGCACTCGCTGGGCATCCTCGATCAAGGCGTAGTCGGTGAAGACCTCGTCGGAGATGAGCGCCAGATGATTGCGCCGGCAAAGATTGGCGAGAGCCGCAAACTCACTCTGCTTCACGTATGACCCGGTCGGATTGTTCGGGTTGACCACGACAATGGCTCGCGTGCGGGCGCTCACGCGGCGCTCCAACTCCTCCAGATCTATCCACCAGCCTTCCTGATAGTGAAGCGGGTAGTTCAACACGCGCACGGATTCCAGCGCGGCCAGATGTTCAAACAGCGGGTAGGATGGCCGCGGAACCAGAATCTCATCACCTGGATCCGCCAGCAATTTGAACAGGTAGGAGTAGGCTTCGCTGGTGCTGGCCGTCAGTAGAATATCGCTGGTGGAAACGTTGGCGTCGAGGCCGGCGTAATAGTCGGCCACGGATTGGCGCGCACGCTCCAGCCCAGAGGCCGAAGGTTCATAGGTAAGGGAGGCGGCATCTGTAAGCGCCTCGAGAATCTCCTTGTCCTTGAGCGCAATGCCGGCGCGTGCGGGGTTCGATTCGGTGAGGTCGATAATCGCGCATCCGGCGGCGCGCTTGCGCGCGAGCATCATGGCGAGCGCGTTGCTGGGCAGGCTCCAATCGAGACGGGTGGAAAACATTAGTGTCCGCAAAGGGCCGTGCCGGCCCACAATCCACCCGGGCAACAGCCGGCCTCCGCGCTGGGCCGGGCTCCGTATTGCGGGCCGTTATTGCGCCCTGATCCGGTCAGGAACACGAGCACCAGCAGGAACGGAATCAGCAACGCGACGCGCGCCGGATTCACCAGTGTCGCCAGCGATCCGGCTTGCGCGCCGAAGTTGAACCCGGCCGCCACCACCCGCGGAACCGCATGGATGGATGATCCGGCCCATACGCCAAAAGCGAATTCACTCAGGCCAAACAAGAAAAACGGCTGGTAGTGGATTAAGGCCTCCTCGCTCACCGGCTCAAAGGGACTCAGTGTCCCGGCCCGCAACGTGGTCATGCAAAATTCATTACACCACGACCTGGAATGGCCCGAGATTGGCTGGGTAGGTCCACAAAGGGCTGTCCCGGTCCTCGCTACACGTGGGCAACCGCCGGCCAACCGCGCCGGGACGAGCTCCGTTTTGCGGCCAGTTATAAGGAGTCGCGCTATCCTGAAGACGGTATGAGACAGGTGGCGATTGCCGGTATAGGAAAAACGCCGTTCGGCGTTCTGACCGGTCAGGACCTGCGGTGTCTGGCCGCCGCGGCCTCCCGCAAGTGTATGGAGAACGCACAAGTGCAGCCCGGCCAAGTGGAGGCCTTCTATCTTGGAAACTTCGCTGGGCCCTCCTTTGCCGGGCAGAATCACCTGGCTCCATACATTGCGGCGGAAATCGGGCTGGCCGGCGTTCCGGCCACCCGATTCGAGGCGGCCTGCGCATCCGGAGGCGCAGCATTTTTCCACGCCTATAACGCGGTGGCGGCCGGAATCTACGATACGGTGCTGGTGACGGGTGTCGAGAAGATGACCTCGCAATCGACGCCGAAGGTGACCGAGATATTGGCCTCGGCCGGTGATCTGAATGGCGAGATCAAAGCCGGCGCCACTTTCCCCGCCTTGTTCGCGATGATCGCACGGCGGCATATGCACGAGTACGGAACCACGCGCGAACACCTGGCGTCTGTGGCAGTGAAGAATCACGCGAATGGAGCGCTCAATCCCGATGCGCATCTGCGCAAGATCATTACGATGGAGCAGGCGCTTGCCGGGAAGCCGGTAGCAGACCCGCTCACGCTCTACGACTGCTCGCTGGTGAGTGACGGCGCGGCATCCGTGCTGCTGATGCCGCTCAATCGGGCGCGTGAATTCACTGCGAAACCTGTGCTCGTGCGCGGCATCGCCCAAACCTCCGACTTCGTCGCGCTCGATCAAAAGAGCACCATCACCACATTTCCGACGGTCCGCGCCGCCGCCGGGAAAGCATATCGAATGGCTGGAATCCAGTCCTCCGATATCGAATTCGCGGAGATTCACGACTGCTTCACCATCGCCGAGATCGTCGCCATCGAGGATCTGGGATTCGTGAAGAAAGGCGCAGGCGGACCGTACACCGCGGCGGGGCACACGGCGCTGGGCGGCGAGAGGCCGGTGAACACAAGCGGCGGGTTGAAGTCGAAAGGGCACCCCGTGGGGGCCACCGGGGTGGCGCAGCTTTGTGATCTGGTGCTGCAGATGCGCGGCGAGGCGGGCGATCGCCAATTGCGCCGCAACAACCTTGGGCTGGCGCAGAATCTGGGCGGCTCAGGCGCCACCTGCGTGGTCACGATATTGGAGAGAGTATGAGCGAGGCGCTGCCCGGCGGGATCGTCTACACCGAAACCATGATCCATTCGGCTCCGGAGGCGTTCGCGAGCCAAGCGCCCTACCAGATCGCCATCATCACACTGAACGGCGGCGGCCGCATCACGGCGCGCCTGTCCGGAGAGGCTGTCCGCATTGGCGACGCGGTAGGCTTCCTCGAATATAGAGACGGGATCCCTTTCTTTAGGAAATCATCATGAAACTTGCAGCCAGGATGGATCGCATCCTTATTGAAACCGCGTTTGAAGTGCTGGTGAAGGCGCGCGCGCTTGAGGCGCAGGGCCGCAGCGTCGTCCATCTGGAAATTGGCGAACCGGACTTTGCCACGCCCCGGCACGTGATCCAGGCAGCCAAGGATGCGCTGGACGGCGGCTGGACGCACTACGGTCCGACGCAGGGATACCCGGAGTTGCGGCAGGCGGTGGCCGATCATATCTCCACATCGCGCGGCATCCAGGTGGGGGCCGAGCGCGTTTCCATCGTGCCCGGCGGCAAACCGATTCTGTTCTTCCCGATGATGGCTCTGCTTGAGGAGGGCGACGAGGTCATCTATCCTAATCCCGGATTTCCGATTTACGAATCGATGATCGGGTTTCTTGGAGCCAAGCCCGTGCCCGTGCCGCTGGTGGAAAAGCGCGGTTTTTCCTTTGATCTGGACGTCTTCCGTTCGCTTCTGAATGACCGCACGAAGATGGTGATTCTCAACTCGCCGCAAAATCCGACCGGTGGATTGATTCCCGGCGAGGATCTCACCGCCATCGCGGACATGGTGCGGGAGCGCGATCTGCTTGTTCTTTCCGACGAGATTTATTCGCGCATCCACTACGATGATCCGCCGGTTTCCATCGCCTCGCTGCCAGGCATGCTCGACAAGACCATCATCCTGGACGGTTTCTCGAAGACCTACGCGATGACCGGCTGGCGTTTAGGTTACGGCGTGATGCCGGCCTGGCTGGTGGATGCGGTGAGCAAATTGATGGTGAACTCGAATTCCTGCACGGCGAGCTTCACGCAGCGTGCCGGGCTGGCCGCGCTAACGGGACCGCAGACGGAAGTGGAGGCGATGGTGGCCGAGTTCCGCCGCCGCCGCGATGCCTTTTGCGATGGGTTAAACAAGCTGCCCGGGTTCCGGTGCGCCCGCCCCAGCGGGGCATTTTACGCGTTTCCGAACATTCAAGGTACAGGGATAAGTTCCAAGGATCTCGCCGAGGCTTTGCTGCAGGAGGCCGGCGTCGCCTGTCTGAACGGAGCATCCTTTGGCGCTTATGGCGAAGGCTATCTGCGGTTCAGTTACGCCAATTCGCTGGAGAACCTGATGGAGGCGCTGGGCCGCATGCGTAAGTTCCTGGAGAAACGGTGATGGGCCGCCTTCTGTCAATCACCGCTCTGTTGCTGTGCGCCCCCCTTTGGGCCGAACTCAAGACAGAAAAACTTTTCGGACCGGAAACGCCTACCGGCCCCTACAAGCATCCCTCCTGCATCACGGAGCTTTCCAATGGCGATCTCTACCTGGTCTACTACGGCGGCGGCGGTGAGTATGCC
>JAENWC010000212.1 GCA_016650235.1 Terriglobia bacterium
AACTCACTCTCTTTCAACTGCTTCTCCGCGATGCCTGGACGCTCCATCGCGTCGAACTCCAGCAAGTTGCAATGGCCGATACAGGCCGCGACCCGCTCTTTGACCCCGATTGCGAAAAAGAGTTCGATCGCCTGGAACGCTACCACGCCCGCTACCAAAGCTCCTTCCATAAATCACTCCGCGCACTCCGGACTATGCAAACCAACCGCATCGTCCAGTCCCTTTTGCCCGAACCTCTGGGCAAAGGTTCGCTCCCGGCCCTGGTCAAAGCCACTGAAATCGTGGCTCTTGCAAAACGAACTCACAAATCCTGGAATGCGCTCGCCATCAACACCCTGGTCGAGGCCGCCAAGCGCTCCCGCGAGGGCTTTTCCTCACCCGCGGAGCTTCCAATCATCCAACAGGAGCCCGTCAAGTAGCGCCGCCTCCCATCTCCACTACGCTCCAATTGCCACACGTGTCTTTCCGCTTGCCGTTTCCTATCCCCCTTGACTCTTTTCAAAGAGCGTATACTATTCGATTTGGACCCGGTTCTCATACATCCAAGGGGCCACCTGGAGGATTGATGGCGGCATTGAAGCCAGTAAGCCCGATGGCGTTGGCAAGCCCGCAAAGGTGCGACACGGCTGGTGTGGCAAATCCGGAAGCCGCCCTCAGCCGGCGCTTCCTCTATTACATGTCTTTAATGCGCGAGGCGGAGGATCGCATCGAGCGTAAGCTCTACCGCCAAGGCAAGATCGTGGGCGGCGTTTACGTCGGCCGCGGGCAGGAGGCCATTTGCGTCGGCGCAGGGCTGGTGGCCGCTCCGCAAGACGTCCTGTTCCCCAGTCACCGCGACCTCGGCCTTTTCTTTATCCGCGGCGTTGAGCCGCGCGAGGTCTTCGCCCAGTACATGGGCCGCGCCGGCGGACTTACGCAAGGCCGCGATGCCAATATGCACATGGGCGACCTGAATCGCCGTATCGTGGCCATCATCAGCGCCATGGCCGCCGCGGTCCCCGTGGCTGCCGGAGCCGCCATGGCCCTCAAGCAGCAGCGCTCACCCAATATCGTGTTCGTGTTCTTCGGCGACGGCGCAACCAGCCGCGGCGACTGGCATGAAGGCATCAACCTCGCCGCTGTACAGAAGGCGCCGCTCGTGCTCATCTGCAACAACAATCAATACGCCTACTCCACCCCCTTGGACAAACAGATGGCCTGCCGGGACGTGGCCGACCGCGCGCCCGGCTACGGCATCCCTGCCGAAATTGTCGATGGCAACGACGCCTGGGCCGTCTATGAAGCCACTCACCGCGCCGCCGAGCATGCGCGGCAAGGCCTTGGACCCTACCTGATCGAGTGCAAGACCTTCCGCATGACCGGCCATTCGGCCCACGATGCCGGTGACTACGTCCCCAAGGACAGGTGGCAGGAGTGGGGCGCGAAGGACCCCATCGTCCGCATGGAACAGCTTATGCTCGAACGCGGCTACGCTTCCCGCCAGCAACTGGATGATCTGCACGCCGAGATCCGCGGCCAGGTGGACGAGGCCGTCGCATGGGCCGAAGCCAGCCCCTTTCCAGATCCTTCCACACTCACCGATAACGTCTATGAGCCGGCCCCTGCTCCGGCCCCTACTGTGGAGAAGGCCTGATGCAGGTCACCTACCTCGAAGCCATCCGTCAAGGCATCTGGGAAGAGATGGAGCGTGACCCATCCGTTTTTCTCTTGGGCGAAGACATCGGCGTCTACGGCGGCGCTTTCAAGGTCACCGCCGGAATGCTCGACCGCTTCGGCGAAGAACGCGTAGTCGATACCCCAATTTCGGAGTCCGCCATCGTCGGCGCTGCCATCGGTGCCAGCTTCATGGGCATGCGCCCCGTGGCCGAAATGCAGTTCGCCGACTTCATCTCCTGCGGCTTCGATCAGATTGTCAATTTCGCCGCCAAGTGCCGCTACCGTTGGAACGCCCCCGTCCCCATCGTGGTCCGCGCCCCCAGCGGCGGCGGCATTCACGGCGGCCCGTTCCACTCGCAGAATCCCGAAGCCTGGTTTGTCCACACACCGGGGCTCAAGGTCGTGCAACCCTCCACCGCCTATGACGCCAAGGGGCTCATGAAGGCGGCCATTCGCGACAACGACCCTGTCATTTTCTTCGAGCACAAAGCCCTCTACCGCCGCATCAAGGGTGAGGTGCCCAGCGCCGACTACACCGTCCCGCTCGGCAAAGCTACCATCTTTCGAGAAGGGCGCCACCTGTCGGTCATCACTTACGGCGCCATGGTCCACGTCGCCGCCGAAGCGGCTGAGATCCTCGAACAGGAAGGCATCTCGATGGAGATTGTCGACCTCCGTACGCTGCTCCCTATTGATGAGGAGACCGTGCTCGCCAGCGTCCGCAAGACCTCCAAAGCCATCGTGCTGCACGAGGCCACGCTCACTGGCGGCGTCGGCGGCGAGATCAGCGCCCGCATCACAGAGAAAGCCTTCGAGTATCTGGACGGACCCGTCCTACGCATCGCCGCGCCCGACACCCCCGTTCCCTACAGCCCGCCGCTCGAAGAGGCATTTTTGCCCAACGCCGGAAAGCTGCTCGAAAAAGCACGCTGGCTGGTGCGCTATTAGCGCAAAGGGCGCCGTCCGCGCCCCCCAAACTTTTCAGAAACACGCGAGTTGCCGATGCGGGCGGCAGCTCCGTTTTGCGCGTGTTCGTTAATAAGGAGGCGATGATGCTCATCACGAGGTTAGGACTCATCACCATTGCGATAGCTGCCTCAGCCCTCGCTCAGAATAATGCCGATGCCGCCCGGCTCGATCATTTCGAAAAGCGGATCCGCCCCGTGCTCGCCTCGCGCTGCTATCCCTGCCACAGCAAAGCCGCCCCCGCCACGCAAGGCGGACTGCTCCTCGACTCGGCCGCCGGCATCAGGAAAGGCGGCAATGCGGGCGCGCTTATGCTCCCCGGCAATCCCGATCGCAGCCTGCTCATCCGCGCCATCCGGCAGCAGGACAAGAACCTCAAAATGCCCCCGGGCGATCCGCTCCCCGCCGAAACTGTAGCCGACTTCGAAAGCTGGATTCGCGACGGAGCCGCGCTGCCCGCCGACGCTAAACAGGACGCTCCCAGGAAAACGGCCCTGTGGTCGCTGCGGCAGCCGCGGCCGCCGGCATCGCCCAACACAATGGACGGCTTCATCCGCGAGCGCCTCGCATCCAAGGGGCTCGCGCCCTCACCGGAGGCTGACCGCCGCACGCTCATCCGCCGCGCCACATTCGACCTCACCGGCCTGCCTCCCTCCGCTGCCGCCGTCGAACACTTCCTCCGCGATGCCGCCCCCGGATCCTATGAGCGTCTCATCGATCGCCTGCTCGCCTCGCCCCGCTACGGCGAACGTTACGCCCGCCATTGGCTCGATGTGGCGCGCTACTCCGACTCGGTCAATGATGCGGTCAACGCCGGTCAGAGATTCCCTTGGTCCTATACCTATCGCGACTGGGTCATCCACGCCCTCAATGAGGATCTGCCCTACGACAAGTTTGTGCTGTATCAGATCGCCGCTGATCGCGTGCCGAATGTCGAGGCCCGGCACCTGGCCGCGCTTGGATTCCTCAGTCTCGGCCGCGAGTTCCCGAAGAGTTTTCCCGAAACCGTGGATGACCGCATCGACGCCGTCACCCGCGGATTCCTCGGGCTGACGGTCGCCTGCGCGCGCTGCCACGATCATAAATACGACCCCATTCCGGCCAAGGATTACTACTCGCTCTACTCGATCTTTTCCAACATCCGCAAACCAAGCCAACTGCCGTTGCTCGGAACTTCCGGCGCGGTTTCACCGAACCAGACGACTTACCAGCAACGCCTGGTTCGCATCGAAAAGGACTATCAGGACTACCGCGCCCGTCGCCATGCCGAAATGGTCGCCTTCTTCAAGTCGCAAGCCCCCGAATATCAACGGGCCGCGAAGGACTCCGAACACTTGTCCAATCCTGAAATCGAAGAACTGGCGCGCGACCGCCAGTTGAATCTCCACGTGCTCAACCGCTGGCGGAAAGCCGGAGGCGCAACTCCCGCCGACGTCCCTCTGGAGGAGTTCGAACAGGTCTACACCGAGGGCGACAGCAACAACTCCCGCACCCTGCGCAACCGTTACAACACGATGCTCGCGCAGTCCGCCTACGACGGCGCGGCCGCGCGCGCCATGGCCGTCGAGGACCTGCCCCATCCCCAACCCACCCACGTGTTCCTGCGCGGCAATCCGAACAACCCGGGCGCGCTCGCCCCGCCGCGATTCCTCTCCTGTCTCGGCGGGGAGGATACCAAGCCCTTCCTCCACGGCAGTGGACGCCTGGATCTGGCGCACGCCATCATCGACCCGGCCAATCCCCTCACCGCGCGCGTGATCGTGAATCGCATCTGGATGCAGCATTTTGGTGCGGGCCTCGTCCGTACCCCAAGCGACTTCGGCCTGCGCGGCGATCCTCCCACTCATCCCGAACTCCTCGATTTCCTCGCCGTGCAATTCATACAGTCCGGCTGGTCGCTCAAGAAATTACATCGCCTCATCATGACCTCGGCCACTTACAGGCAGGCCTCCTCGGACAACGAGGCCGCGCGCCGCCTGGACCCGGAGAACCTGTTGCTGTGGAGGATGAACCGCCGCAGGCTCGAGATCGAAAGTATTCGCGATTCCATGCTGGCGGCAGCGGGACGGCTGGATCTCAAACAGGGCGGAGTTCCTTTCCTGTTGACCGCCCAGCCCGCCGTGCCGCGCCGGTCCGTCTACGGTTTTATTGAGCGCGGGCGGGTTCCCGCGCTGCTGAACGCTTTTGACTTCCCGCCTCCGGATCAGCATGCGCCCATGCGCTTCGTGACGACGGTTCCGCAGCAGGCGCTCTTCTTTCTCAACAGCCCGTTCGTTACGGAAATAGCCCGCCATCTGGCCGCCCGCCCCGAGCTTGCCTCCGCGGCAACGGCCGCGCCGAAGATCCAGCTCCTCTACAGCTTCGTGTATAGCCGTCCGGCGGCGGACTGGGAGGTGGAAGCAGGGCTCAAATTCCTGTCCCGGGCAACCGAGGCCGCGACGGCGGAAGCGGCGGCTTCCCCTTGGCGCTATGGAGTTGGGCAGCCGGAAGCTTTCATCCCGTTTCCCAAGTTCGATGTGGATCGCTGGCTGGGCGGAGCGTCTCTGCCGGCGGCGCAATTCGGGAAGGCAGTGCTGCGGGCCGCAAGCGGCGAGCCCGGCGACAACCCCGGCCAAGCCGTGATCCGGCGTTGGGTGAGTCCCATCGCCGGAAAGTTGAACATCGAAGGCGTGCTGCGGCATGCGCAGCCGGCGGTTCCATTCGGAGACGGAGTCCGCGCGCGCATCGTCTCCAGCCGTCTCGGTGAGCTCGCGTCCTGGTCGGTCAACGGTTCCGGCGCTGAGACCCGGCTCAGCGGCATCGCCGTTGAAAAAGGCGACACCATCGATTGCATCGTTGACGCTCGTCTGGATCCGGAGAACGACGCGTTCACTTGGGCGCCGGTGATCAAATCCGGTGGACAAAGCTGGAGCGCGAAGGACGATTTTGCCGGACCGGCTCCCAAGCCGCTCACGGTGTGGGAACGCTACGCGCAGGTGCTGCTGGAAGCAAACGAGTTCGCCTTTGTCGACTAACACCTCCGCCGACTAAGAGAAAGGACCAGCCATGAAATACGCCGACCTTTTTGTGACGCGCCGCGAGTTGCTCTCGCGCTGTGGCATGGGCATGGGTGCGCTGGCGCTAAACTCCGTGTTGGAGGCGCAAGCCCGCCCAGTGGCCAATCCGCTGGCGCCCAAAGCGCCGCCGCTGCGCGCGAAAGCCAAGCGCGTGCTGCACCTGTTCATGAACGGCGGCGTTTCGCACGTGGACACATTCGATCCTAAGCCGTCCCTGGCGCAATTCGCCGGCAAACCGATCCCCATCACACTGCGAACCGAGCGGCGGACCGGCGCGGCCTTTCCTTCTCCATTTCCATTCCGCAAGTTCGGGCAAAGCGGCATCGAGGTGAGTGAGATCTTTTCGAATGTCGGCGGCTGCGTGGACGATCTTTGCGTTGTGCGTTCGATGCACACCGATATACCGAATCATGAGCCGTCGCTGATGATGATGAACTGCGGCGAAGTGCGTCAGGTGCGTCCCAGCTTTGGCTCGTGGATCACCTACGGACTTGGCTCGGAGAACCAGAATCTGCCCGGTTTCATTGTGCTGTGTCCCGATGGTCTGCCCACGCAGGGGAACCAGAACTGGCGCTCCGCTTTTCTTCCGGGCGCATTTCAGGCTACGCACATCGACACCAGGGAGACGCGCGTGGAGCGGCTCATCGAGAACATCCGCAACAGCTTCGGGACCCCGGCGGGGCAGCGGGAGCAATTGGATCTGTTGTTAGAGCTGAACCGCGGCTACCAGGAGCGGCGGCAAAATGACGCCCTGCTCGAGGCGCGCGTGCAATCCTTTGAACTCGCCTACCGGATGCAAATGGAAGCCGACGATGCCTTTGACCTATCCAAGGAACCCGGGCACATTCACAAGATGTACGGCGAAGGTCTGCAAGCGCGGCAGATGATGATCGCGCGGCGCTTGCTCGAGCGCGGCGTCCGGTTTGTGCAGGTGTGGCACGGCGCCGGACAGCCTTGGGACAGCCACGATGACATTCGCGCCAATCACGGACGTCTGGCGAAGGAGTGCGATCAGCCCATCGCGGCGCTGATTCAGGATCTGAAGCAGCGCGGCATGCTCGAGGACACGCTGGTCCTTTGGGGCGGCGAGTTTGGACGCACGCCGACGGTGGAGTTGCCTGACCTGGGCGCCAACTCCGGCATGGTGAACGGACGCGACCACAACCCGTATGGCTTCACCATGTGGCTGGCCGGAGCCGGGCTGAAGAAGGGCATCGTGCATGGCGCGACAGACGAGTTCGGTTTCGCCGCGACGGAGAATAAAGTTCATGTGCACGACCTGCATGCGACGCTGCTTCACCTGCTCGGCTTCGATCATGAGAAGTTCACCTACCGCTATG
>JAENWC010000213.1 GCA_016650235.1 Terriglobia bacterium
AACCCGCCCGACACCAGGCCGGGACGAGCTCCGTCTTGCGGGCCAATACGCATGAGCCCGCAAAGGGCCGTCCCGGCCCTCACTCTACTCGGGCAACCGCCGGCCACCGAGCCGGGACGAGCTCCGTCTTGCGGGCCAGCACGCATGAGCCCGCAAAGGGCCATCCCGGCCCTCACTCTACACGGGCAACCGCCGGACACCAGGCCGGGACGAGCTCCGTTTTGCGGGCCCAAAGAAATGCGGAGAGGCCGGCGGCGTAAACAGTCCGGCTTTGCTCTGCTGTTTGTTTTTATGATGGCTGCGGCCATCGCCGTGGTGCTCTACCGTGAGATGCCGCGCATCGTATTTCAAGGCCAGCGCGAGAAGGAGCAACTCCTCATCGATCGCGGCGAGCAGTACAAGCGCGCTATCCAACTCTTTGTTCGCAAGAACAAGAAGTACCCCGCCTCCATGGACGAAGTTGAAAAGTTGATGGACGTGCGGTTCTTGCGCAAGCGCTACAAAGATCCGCTGACGGGCAAGGATGACTGGCGCATCATACACATGGACGCGGCCGGGGTGTTGACCGATTCGCTCGTACAGAAACCCAAGGATCCGTTTGCCAAGGAGGGCGACAAGGATAAAGACAAGGAAAAAGAAAAGGAACAGGCGGCTGCCTTTGATCCAAACTACCCCGGTGGCATCGCCGGTCAGCCGGGCGAGATAGCGGCCGGGCTGGCTCGACGGGCAAGTGATCGTCCGGCGGCCGCAGTCGGGCAAGGACAGGTTACCCAATACGACCCGAATCGGCCCTACGACCCCAATCAACCGTACCCTCCGCCTCCGCAGGATGCTGCTCTGGCCAGCCAGGGCCAGCCGCTCCCGGGACAGCCCTACCCGGGCCAGCCTTACCCGGGGGGACAGCCTTACCCGGGACAACCTTACCCGGGACAGCCCATGCAAGGACAACCTTATCCTGGAGCGGCGCTGCCGGGAGGAATGCCTGGGCAGCCATTCCCGCAGCAGCCCTATCCGCAACAACAGGTCTTCCCACAACAGGGCCAGCCGTATCCTGGAGCCTATCCAGCGCAGCCCGGAGGGTTTCCGCAAGGGCAGCCCAGTCCTTTCCCGATCCAGGGTGGATTTACGGCGGGCATCCCTGGTCTGCCTGGGCAACAGACTCCATTCAATCCGATGGGGCAGATTCCGCCGGGCCCCACCGGGTCCATCAGCTCGCAAACGGGAGGAGTGGCCGGGACACCGTTTCCAGGATTCCAGCCTCGCCCTGGCGGAGCACCCACACCGGGAGCGCCTGCCGGGAACCAGGCAGTGGATCTCATTCGCCAACTGTTGACTACACCAAGGCCGGGCGGTTTGCCGGGCGCGGCCGCGGCGCAACAGGGGGGGATGGGCGCCGGGATCGCCGGTATTGCCAGCAAAGCGGATGGCAAGGGGATCAAGGTCTACGCCGAACGCGAGAAGATCAAGGAGTGGGAGTTTATCTACGACTATAAGCAGGACAAGTCGGGCGCGGCGGCCACCGGGCAGGCCGCTAATCTTGCCGGTATGGGTGGACAGCCGGGTGGCTCACAGCAACCATCGAGCAGTCCGTTTGGCACGCCGGCACAAAGCTCACCCTTCGGCGGCTCACCTAGCCGCACCAAGTAAATCCACCGCCTTCCGGATTTGCGGATCCCGGCGCGATTCCACCTCGTCGCCTTTCTCCACACCGATGGTCTGATTGAAGATCTCCTGCCGCAACCGGCTGCGCGTCCATTCCCGGTCAGCCGACCATTCGCTCACGCCCGGAAGAATCCTGTTCTCGGAGAGAAAGCTCCTCAAGCTTTCCAGCAGCGTATCGTTCACTTCGAAGGCGGCCGTGACGGGCGGAAGCGTTTTGATGGCGCTGGTTGCAAAACTGGTGATCGAGCCGGAGGCATCCAAGGCTGCGCGCAATCGAGTCATCGCCTCCGTCCCCACCAGGTGGTCCGGTATGATGCCTCCTCCGCCTCGAACCAGGCGGCCGGATTCGGTTCGAAATTCGGCCTGTGTTTCCAGGCTCCGCCAAAGCGGCGTTCCGATGAGCTGCCCACCCGATAAAGGCTTCTGAATCGAGCGCCCGCTGGGAGTGAAATAGAAGGCGGTGGTCAGCGCCATTCCGGTTCCTTGCGACAACGGATAGACGCTCTGCACCAGGCCCTTGCCAAAACTGGTTTCGCCGATGATGACCGCCCGGTCATGGTCCTGCATGCCGCCGGCGACAATCTCGGAGGCGCTGGCGCTTTTCCCGTTAATCAGAATGGCGAGCGGGAAATTGTAGGGCGTGCCCCGTTCCGGAACAGAGGTTTCCTCGGCTTGGCGCGCACGGCCACGAATGGAGAGCAGTTTCTTTCCAGGCGGAAGAAACAGCGCGGCCGTCTCCAGGCCCGCCGTCAGCACGCCCCCAGGATTGCCGCGCAGGTCCAGCACCAGCCCTAGTAGCGATGCCCCACCCAACTTCTCAATCGCTTCTTTGATCTGCTTTCCGGTTTCCACCTCAAAGCTTGTGGCGCGCACATATCCGATTCGGGGTTCCAGCATGTAGGCCCGGTCCACGGACGGCGAAGCAAGCGCCTCCGGTGTCAGTGTGAACTGCAGTAAATACCGGGTTCCAGGACGGCGCACGTCCAACTTGGCCGGCCTGCGCCGCGACTCGCCGAGCAGGCCGGCCAACTGCTCCATATCCAACCAATCCAGGCGAATTCCGTTGATCGCCACAATCTCATCGCCGGGTTGAAGGCCGGAACGCGCCGCCGGCGTTCCCTCCACGGTCTGGAGAATAATCACACGGCCCGGGAGTACCGATACGACGGTGCCAAAACCCTTGCTGGTGGAAGTTTGCAGCTCCTTGAGCTGATCGAACTGGCCCGGACTGAAGAAGACCGAGTGCGGGTCCAACTTGCGCAGCAGGCCGGGCAGCGCCCCTTCGTATAGGGCGCGATTCGGGTCGACAGGGTCGGCGGCGTTTTGCTCAACGGCGGCGTAGACCTGGGAGAAAGCGCGTATGGCGGACTCAAGGTCCCCTGGAGCCCCGGCGAAAAAGAGAAGAAGCGCGAGCGGCATGGCCGGTTACAGAATCCGTTTGCCCATGGCGGACATGATGAGTTCGACGCACAGATCGGCGGTTCGGTTAGCAATGTCGAGGACCGGATTCACCTCGACCATTTCCATCGATACCACCGCGCCGCTGTCGCCCGCCACCTCCATGGCGAGGTGCGCTTCGCGGTAGGTGAGGCCGCCTTTCACCGGCGTACCCACGCCCGGCGCCTCATGCGGGTCCACCACATCCATGTCGAGGGAGAGATGGAATCCCGCGGTGCCGTCGGTGACGATGCGCAAAGCTTCCGACATCACCGCCCTGAGGCCGCGTTCATCAATGTCGCGCATGGTGAAGAAGCGAACGCCGGAATTGCGCACATGCGGGCGCTCCAGTTGATCCACGTTGCGGAGGCCAACCAAAGCAACGTTGCGCGGATCCACTTTCGGCGCATAGCCGTTGATATGTGTGAGTTCATGCGGCCCCATGCCAAGCGAGCAAGCCAAGGGCATCCCGTGAATGTTGCCGCTCGGGCTGGTCTCGGGCGTATTCATGTCGGCATGGGCATCCACCCAAAGCAAACCAAGCTTCTGCTTCTTGCGCCGGAAATACCGGCTCATCCCGGCGATGGAACCGATGGCCACCGAGTGATCGCCGCCCAGCACCAGCGGCGCGAACCCGTCAACGGCCGCCTTCTCCACCATCGTGGCCAGCCGGGTGCAGGTCTTGGCGATGTCCAGCAGATACCGCGCATTCTCACTGCCGACGGGCCGGTTCTCCGGCTGATCCACGGCGACGTTGCCGCGGTCCTCCACCGAGTAGCCGAGCGAGGTCAGGCGCGACTGAAGCCTGGCAACCCGCAAAGCCGAGGGGCCCATATCGACCCCGCGCCGGCCGGAACCGAGATCCAGTGGAACTCCGATAATCGCAAGTGGTGACTGTCGCATAATCTTTAAGGGCGCGTGCGGTAGAGCATGCGCGGGAATGCAATGGCTTCTCTCAGATGGTCGATCCCGCACATCCATGTTACGAAGCGTTCAATCCCCATTCCGAATCCGGCGTGCGGCACCGACCCGAATCTGCGCAGGTCCACATACCAGTCAAAGGCCTCCCGTGGCAGGTGGTGCTCCTCCAACCGCTGCAATAGCAGATCCAAATCGTGGATGCGCTGGCCGCCGCCAATGATTTCGCCGTACCCTTCCGGCGCGAGAATGTCAACGCCGAGAGCCACTTCCGGACGGTCCGGAGCGGGCTCGAAATAAAAGGCCTTGATCGCGGTGGGATAACGGTCCACCATCACCGGACGGTCGTAGTCTTCGCTCAATAGGGTTTCATCGGCGCCGCCCAAATCGCCGCCCCATTGGATCTCGCTCCCCTTTTTCTGCAGCGCCAAGACGGCTTCGTCGTAGCTGATGCGCGGGAATGGCGGCTGGATCGCCTGCAATTTGGTCAGGTCGCGCTCAAGCACCGATAGTTCCTCGCGCCGGTTCGCGAGTACCCGGTCCACGCAGAAGCAGATCATCTCCTCGGCCACCCGCTTCACGTCGTCCAAGGTGGCGTAGGCCATTTCCGGCTCCACCATCCAGAATTCGGTGAGGTGGCGGCGGGTCTTGGATTTCTCCGCGCGGAAGGTCGGGCCAAAAGTGTATACCTTGCCGAACGCCATCACAGTGGCTTCGTTATAAAGCTGGCCCGACTGCGTGAGAAACACTTTCTCGTCGTCGAAGTAGTTCACCCCGAAAAGCGTGGTGGTGCCTTCGCATGCGGCGGGAGTAAAGATCGGCGTGTCCACCAGCGTGAAGCCGTGCGTATCGAAGTAATCCCGCACGGCGCGAATCACTTCGTGGCGAATGCTCAGGACCGCGTGCTGGCGGCGGCTGCGCAGCCACAGATGGCGGTGATCCATTAAGAATTCAATGCCGTGATCCTTGGGCGTGATCGGGTAGGGATGCTCCTCGGAGACGCGTTGCACCACGGTGGCATCCTCCACGTCGAGCTCAAAACCTCCTGGGGCGCGCGGCTCCGCGCGCAACTTGCCGCGGATGATGAGGGAGGATTCCTGGGTGAGATGCTTCAGTGATTCAAACAGTTCTTCCGGCAGCGCGCTCTTCACCGCGACGCATTGCAGAATCCCCGAGCCATCCCGCACTTGCGGAAAACAGATCTTGCCGGATTTCCGGAGGTTATACAGCCAACCCGCAATCTCCACCTGGCGGCCGTCATAGGAGCCGGCCTCGGCGATGCGGATGCGTTGGTAAACAGGTTCAGACAAGTGAGAGATTCTCCAATTTTTCGAACACTTCCTGGACCACTGCCAGTGGCGATTCCATATCCGGCACCTCACGCAGCTCGAGCACCAGCGGGCAAGCGGCGGGAATTGTGCGCAACAGCTCCATGGCCTTGGGCCAGTCGATGGATCCGCCCGTGGAGCGCAATGGAAACAAGTGGGAATCGTCCTTGCCGTCGTTGTCGTGGATGTGAGTAGAGCGTATCCGGCTCTTCATTCGCTCAAAGGCGGCTGCAACGCCTTCCATCATGTGGGCGTGGCCAATGTCGAAGCAGAAATTGTTGGTCAAGTGTGTTTCCGAAAGCAGCAACAGAAGCCGGTCTGAACTGGAAAGATGGTTCGGCGTGTTCTCCAGCAGGATATCCACGCCTCGCTGTTTGGCAAATACGTTCAACTCTTCCAGGGAGGAAAACGCGGCTTCCAACTTATGGTCGCTGTACTCCTCCTCCCAAACACCAATGTGTTGAATCAGGTAACGGAACGGAACGGTCTCGGAAATCTCGAGGGCGCGCTTTACCTCCTCCACACTCGATTTCCGGCGCATCTTGTCCGTATCCAAAATGTTGATGACGGACGCGGGACCGGTCCTTCCCCAGCAGTCGTCACTAAACATCGGAGAATGCAGCGAGTGCATTTTCATTTTGGAATCGCGGAACCAGTGTCCAAGCTCGTTGATCTGCGCCTGATTGCGGTAGTCGATGTGCTGACGCGCACAGAAGATCTCGAGCAATGGGATTCCAGATTCCCAGGCCCGATCCAAAAAGCTGGTAGTCAGCCGGTGATTGACGAAGAGATGAGTGGAGAGGGCATGAAGCATACGAGTTCCTTTAATAGCCCGCGGCCTTGTCGTCGGCGCGGCCATCGGAGGCGCCTTGCAGCCATCCGCCGTCCACCACGATGGCGGCTAAGCGAGCCACGTTTGTGATCGGCGCGATGGTGTGTCCCTTGGCTTTCAGCAACGCCACAGTATCGGGGGAAAAGCCCTTCTCCATGCTGATCTGGTCCGGCATCCATTGATGGTGGAAACGGGGGAAGTCCACTGCTTCTTGAATATTCATTCCGAAGTCGATCACGTTCAGAATCGCCTGCGCCACGCCGTTGATGATGCGGGGGCCTCCGGGCGCGCCCAGCACCATGTACAGCTTGTTGTCACGCAGCAAGATCGTGGGGGTCATGGCCGACAGCGGGCGTTTGCGCGGCTCAATCGCGTTGCCCTCGCCTTGAATCAATCCGAACTGGTTGGGCGTGCCAGGCTTGGCCGCAAAGTCATCCATCTCGTTGTTGAGTAGAAACCCGAGGCCCGGCACCGTCACCCCGTTGCCGTAACTTTCATTAATCGTATAGGTGAGGGCAACCGCGTTCCCTTCGGCGTCCACGATGGAAAAGTGCGTTGTTTCGCCGCTCTCATAGCCGGCTGGTTTTCCGGGTCTGATCCGCTGGCTGCTGGAGGCATGGGCCGGGTCGATGGAGGAGCGCAGCAATTGTATGTAGCGCGGGTCAAGCAATCCTTTCACCGGCACTTTGAAAAAGTCGGGGTCGGCCATGTGCTCGCTGCGGTCGGCAAAGAAGCGCCGCATCGTTTCGGCCACATAGTGTACGGCAGCGGCCGAACCTGCGCCGGACTTCTCGTAGCCGCTACCCTCGAGCACACCGAACATTTGCAGCAATCCCAGCCCCCCCGAACTCGGCGGCGGAGCCGTCAGGATCGCATACCCTTTGTAGGAGCCGCTCAGAGGGGTGCGCTCTCGGGCCTCATACCCTTTCAGATCTTCGAGCGTGATCAAGCCTCCGTTCTTACGGCTTTCCTCCGCCAAAATGCGCGCGGTTTCCCCTTCGTAGAACTCGCGCGCGCCTTCCTGCGCGATCCGGGCCAGCGTTCGGGCCAGTTCCGGCTGCACCAATCGCTCGCCCGGTTGATGGAAGGCGCCGTCCTTGAGGAAAATTCGTTTCGACTCGGCAAACGGCAGCATGTCCTTAGCCGAATCGCAAAGCGATTTTGAAAGAGAGTAGGAGACCTCAAACCCATCAGCGGCCAGGTTCACCGCGGGAGCCGCCAAATCGGCCCACTTCTTCCGGCCATACTTTGCATGCGCGAAGCCCAACCCCTTTACAGTGCCGGGAACGCCTGCCGCGCGCCAGCCTATTACGCTGTCGCGCGTCGGCTGGCCGTCAGCATCCAGGTACATGTCGCGCGAGGCGGCCAGCGGCGCGCTCTCACGAAAGTCGATAAAAGTGGAAGTCCCGTCCGCAAATCGCGCCAGCAGGAACCCGCCGCCGCCCAGATTGCCCGCGGAGGGATGGGTGACGGCCAGCGCCAGCGCGACGGCTACGGCGGCGTCAATCGCATTTCCTCCCTGGCGGAGAACTTGCACGCCAATATCGGTTGCATGCGGCTCCTGCGCCACCACCATCGCGTGACGCGTGCGGACCGGATCCCGCGCAGCCAGAATCAACGTAAAGGTGAGGACCAGTGCAAAGGTTCTGGTAAATGAGCGCATTACTGTTGATGATAGCGCCGTTTCCAATCAAACAGCGCGATTCCGGCGGCTACGGAAACATTCAGCGATGCGATGGCTCCGGCCATGGGGATGCGCACGAGTAAGTCGCAGTGGTTGCGCACCTGCAGATGAAGGCCCTTTCCTTCGGCCCCCACCACTAGAGCTGTTGGAGTGCTGTATTCCACATCATGGTAGGCTTGCTCGCCGCGCTCATCCAGTCCGTAGATCCAGAATCCCCGTTCCTTCAGCGATTCCAGCGCGCGGTTGATGTTGGTGGCTTTCACCACGGAAAGATGCGACAGCGCGCCGGCGGCCGCCTTGGCCACTACAGGCGTCAGGCCAGCCGCGCGGCGTTCCGGAATCACCACAGCTTTGGCTCCGGCTGCATGAGCGGTCCGGATAATTGCGCCCAGGTTGTGCGGGTCTTCCACACCATCCACGACGACGATGAGCCGCGCACCGGAGGCAACATCATCCAGATCCGAGTACCGCTGGTCCGCGCCGACGGCCACCATTCCCTGGTGTGTTGCGCCTTGCGCCAGGCGGTCGAGCGTATCGCGGTTCTCAAACCGGACGAGGATGCCCTGTTGCCGGCACAGGTCCACCACTTCCTGGACCCTGGTCCCGCCCGCGCCGCGGGCGATATGCACGCGATCCAGCGCCACGCCGGCCTTGAGCGCCTCCACCACTGGATGATAGCCCGCAAGTACGGCCATACTATCTTCCAAAAACAGGCCATGTGTCCGCGTCCAGTTGCGTGCGATCCCCGTACTCGGTCATCCGTTTTTGCAGCAAAGCGTGCAGGGTCTTGATCTCGGGGGCGTGGGCGGGAAGGCGGGCAATATCGTTGCGCTCGGCCGGATCTTTCTTCAGATCGAATAGCTGCTTTGTCTTTTTGCCGTCCACGTTGTATTCGATCAGCTTCCAGCGATCGGTGCGAATCCCGCGCTGGAAATGACGATAGGCGAAGATCACCTCGTCCCTCACTTTTGCATTCTGATTCCGCAGCACTGGCCGCAGACTCCGGCCGGAGACGTGGCTGGGGGCACTGATGCCGGCCAAGTCGAGAATGGTAGGGCCGACGTCCATCAGATAGCAAAGCGAGTCCGAGGTGCGGCCTTTCGCAATGCCCGGGCCGCTAATGACGAGCGGCACCCGGATGCTGTGGTCATAGAGATTCTGCTTGCCCATAAGACCGTGTTGCCCCACAGCGAGCCCATTGTCCGCGGCAAAGATGATGTAGGTATTATCGGCCTGGCCGGTCTGGTCCAAGGTGTCCAAAACGCGGCCGATCTGGAAATCAACCTCGCTGATCATGGCGTAATAAGCGGCAATGTGACGGCGAATCACTTCCGGCGTGCGCGGAAACGGGGCCAGCATTTCATCCCGGAGGCGCAGGTCGCCGTTGTCGAACGGATGCCCGGGCAGGAAGTTTGCAGGCAGCTTCACCTTGTCCGGAGAATACAATGCGAAGCGTTCGGGGGCCATACGCGGGTCATGCGGGGAGGTGTAGGCGACATAGGCAAGGAACGGATTATCTTTCTTGCGCTCTTTGAGAAACCGGATGGCGGAATTACTGAAAAGCTCACTCGAAAATCCGGGCCGGATCCTCGCTTTTTCCTTCGAATACTTCCCGGCCGGGTCAAACTCATGCAGCGGGACCTTGTCATGATCGCTCATGCCGCCGAAGAAAATAGAGCCGCCTTGACTGAAACTGCGCGCATAGAGGGCGGGTCCGTTATGCCATTTGCCGGTGCCGAAGGTGTCGTAGCCGGCTTTTCGCAGCAGTTCCGGAAAGGTGTTGTTCGGCCTCTGCGCCGAGGCGGGCGCGGCGTTGGGGGCGATGAGATTGTCATGCACCTGGAACAGTGTCTGGCCGGTCATGAGCATCGCGCGGCTTGGCATGCAGATTGCACCTACCGTGCCACCCATGATGCAGGAGTGCGTGAATGCCACGCCGCGGCGCACCAGGCGATCCATGTTTGGAGTTTGAACTTCAGGGTTGCCAAGGGCGTGCAGAGTGTTGAACCGCTGGTCGTCGGTGAGCAGGAAAACAAAGTTAGGCTTGCCCGCCGCTCCCGCCGGAAGTGCAAGGCCGCCAAGGGCCATCGTCCGGAGGAGTTCGCGCCGCGTTGGTTGATCCATGATGCCACTTCAGTTTACTTCTTCGGAACTCGCTTTAGGAGACTGGCCCGCTAACCGGCACGGGCTGCATGAGGCTGCTACACTTGGGTCAACAGTTAATTAGGAGGTCTAGTTCAATGTCACATGTGAATCGTTTGTATTTGGGTCTATTTCTTGTTCTTGTTCCGGCGCTGCTGGGCCAGGATCCTCGCGGCACGATGATCGGCCGCGTAACCGATTCCACCGGCGCCGTTGTGCCCGCGGTGGCGCTCAAGGCCACAAATTCCGCCACCGGTGTGAGCGCGAGCGCGCAAACGAATGAGGCAGGCCGTTATACGCTGCCATATTTACTGCCCGGCAACTATGCGGTAAGCGCTGAATTGACCGGCTTCAAGCGTTTCGTTCAGGAAGGTGTGCAGATCCGCGTGGGAGAAAC
>JAENWC010000214.1 GCA_016650235.1 Terriglobia bacterium
GTTTTTCTTGACGAAGCCGAACACTTCGGGCACAATCGAAGTGCCAGCGTCGCTACGCTCCGAGAACTGTTCGCCTTCGGCCCGGAATGCCGTTCGCGTTCCCTCTGGAATCAGTGTTCGCCTTCGCCGGAATCCCCAGCTGGAAGGGGCGATGTCGTAGTTGGTGGTCCAGGCGGGATCGGTGGTGGTGAAGTTGCTGGTGTAGAAGTAGTTGCAGGCGGCCATGGCCGGGGTTGCGAGGGCGGCCAGGAGGAGGGGATAGCGCGGATCGTCACCGGGTGACCCTGAGGAATTTGTGGGCTGGTTGCGCGGGTCGAGGCGGGATTGGGGATGAAGGTTACGAGTTATCCTTTCCAGCAACCAGCGCAAGAGAAAAGTTTGTGTGGTGTTGATTATTTTCAAATAGCACTCTATCTGCTTTGATGATTGCATGGGGGTGAATCGGAACGGACATTGCCGGCGACTTCTCGCTTCGCAAGAGCAAGACACGGAAGGCTAAAAATAAATCTCTCCGGTCTGTGAACGGCCACACGGCCGGGACCACTTGCTGCTGCTCGCGGCGTGGCTTAGGCGAATAGACCGGTAACGATCTTGCCCTTGACCAACTCCCGCGGTTGATTCAGATGGTTGCGGATCTCCATGTCGGGATCGATGCCGAGCGCGTAGTACATGGTGGCCAGCAGATCGTTGGGATGCACCGGCTTTTCCTTGGGGCTGGAGGCGGTGGCGTCGGATTCACCATACTGCACGCCGCGGCCGATGCCTGCGCCAGCCACCACTGCGCTGTAGCAGTAGGGCCAGTGGTCGCGGCCGTCCGGACTGTTGCTGTTGCCGCTGGTGGAGACGCCCATGCGCGGGCTGAGGCCGAATTCTCCGATGGCGATCACCATCGTCTCCTTCAGCATGCCGCGAGCATCCATGTCTTCGAGCAGCGCCGACAGCGACCGGTCCAGTTTCGGGCAGTGCAGATTCTTCAACGGTCCAAAGTTGGCGGCGTGCGTGTCCCAGGCGGTCTTTTCGGGGTCGCCGTTGGCCACCGAGGGCCAATTTACCTGGACAAACTTGGTGCCCGCCTCAATGAGGCGGCGGCTCATCAGAACGCTTTGTCCGAAAGTGTGATCACCGTACCGCTCGCGCACCTTCGCCGTCTCCTTGGTGAGATCCATCGCATCGCGCGCCTTGCCGCTCAGCACCAGGTCATACGCCTTGCCGTAGTATTCATCCACGGCGCTCGCGTTGAGAGCTTTCTCAAGTTCCGGCATGCTCTGGTTAATCCCCTTGAGCAGTTCGAACCGCTCCTTGAGACGATCCGGCGGCATATCCTTGCGAAGGCTCAAATCTTCCAGCGTCACCTTGCCCGCCGGGTCCTGATACATGCGGTACGGGTCGTAGGCTTTGCCGAGGAAGCCGGCCGCGCCACCCTTGCCGATGATGCCGGACTCCTGCAGCGGCCGCGGCAATTCGACAAACGGAAGCACCGGCTCCTTGAGAGGGATGAGCTTCGAAATATGGCTGCCGGCGGTGGGGAAATCCGCCGCGTTGGGCGGTTCGAGCTGACCGCTTGGGGAAACTTTGTCCGGCGGATAGCCGGTGAGCATTTGATAGATGGCCGCGGTGTGATTGAACAAGCCGTTCGGCGTGTAGCTCATGGACCGGATCAAGGTTACTTTGTCGAGCGCGTTGGCCATCATCGGCATGTGCTCACCGATCCATGTTCCGGGGATCTTGGTCTTGATGGGCTTGAACTGGCCGCGAATGTTGTCGGGCGCATCCGGCTTGGGGTCCCAGATGTCAATGTGGCTGGGGCCGCCCTGCAGAAAAATCATGATGACGTTCTTAGCGTTGCCAAACCCGCGCGCGCCGGCATACTTCTCGGCCACCTTGTTGGCCAAGGCCGCTTTCTGAGAAAGAAAGAAGCCCGGCAAATGCAGGCCTGCCAGCCCGAGCGAGCCGATGCGCATCAGCTCACGCCGCGTTGGTCCTTCACAGGTCTGACCGGGTTGTCCAGGAATGTTCAACATGATCGGTATGCTCCTTTTCTAATACACGTAGAGAAACGCCTTGCTATTAAGCAAAGCCCACAACAGATCCTGAGCCCGCGCCGCCCTGGGGCCGCCGGTCAGGTACTCCACCGCCCGTTCGCTTTCGGCCTTGGTGGGAAAGCGGGACAACGCCGCCAGGTAGAGATCCTCCACCAAGGCCGGTTCCGTCTTGCCCGCGAGAATCGCCCGGGCCACACGGCCCTTTGGGTCGGCGACAGCATCGGAAATCGTGCTGCCGTTCACCAGATTCAGCGCCTGCGGCAAACTCAGGTCCGCCCTTCGCTCGCACTCGCAGGCCGATTCGCGGCTCGGCCGCCCGAACAGATCGAGGAACCCGTCCTTGCCGACATGCGGATCGGGCAGTTGATCCGCGCCGGTATCGAGCGGCACCTCGGGAAAACGCGGCCGGGCGCCGGCGGCGGAGGCTACCGCATCCATGAGGGGCTCGGCGCTGAGACGCCGCGGCATCGCATGCGAGAAGTTAGTGGCGTCCTTCTCATTCCACTCATTGGTCACATAGGACGATTGGTAGGCGCGCGAACTCACGATGGTGCGCATCAACGACTGCAAATCAAAGTTATGGTCCACCAGATCTTTCGTCAGCGCATCGAGCAACGCTGGATTCACAGGCGGATTGGAAGCGCGTATGTCGTCGACGGGGTCAATGATGCCGTAGCCGAAGAAGTAGCTCCACACGCGGTTGGCCACTGCCTTGGCGAAGAAGGGATTCTCCTTCGAGGTAAGCCATTCGGCGAAGGCGTCGCGGCGCTTCTGTGGGCTGGGAATCTTTACCGGGTGGGCGGAAGCGATCAGGAACTCCGGCGGCACCAGGCGGCTATCCTTGGGATGCTTCATTTCATTGCGCGCGTCATCGCCGGCGCGCAGATCAAACAGGATCTCCTCGCCGACTTCATAGCCGGGGCGCAGGCCGACGGCGGAGAAAAACGCGGCCATCTGGTAATACTGATTCTGCGTCCACTTTTCAAACGGATGGTCGTGGCACTGCGCGCACACCATACGGACGCCGAGAAACACCTGCGTGGTCTTCTCCATGGTCGGCTTGGGATCGCGGGTGACGCGGAAGTAGTTGGCTGCCGGGTCATCGTAACTACTGCCGCGGCTGGTGAGCAGTTCCCGCGTCATCTTGTCGTACGGCTTGTTGCCAGCAACCGAAGCCCGTATCCATTCCCGGAAACCGTAAGTTCCCTTCTCGCCGAGATACTTGCGGCTGGATTGCAGCAGGTCGCCCCACTTAGTAGTCCAATGGTCCACAAAAGCCGGACTGCCGATCAAGTGATCAATCCACTTAGTGCGCTTGAGCTTGGTAGGAGCGGGGTCGGCCAGAAAGGCGCGGGCCTCATCGGGAGTGGGAAGCTGCCCGGTGAGATCCAAGCCCACGCGCCGTAGAAAAGTAGCATCGTCCGCCGGTGGGGAAGGCTGTATTCTTACCTTTTCCAGCTTCGCATCGATCAGGGTAACGATGTAGTTATAAGCGGCAGGCTTGCTCCAGACAAAGCCTGGCTTGGGATTGAGAATCGTAACCGGAATAGTGGTTAGCTTGCCCTGGTAGCGGACCAGCAGCGTTGCCTCGCCGGTTCGTTCCCCTTTGACTTTGCTGCCTTCCTCGATGCGGGCCAAATCGGGAGTGTTGGATTCCACCGTCGCCTCGCCGGTCACGTTGCGCGTTTGGCCGTCGAGGAAACGGGCGGTCACCTTCACCTGCGCGGACTGGCCCGGCTGCGGCATCGCGATCTCTTTCGGCTCCACTTCGAGGGAGGCCACGGCATCCTTGGCCGGATCGCCAAACGGAACGCCTTGGGCAATCCAGTTTTCAATAATCCGGTAATAGGCCGAATCCTTCTCCAAACGGAGGCCGCCGCCGTGCGGCACCTCCTGCGCCGGCTTGGAAAGCATCAGGCTGCGGGCTGGCTCGGCGCGATTGAAGCGGCGGCCGTTCAAGTCATACAACAAGGCTTCGTAATCGAATTGCGGATCGTATCCACGCAGAGAAAGCTTAAAGCCGTTCTTACCTTTCGCAGCGCCATGGCAGGGGCCGGAGGTGCATCCCACTTTGTTCAGAATGGGGGCAACGTCGCGCAGAAACGTGACCGGCGCTTCGGCCGCCCAGACAGCGGCAATCGACAGGCTAACGAGCAACGGCGCTAGACGCATTCGTCTGTTTCTCCTCAGTTTCCAATGCCGGCAAAGTAAAACGGTGGACCGCGGAATAGATGACCTGCTTACCCATCTGGCCTTCGATAGTGAGTTCCGCGTTGATGTTGATGTCGTAGTCGGCGGGCAGCGTATTCCGGGTGGAGGTGACCTGGAAGGTTCCGGTCATTTTGTTCTTCGGGTCCACGGCCGTATTGATCACGCGCAGGTCTATGAAGTTGGGAACTTCCACCGAGACCCGCTCGGGCACGCGCTGCATCGGGTCGTCCGTGATCCAGGTCCAACGCCACGTAAACTCGTAGCCGGACTCTTTCTTCTCCGTGTTGATCAGATCCAGTTGCAGCGAAGCCGGGAGTTTGGGAGCGATGGAAACCGGAAGCTCCAGGCCGAGCCAATCACCGGTGAGCGCCCGCTGGCGGTCCACCACTCCCTGAGTAGAAGCTCCGGCCACTCCAATCATGTAACCGTTTCCTCTGGCGCGCCGTTCGATCGGTTTGCCGTCGCTGTCCTTGCCGACGGCGGTAAAGGCCAGTTCGGAAAGCGGCGGCCGCATTCCAGGCGCGGCGCTGAGCGCCGCCATCGCTCTCCGGCTCTGCATGCGGTTTAAATTCTGCGGATCCAAAACCTCCGCCGGAATATGGCCACCCGAAAAAGTGACGCCTTCGGGCAAGTTCACCGGCTTAATATCGAGCGGGCCCGCATATCCGCGCCGGTCCACGCTAAAGTTCACCTGCATGGTACCCCCCTCGGGGACATTCACAAAAGGCGTGTTGATGGCGGCCTGAAAATCATACGGAGCTTTCTTCGCGTGCAGCCGGTATCCGTAGAGCGGACCGCCGCGTTGCGCCAGGTCCTCCACGGCGACGGTGATTTGGGTGACGGCTTCCGGAACGTGGAAGATGAGGACCGGATCTCCCGCGGTGCGGCTGGAGGCCTGGACTGCGAATACGTCCACCGGGAGCGGACCTTCGCCCACCATAGCCAGGCTCTTGCCCTCCGGGTCATAGACCGTCAGCACGCCCATTAACTTCGAGGTGCCCAGTTCGCGCGCCTGCAATTCAAAGATGTAATCCTCGCCGGGTTTGACCTGCAGCGTGTACTTATCGGCTTCCGAGGGCTGTGACAGCCGTCCGTTGATGGTTACCGGAAGCTGGATCGGCCCAGTAACCGGTTCGGTCAACTCCACCTGGTTGCCCACCGCAAACGGGATGGGAAGCGTGGGAGCATCCGGCAGATTCAGGAACGCAATGGATTTTTCTCCGGCCGGCAGTTTTGTTTTGACCGGCGTGCCGGAAAGGAACACGGTCACATTCTCGCCGGCTTTCCCGCCAAGCGGAAAGATCTCGGATGCATAGTCATACCGGCCCGATTTCAGCCTGTAGAAATTCTGAGCCTGTGTGGAGAACCGCGCGTCGTGTACGGTGACGTAGTAATAGCCTTCCTTGGGGAAGGTCACATCAAGCCGCGCATCGAGGCCCACCAGGGGTGCATCCTCGGATTGCGCAACCTGTTTGCCGGCGCTGTTGGCCACCGTGATCACCGGGTCAATGGCGGAACCGGCGCGGCGCGCATCCACCTCAAAGACGCGGCGCTCCTGCGCCTTGACCAGTATGCGGTACACGTCGCGCTCGGGACCCTTAATGGTGCCGTTCAAAGTAAATGGAGTGGACGGAAGAGACTGCGCGCGTTCGATGGAATCATTGGAATTGGGCGCCGCATTCGGCTGCGACTCCTCTTCGGTGATTTCCGGAAAAGCCCCGACGCTCAACAGCAGAATGTTGGAGAGGCCGTTGGCGGACTGCACGCGAACCGGATAGACACCTACGCGCCACTCTTCGGACGGTTCCACCAGGAACGTGGCGTACCGGCCTTCCATGCCGGGCTTCTCGTTTCCGGTGGCGGTGAAGCTGGCCGGGAGAGTGGAGATAACCCGAACGCCCTCGCCCAGGTTCTGGCCCACGACGGCAAGAACAAACGGCCGGCCCTTCTGCACGCCCCGGGGCTGCAGTTCGGTCAAATTCGGCGCGGCGGCCCAGGCGCTACCGGCGAAAAGCAGCAGAGCAAATTCCGTTTTCAAACGTTTCATTGCGTACCTCCGGCAGTCAATGCCGCCGCCGATATCGGGACGGGAACAAAGCTGGTGAGAAGGCGGCACGAGGCCGCATCGTAAATGCGCACTTTTCCGTCAAAGCCGCCGGTGGCAAGCTTTGCGCCATCGGGACTGAAGGCGGCCGAATAGATGCCGGCCGCGTGCCCCGTACAGGAAGCGAGTTTGAGGCCCGTGTCCGGATCATACAGATTGACATCGGGCGCCGCACCGGCGACAGCGATGCGTTTCCCATCCGGGGACCAGTCCAGCGCAAAGATTGCGCCGTCCTGCCGTTCCATCTTGCGGACGAGCGTCGTGTCATCGGCGATCTTCATGTTCTTCGGACGGTCCATCAGATAGATGTAGGGATACCGCTCCGCGCCGCCGAGCACCACCAAGTCCTTGGACGGGTGACGGGCAATGGATGTGAGTTCACCGCGCAGCAGATTGATGTTTTCGAGAAACGCGCCGGAGGAGGCGTCAATCAGTTTGGCGGCATTGTCGCGGCTGGCCGAGACAAGGCGCTTGGAATCGGCTCCGAAGACGGTGGCGAGCACCCAGTTCTCATGGTTGCCGATCTTGTACAACTCCTTGCCGGTTGCGGCGTCCAAAACGTGCACCGTATTGTCGGCGCACCCCACGGCGATTTTTGAGGCGTCCGGAGAAAGCGATGCGCCAAACACGGTGTCGGTGGTCAAGGTAGCGGATCGCAGCATCTCGCCGGATTTCGGATTCCAGATCTGGACTTCGCCGAACTGCGCCGGAGTGCCGCCGCCGGCAATCAGGAGATTCCCATCCTTACTGTATGCGAGGGAGAGAATACGTTCCGCTTTCCCGGACAGCCGGTGCAATAGAGCAGACCCATCCGCTTTGTGGATCAGAATTTCACGGTTGCCCGACACGGCCAGTTGCGCGCCATCGGGGGAAAAGCGCAGCGCGGTGATGACGGGCGGCTGGATGTACACCGAGGGCTTGTTGGAAATAGTTGTGAGCGGGGTATCATCCTTGGCCCCGTCGATGATCCAGTTCCTGATGACTGCCACTTGTTCCGGAGGCAGGGCCGGCAGCCCGAGCGGCATGCGCGGCTGAAGAGAACCATTCACATACTTAACAATGAGACTATCGTCCGGCTTACCGGGGGAGAAGGCGGGACCATGCTTGCCGCCTTGGCCTAAGGCGACAAATGAGGTGAGATCCAGATCCGATGACTTCATCGACGGTTGATGGCAGCCCTGGCATTGTTTCTGCAGAATGGGTCTGACGTCTTTGAAATAGCTGGTGTCCGCAGCGAGAAGCACCAACGAATTAACGAAAAAGTAAATCGGGATCAGACGCATCCAGTCTCCAGACCAGCACTGGGCCGAGTATATCACGCGCGGGAGCATGAGAGACACGTGGAGTATCCGGATGGGAGGGGTGAGGCGAGGGGGCGCTATTTGGCGGGCTCCTCGACGATGCTTTGCGGGCCGGTGCGGGGGGAGGAGGTCTCGCGCGAGCGTTTGGTGGCCTCGATCAGGGTGTTGATGGCCAGGGCATTCCAGGATTTGTGAGTTCGTTTTGCAAGGGCCACGATTTCAGTAGCTTTGACGAGGGCCGGGAGGGCGCCTTTGTCCAGAGGTTCGGGCAGCATGGTCTGCACGATGCGGTTGGTTTGCATCGCGCGGAGCTGCCGGATGGAGCGATGGAACCCGCCTTGGGCGCGGGCGTGGTAGCGCTCGATGCGATCGAACTGTTTTTCGCAAGCGGGGTCAAAGAGCGGGTCGCGGCCGGATTCGGCCATTTCGACCTGCTGGAGTTCGACGCGATGGAGTTCGACGCGATGGAGCGTCCAGGCATCGCGGAGGAGCTGGTGGAAGAGCGTGTTTTCGACCGCTCCTTCGGGGCGGACCTCGGCGATGAGGTCGGATTGGAGTTTTTGGAAATCGTCTTCCTGGCCGGACATGACGATAATTTTTTTCGAAGAAAATCCATGTTTGAGCGCATTCATGGAGGAGCGGGCTTTGCCTTCCGGGGTAGTGGGCCCGGTGAAATTTGTTAAAGCGGACATTGTCTTGATCCTTTGCTGTTCAGATTGGAGCGATGGTGCTGCCCGTTTTGAAGTTAGCAGGGGGGGATGAGAAAAGCGCGAAACGTGAACAGTTATGTGGTTGAAAAGGGGGCAGATCGA
>JAENWC010000215.1 GCA_016650235.1 Terriglobia bacterium
AAGGCTGTCGTCGAGTTCCAATCGCCAAAATTCCGGCAGGAAAACATCTTTCAGTTCGAGCTCCTGCTGTTTCTCGCCCTGCCCATTTGCTGGAGGCTCCTGGAAAGAAAACGGATCACCGAATGCTTGTGGATTCTATTCTGGGCCCACCAGGCCTTGGGCGCGGTTCGTCAGATCACGGTTTTCGTGGCCGTGGCCGTGCCGCTCCTTGCCACCGAACTGGAGCTTGTTTGGAGCCGATGGGTGGAGCCGGCCGCCCGCACCAGCGTGCGGAAAATCCTGGACACGGTAGGCCGGGATCTGGGAAAAGGGGTCCGTTGGACCAGTCTGTGGCCGGCGGCGTTTCTCTGCTCGCTGTTCCTTGTGCCCAATATCGTCTGGCCCGAAGATTTTCCCGCGGTCTTGTTTCCTGTGGACACAGTGAAAACTCACAGCGATCTGATCCGGCGATCGCGCGTGCTGACGACGGACCAGTGGGGCGACTATCTGATCTACCGGCATTTTCCGGAACAGCGGGTCTTCTTTGATGGGCGCAGTGACTTCTACGGAGAAGAGCTCGGCCAGGAGTTCCTCGGATTTGTGGCTGGGAAGTGGAGCTGGAGGGACACTCTGGAGCGGCACCGAATCGATGTGATCCTGCTGCCACCGGCGGCCGCTGTCACCAGTCTGTTGAAAATGGACCGGTCCTGGCGCCTGTTGGAAGATAACGGAAAAGTCCTTTTGTTTGTGAAAGTTGCTGGTAATAATCAGGATGCCGCGGAAGCGCCGCGCGGGCAGGGCGCAAAAAAAGCTCACCTTAGACTAATGAAATATTCCTCCGCATCCGAATTTTCTATTGGAGGCCCGACCAACATGAAGAAAGGTAGACCCGCTGTATCGGAACCGTCCTCACGGAGTACCGATGCAATCGGATTGGCCTCGTTGGGCCCCGCTCGTTGGAACCTGCCATCCGGCGCAGGACTGGGGGAATTCGCGATGCGATCCGGATTCCTGGCTCCGCGTCTGCTATCCCGCTTGCGACAGAGCAAACCGTTTGGTCTCGCGGTGAGCAGTGAACTGCCTCCAGTGGCAGGTATTCCGGGTTTGCTGCGCGGGTTGGACGGTAGGCAATTTGGCGATCAAGAGGGCACACTGAGCTTGCCGGCCGGCGGGGCCCAGCGGGGGGCCAAATGAGCTTTCTGGAGCTATCGAATACCGATGTGGTGCACGCCGAGGTGTGGGTGGCCGGCCTGGTAGGCACGGTAGCCACCGTGGAAGACCTGGCGCGGCGCACGGTTTCCAATTGGCTTCCGGCCCTCGCCCTGGCCGGCGGCCTGGCTGGCCACTCTGTAGTGGAGGGCTGGCGCGGAGCCGGTTCGGCGTTGTTGGGAGCCGTAGGCGGGTTCTGCGTATTCCTCGTTTTTTATCTGTTGGGCGGGATGGGTGGCGGCGATGTCAAGCTGATGGCCGGCTTCGGCGCAATCCTGGGCGTTGGACGCCTCCTGCCAGCCACTTTGTTGGCAGCGGTGTTCGGCGCTGCGATTGCCGCAGGCGTGCTCGGGGTCAGCGCAATACTTCGCGTTTTGAAAAAAGGCGGCAGGACGGATCGGCCCTTAGCTATCCCCTATGCGCCGGCGATTGTGATGGGGGTTTGGCTGACGCTGTTTGCCAGCCTGTAAGACCCAGCAGTGACCGTTTGATTTTGGTTGAACTTGCAATTTGGAAGGTTTCTTTTGGAACTAGCGGGCAACGGGCGAAAGTTGAAAACACGATTGCCGGCTTCAGGAGTGTAAAACGATGGATAGAAGGTTTTTAACCGTACTTGGTGTCAGTCTGGTGTTCGCCCTTGTGGTGTCGAGCATCTTCTACCAGATGTCGGCTCGCGCCGGAGGCGCTAAGAAGTCCGAACCTTCGGACCTGCAGGATGTAGTGATGGCGGCCAAACCGCTGCCGGTGGGTGTGACGGTGAAGCCGGATGACATCAAGATTGTCAAAGTGCCGGCGGCGTCGTTTCCGAAGGGCGCATTTTCGAAGCCCGAGGAGGTGATCGACAGGCCGGTGATCAGCAACGTGTTGCTGGATGAGCCGATTTTGGAAGGCAGGCTGGCCGCCCGCGGCAGCGGTCTTGGACTGTCCCCGATCATTCCGGTCGGCATGCGCGCGGTCTCGGTGCGGGTCAATGAAGTGGTTGGCGTGGCCGGCTATGTATTGCCCGGCATGCATGTGGACGTGCTGGTGACCGGGAAACCTCCGAAGGAAGGCAGCCTCACAATTACGACGACCGTGCTGCAGGATATTACCGTCCTGACCGCTGGCCAAACCTTGCAATCCGATCCGAGCGGGCAGGCCATTAACGCGCCGGTGGTTACGCTTCTGGTAACTCCGGATCAGGCGGAGATCCTCACTTTGGCCGGCAACGAATCCCGCATCCAACTGGTGCTCCGGAACGCCTCCGACAAGGTGATCGCCGTCACGAGCGGACGCAAGCTTACGGAGTTATACCGGTTGAAGCCCGGCAAGGGAATCACCGGAGTCCGGATGGAGGATGAGGACGTCGAAGGCTCGGATGCGCGGAAGCCCAAAACACGGCCCCGTCCGGTGGTGATTGCCCGAGCTCCACCGATCCCGGTCCTGGCTCCCCCACCCCCACCGGTTCCAGACCAGGTGATCGTGATTCGCGGCACGCAGAAGACCGTGGAAGTGGTTTCCAGCGGTCGTAGCGGGAGGAACTAATGAGACAACGTAAAACAACATTCGACTACATCCGGTGGGGCTCTGTTTGGAGTTGGGTTCTGCTGGCAGCCGTTGGTGGTCCCGTGATTCTGAATGGGCAAACGACTGCGGAAGATCTCAAAATCACAATAGGCAAAAGCATCGTGATCGACTATCCAACCGATGTTGGACGCATCTCAACCAGCAATCCGGAGATTGTGGACGCGGTCGCTGTCTCGACGCGGGAGATTCTACTGCACGCCAAAGGGCATGGCGTATCTACGGTGGTGATCTGGGCCAAGACCGGGCAGCGCTCCTTCTATAACATCACGGTGGAGCACAACTTGGAACCGATCCGGAAGCTGATCAAAGAGACCTTCCCGACCGAGAACGTGCATCTGCAATCGGCCAAGGATTCGGTTTCCCTTGTCGGCGAAGTCAGTTCCAAGGAAGTATCGGACCGAGTGTCGTCATTAGTCGGCTCTCTTTCCAAGACTGTAGTGAACAACCTTTTTATTACACCGTCTGCGGTGGAGAAGCAGATCATGTTGCGGGTCAAGTTTGCCGAAGTGAACCGCAATGCGTCCTTGCAGTTAGGCGCAAACCTGTTTTCAACGGGCGCCTTGAACACGCCCGGCGCCATCTCCACCAACCAGTTCAATGCTCCGCGCCCGGATTCGGTCGGAGGAGGTTCGCAAACCGGCTTTTCGATCACGGACGCTTTGAACATCTTCGCTTTTCGCCCGGACCTGAATCTGGGTGCCACAATCAAAGCCCTGCAAGCCGAAGGGTTACTGCAGATTCTGGCCGAGCCGAACCTGGTAACGACCAATGGGAAGGAAGCAAGCTTCCTGGTTGGGGGCGAGTTTCCTGTTCCCGTGTTGCAAGGTGGCGCCAACTCTGGCGCGGTGACCGTGCAGTTCCGCGAGTTTGGCATCCGGCTGACCTTCAACCCCAAAATGACCACGCACAATACGCTTCAGTTGCACGTGAAGCCGGAGGTTTCCACTATTGATTTGGCCAATGCGGTGACCTTGTCCGGATTCACAATTCCGGCTCTGGCTACCAGGCGCATGGAGACGGACATAGAGTTGGGGCCCGGCCAGAGTTTCGTCATCGGCGGATTGATGGATGACCGGGTGACGGAATCCATGGCCAGGATTCCCGGGCTCAGCAGCATCCCCATTCTCGGAGTGCTCTTCAAGAGCAAGGAAGAGAAGAAGAGCAAAACCGAGTTGATCGTAATGGTGACGCCGGAAATCGTGGATCCGTTGAATGCCAGCGACCCTAGACCCATCCCGGTGCTACCCCGGGAATTCCTTCCCCCGAACGTGAAACCCACCCCCAGAAAGAAGGGCAACGAAGTCAAGCAAGGGTCGAAGGGAAACAAATCCAAGGCCAACCAGACCTCAAATGCGGTCCTGACGCCAGTGGTCTCGCCTGTTCCGGAGACTGTTCCGGAGAAGGTTGTTGAGGCCTTAGGCGCCCCGGCGGCCAATGCGGCCGGTGCGCCAGCGGAAACCCCAGCGGAAACCCCAGCGGAAACAATAGTCCCGGCCAAGGCGATCGCCGAGGTTGCGGAGAGCGGGGAAGCCGTCAAGCCGGAAGCTGCCATCGTTGATCCAGCCAAGCCAGGCGCAGCGCCGGAAGATCCCGATGCGGTATCGGAACAGAAGGAGAAGCCCGCCAACAAGGTAACTGACGGGCCGGCACCGGAAATCCAGAAGCAGGAGACGGATAGCCACCCGGCTAGCGTGCGCTAGGGGTGAAGAACCGATCAGGTCAACAGGATGACAATGGACGGCCAAAGGCGAGGAAGAGATAACGGGCTGACGGCGCTACTGATTGCGCCGGACCGGGAGTTGGCGCAAACGCTCACCAACTCTCTTGCGGAAACCCATACTTTTCTCATTCTTGCCGACTTGAAGAGTTACCCGGCTCGCAACACGCTGGACATTCGTTTGCGGCAGTTGAAGCCGTCGGTGGTCTTAATTGATGTGGCAACGGACCTGGAGGCGGCCGGAGAGCTGATCCGCTTCATCGCCAGTGTTCGTCCGGTCGTGCAGGTAGTTGGGATTCACCGCCAAAACGAGAGCGCGGCGGTAATTTCGGTATTGCGGTCCGGCGGGAGCGAGTTTCTGCACGCCCCATTTCCAGCCGCCATGCAAAAGGAAGCTGCCTCGCGGCTAAGGCGCCTGCGCCAACCGGAGCCGGAATCCGAGCCTGAAACCGGCCGGGTGGTTGTGTTCTCATCCGCCAAACCCGGATCGGGCAGTTCCACTCTGGCCACTCATACGGCGCACGCCATTAGCAAATCCAGCGGCAAGCGCGTGTTGCTGGTGGACCTGGATCTGGAGGGCGGGACGCTTGCGTTCTATTTGAAATTGCAGGCCAACTATTCGATCGTCGACGCGCTTGAACAGTCGGACCGGCTGGACGCCGGCTTGTGGTCGGCCCTGACCGTAAATTCAAACGGGGTGGATGTGCTGACTGCTCCAGACCAGCCCTACACAGATGCGTTGGACCCGGCCCGGTTGCATGATGTCCTGGAATACGCGCGTCTGCTCTATGACTGGGTGATTGTCGACAGTCCGAGCATATTTCACCGCATCAGCCTGCTGGTGATGTCGGAATCGGATCAGGCGTATCTCGTGTCTACGAGTGATCTGGCGAGCCTGCATCTGGCGCGCAAGGCGGTCCACCTGTTTGGGCAGTTGGGATTCTCCAAGGATCGTTACCAGGTAGTGGTGAACCGTCTGAACCGGAAAGACGGAATTGGCAACAGCGACTTTGAAAGCATCTTTAACCGGCCGGTGCACGCCAGCGTGCCCAACGACTATTTTTCCCTGCACCGGGTGATTTCCTTGGGCCAACCGTTAGCTGCGGACTGCGACTTGGGAAAGTCGATTGCGGCCTTGGCGGCTAAAGTGTCAGGCGCCGGCGCCGCCGACAAGCGAGGCGGCAAAACGCTGACGGATCTAAAGCCGGTACCGTCGCAAGCATGAAAGTATGGCAATGGCATAGGACCAGGATCAAGAAACTAAAATGTTACCCAATGTAGATCAACGCGGACTTCAGTCGAGCCAGCAACTGAACTGGGAGCAGAGGCTGCTGAAGAACGCCGACCGCTCCAAGGGCTCGCTGAAGCCCGAGTATCAGGAACTCAAGTTCACTTTGCACCGCAAGCTGCTGGATAAGATCAACCTGGAGGCGCTGGCCACCATTGACAACCAGCGGATTCGCGGTGAAGTCCGCCAGGCGCTGATGACGCTGATTGACGGCGAGCAGACGCTTCTCAGTTCCGTCGAGAAACAACAGATCTGCGACGAAGTGCTCGATGAGGTGTTCGGGCTGGGACCACTGGAGCCGTTGCTGCAAGATCCCACCATCTCCGACATTCTGGTCAACACCCACAAGCAGGTGTACGTAGAACGCCGCGGTTTGCTGGAAATAACCAGCGTTACTTTCCGGGACGATGCGCACCTGATCCGCATCATCGACAAGATCGTTTCCCAAGTGGGCCGCCGGGTGGACGAATCCACTCCGATGGTGGACGCCCGGCTCATGGATGGGTCCCGCGTGAACGCAATTATTCCACCTCTGGCCGTGGACGGGCCGCTGCTGTCCATTCGCCGGTTCAGCACGGACAAATTGATGCCGGCCGACCTGGTGGAAAAGCGCGCAATGACGGCGGGGATGATGGAGCTGCTGGAAGCGGCGGTGAAGGCGCGCCTGAACATCATCATTGCCGGAGGCACCGGCGCCGGTAAGACAACCCTGCTGAATGCGCTCTCCTCTTTCATCAACCCCAAGGAACGTATTGTCACCATTGAGGACGCAGCCGAGCTGCAACTGAAGCAGCCGCATGTGGCGCGTCTGGAGACGCGGCCGCCGAACCTGGAAGGCAATGGGGCCGTCCGCCAGCGGGAGCTGCTGATCAACAGTTTGCGCATGCGCCCTGACCGGATTGTGGTCGGCGAGTGCCGCGGGGAAGAAGCTCTGGACATGTTGCAGGCCATGAATACAGGCCACGACGGCTCACTGACCACGATTCACGCCAATTCGGCGCGCGACACAGTGGCCCGTCTGGAAGTAATGGTTTCCTTGGCCAACGGGAACATGCAACTGACCAGCATTCGGCAGCAGATTTCCAGCGCGGTGAACCTGCTGGTGCAGGCCTCGCGCATGAGCGACGGTTCACGACGCGTGATCAGCATCACCGAAATCACGGGAATGGAAGGCGATGTGATCACGCTGCAGGACATCTTTGTGTTCGAAAAGCGCGGAATGAGCCCAGAGGGCGCGGTGGTAGGACGATTCGCGGCAACCGGTATCCGCCCCAAGTTTTATGAAAAGCTGCTGGCGGCCGGGATCCGGCTTCGTCCCGATCTGTTCGACGAGGTGCTGGAAATTTGAGACAAGGGAACCGAAGCTCTGAGGAAAGACAATGACTAACTTTCTGCTCGTCGCCATTTTGATCTGGGTGGGCGCCATCGGTATCTGGTGGTTTGTTTCCCGGGCCTTCCGGAGCGCCGATGCCGGCAAAATCAAAGCCCGTATTCTGGAAAAGCCCAAAGATGAGAGGAAGGCAAAATCCCCTGCAAGCGCTCAGTTAATCGCAACCGAGGACAAGCATGCGGGGCGTCTGGCGCTTCAGATTCTGAGGCGCTTCCAACTGCTCAAGCGGCTTGAGCTCTTGCTGGAACAAGCAGGTCTAAAATGGACGCCGGCACGGTTGCTGCACGGCTGTATCGCCGGATTTCTGGCTTGCTTTCTGCTGACCAAGATGCTGGTTCCCTATCCATATCTCCTGCTGCAACTGGGTGCGGGTTTGTTCGGCGGCTTGTGTCCGATCCTATACGTGGCCCGCGTCCGCTCCAAGAGGCTTTTCAAGTTTGAGGGGCAGTTTCCAGACAGTCTGGAGTTTATGGCGCGTTCCATGCGGGCCGGCCATGCGTTCTCGGTATCCCTGGAGATGATTCACCGGGAGTTCCAGGAGCCGCTGTCGGGAGAGTTCAGGCGCGCCTTTGATGAACACAACCTGGGCATGCCGATCGAGCATGCGCTATCGAAGTTGTCCAAGAGGGTCCCGCTCCTGGATGTGCACTTCTACGTATCCGCGGTATTGCTGCAGAAACGCACCGGCGGCAACCTGGCGGAAATTCTCGACAAGTTGGCGTATGTGATTCGTGAGCGGTTCAAGCTGAGGGGTAAGATCCGAGCCATCAGCGCCCATGGAAGAATGACCGGCCTGGCATTGACGTTGATTCCGGTTGGCGTGGCGGTATTGATGTTCTACGCCAATCCGGAGTACGTGAAATTCTTCGTGGAGGATGAGACCGGCCACTACATGATGGGAGGAGCCATCACGTTGCAACTGCTCGGATATCTCATCATGCGTAAGATCGTGAACATTGAGGTTTAGACTCTAATGCCATTATTTATCAGTACCCTTCTTTTTCTGCTGATCGCGGTGGCCGGCGCGGCGGTGGGCATGCGGCTTTGGGTTCGTCCCAAGGAAGCCATCGAGCGCGTCACCGGGACCGGGCCGGTGGATTCGGAAGAGATGCCCATCCACCCCAGTTTGATGTTTCATGAGCTGGTGAAAAAGCTGGGCACGATGCTGCCCGTGAGCCCTAAGGACGCGAGCGTCATTCAACGCCGCATGATCCGGGCCGGCATACGGAATCCGAACGCGATGAAGTTTTTCTATGGCGCGAAGGTGATCTTTGGCGTACTGATGCCCGTGCTAATGGGCTTGGCCGTAGCCAGATCCACCGCCGATCCCACCAATAAGGTGATGGCCATTCTGGCCAGCGGCGCGATTGGATTCTTTCTTCCCAACGAGTACGTCAATCTTAAGGGGAAGAAGCGGCAAAAGCAGATCCGGCGCGGCCTGCCGAATGCGTTGGATCTGTTGGTGGTTTGCGTGGAAAGCGGGCTGGGG